>DBGBLM010000065.1:0-11745 GCA_048448865.1 Collinsella sp.
GGCATCAGGTCGATCATCGAACCGCCGCAGGCGATCCAAAAGACATTCTCGATCTTGCCCTTGCGCTCGATGATTTCCTGAATCAGATCGTGTGCGTTCATGGTGATGCCCCTTCTTGTGTGGCGGTTTTGAACGACTGCAGCTCGTACCTGCAGTCGTTCTATGTTGTCCTATTTATAGCACGCACGACGACGCCCGTGAAGTCATTTCACCAAACTTGTTCTATATTGTTCTATCTGTGGACGTTAGATGTCGAACACGTAGCGCGAGCCCACGATCTTTTGGCGTCCGAGCAGCAAGGGCCGCCCGTCCGCATCCGTAAAGTACGCCTCCATATAAAACAGCGGCTCGCCGACTGGCACCTCCAGCAGCGGGGCCGCCTGAGCATCGGCAAGCGCAATCTCCACGGTGCAGGGGTCGGACTTGAGCGGCGCACGGCCCGAATGCTCGGCAACGAGCGCAAAGATGGAATTGTCCGTGAGGTCCTTGTCGGCAAGCGTCTGCAGATAGGGATGATCGGCCAGCACAAAGGCGTTGTTCTCGAGCATGACGGGCACGCCATCTGCCGTACGCACGCGCTCGACAACGATGAGCTCGCAGCCGGGTTCCACCCCAAAAAACGCCGCGTCCTCGCGCGTCGCCGCAACCACCGTGCGCGACACCAGGCGCGCTCCGGCCACCATGTCGTTGGCAGCGCAGCCCTCGGAAAAGCTCTGAACGTCGCCCTTCTGGACAATCTTGCGCTTGAGCTTGGGCGCACACACAAACGTGCCCCTCCCCTGCTGGCGGTTGAGATACCCCGCGCGCGACAGTTCCTCGACGGCGCGGCGCACGGTGACGCGCCCCACGCCGTAAGACTTCGCGAGCTCCATCTCGGAAGGAATGCGCGAGCCGGATGCGTACACGCCGCGCGCGATCTCGCCCTTTAGGTCGTCCATAACCTGCTGGTACAGCGGCACGGCGGACACCTCAGTGCGCTCGGTTTTATCGTCGGATGTCATCGTTATGCTCCATTCCGTGCATGCTCGGACTCAAACTCTTCAATCGCCGCCATAAACTGCTCGCCAAAGGCATCGGCCTTTTTCTCGCCGATGCCGTTGACCTGGATAAGCTCGTCGCGCGTCTGCGGGCGTAGGCGGCACAGGCCGCGCAGAGCCTTGTCGGAGAAGACCATGTACGGCGCCATCTCCAGCTCGGTCGAAATCTCCTTGCGCAGGGCACGCAGGCGCTCGAACAGCTCGGCATCGTCACCCACGCGCGGGCGCTGATCCAGCTCGGCCTCCTCGCGCAGCAGATCCACCGCACGGCGGGCGCGAGCCGAGGCCTTGCGCTTGGACGCGCGACGCTTAACGGTAAAGGCGAACGCTTCGTCCTCGACCTCGCCGGCGCGCGGGCCCGTCCCCACGACCGGGTACTGCCCCTGCGAGGTGGCCAGGTAACCGCGGCCGCACAGCTGGCCGATGATGTCCTTGATGCGCCCGACCGATTCGCTTGACAGCTCACCGTAGCCGCGGTCCTCGTCCAGATGCATCTGGCGAATGCGCTCGGTGTTGCCGCCGTGGAGCACGTCGGCGATGAGCGACTTGCCAAAGCGCATGGGTCGCGTGGCCACATAGCGCACGGCGGCGCGGGCCATATCGGTGACGTCCTCGACCTCGAACTGCGTGAGGCAATTGCTGCAGTTGCCGCAGCCGTCGGGCTCGTCCATAGCGGTGCCGCCCGCACCAGCCGCGGCAGTATGCTCGGCCGCGGCCTCGTCGCCAAAGTAGCGCAGCATGTATTCGCGCAGGCAACCGGTGGTATTGCAGTAGCCCTCCATCTGGCTGAGCAGACGATATCGATTCTGGAGCGCCCACGCGCGCTGCTCGTCGTCAAGCGCCTCATCGGCAGCATCGCCGCGGTCGATCAGAAAGCGGCGCATGCGAAAATCGTTGCCGTTCCACAACAGGTAGCAGCTGGCCGGATCGCCATCGCGGCCAGCGCGGCCCGCCTCCTGGTAGTAGGCCTCGATGCTCTCGGGCACGTTGTTGTGGATCACGTAGCGCACGTTGGGCTTGTCAATGCCCATGCCAAAGGCGTTGGTGGCAACCATCACCTGGATATCGTCATCGATAAAGGCGCGCTGGCTTTGGCGGCGGGCGTCGTTGCCCATGCCGGCATGGTAGCGGCCAACGCGAATGCCGCTGGGGCCCAGCGCCTCGGCAAGCTCGCCTGCCAGCGCATCGACCGTCTTGCGGGTCGAGCAATACACGATACCGCTCTCGCCCGAATGCGCGATCACATAGTCGCGCACCCACGCTGCCTTGGCTTTGTCGCCCATCTCCTCGCAGCCAAAGTAGAGGTTCTTGCGGTCGAAGCCCGTCACCACCGTCGCGGGATTTTGCAGGCCGAGCATCTGCTGAATGTCCGCGCGCACGCGCTCGGTTGCCGTAGCGGTAAAGGCCGCCACGATGGGGCGCTGCGGCAGTGAGTCGATGAACTCGCGAATCTGCAGGTAGGCGGGGCGAAAATCCTGACCCCATTGGCTCACGCAGTGGGCCTCATCAATGGCCACGAGCGGCACGCCAATGCCGCCGTCCGCCGCGGCCTCCTGCGCAAAGGCCAAAAAACGCGGCTCGAGCAAGCGCTCGGGCGCCACGTACATAAGCTGGTAGCGGCCCTCGCGCGCCCGCTTGAGCACGGTGTTTTGCTGGGCCGGAGTAAGGCTGGAGTTGAGATAGCTGGGTCGCGCACCCGCCGCGAGCAACGCACGGGTCTGGTCCTCCATAAGCGACAGCAGCGGACTCACCACAAAGGTGATGCCGGGCAGCATGAGCGCGGGAACTTGGTAGCAAATGGACTTGCCGGCGCCCGTGGGCATAACACCCAGTGCATCGCGGCCGGCAAGGATCGCATCGACCATGCGGTCCTGTCCCGGGCGAAACGAGGTGTAGCCAAAATAGGCGCCGAGCGTGTCGAGCGCCATCTGCTGCATGCTATCGGTCATGGTTTCCTAACGTCTAAGTCATCTGTCGCCGATTATACGCCGCCACGCGGACCGGTGCCGCGCGGCTGCCGGCCACGGGCAACGCAATCCAAGGCGAACGAGCGAGGGATTTTTGGACACTTTCCGGATGGGCATGGATAATCTCCCACTTTGAACCCGTCACCAAGCCAAAAACGAGAGATTATCCACGCTCATTCTGTGACTAGTCATTGGGGACGTTTTTGAATGACCAGTCGTTTAAGAACGCCCCCAACGACTAAGGAGTGTCCCCAGGTGCCGACAGAAAAGGAACGTCCCCAAGTGCCGGCCCGGCAACGCCGATGTATTGGCGCGGACAGCGAACGCCCGCCAGAGCGAGCACGGTGCCTTGAAACGAGGCGGCATTGACCTTCTGGTCATGCCGCCGAAGTTGAAAGGCAGATTGCCGCTCTGGCGGGCTTGCAGCGTCGAGCCGTTACGCGGTTTGGTAAAACCGCGTAACCAAAGGAGCAGCGTCGGCCGGCCCGCCGTTCGTTAGAACGGCGGAACCAACCCTACATGACCATAACGTAGCGCGATCCCACGTAGTACTGCTTACCCATCAGGACCGGCTCTCCATTGGGACCGGTAAAGCTGGCACGCAGGTTGAGCAGCGGATCGTGCGGAGCAATGCCCAACTCGGCCGCCTGCTCGGTATTGGCACGAACGGCCTCGACCGTGCGGTAGCCAACCGAGACAATCGGGATTCCGCCAACACGCTCGACCTCGGCAAAAATCGACTTGTCCTCAAGATCGGCCGTCAACAGCTCGCGGTAGGCATCAAACGGCACAAAGATGTTCTCCTCAAAGATGGGCTCGCCGTCGGCCGTACGCACGCGCTTGATATGCAGCAGCAGCGCATCCTTCTGCAGGCCAAAGAACTCCATCTCGTTTTGGCGCGCCGGCACAATCTGGCGATCGATCACGTGCGCACCGGCCTTCATGCCATTGCCGGCACACAGCGCGGTAAACGTCTGCAATGTCGAGGCGTGAAACTGGCGATTGATGTGCGGCGTGGAGACAAAGGTGCCACGGCCCTGCTGCTTAACCAGGTAGCCATCGGAGCACAGCTCCTCGACGGCGCGGCGCACCGTAATGCGGCTCACGTCGTACTGCTCGGCTAGCTCAAGCTCGGACGGAATACGCTCCTTGGGTGCATAAACACCTTTCTCGATCGCATCCTTGATTTCGTCGTAAATCTGCTGGTAAAGCGGTGCATTTTTGGGCGCAGGCATATCTAATCACTCTTATCGAAATATCGAAATAACTAATACGTATATAACGTCTAGTTTCATGTTACCTCATATTGATAAAACGATACACCCTCCCTACCAAAAAGCGACAGCTTCATTTTGGTAGGTTTTACCTGGGCAAACGAGAGCCCCTCGAAAACAACGAGGCTTTCGAGGGGCTCATTCGGATGGACTACGCTTGGCCGACAAAATGCCAATACCCTACTTGCCGTCGTCCTGCTGCAGGCTGTCCTGCTCGCAGAGGCGCGCCTGCCTGCTGGCCATACGCGCGGGCTTGTCGGGATCGGGAACGGCCGTGGGCATGGGCTCGTCGACATGACCACCCCACCAGCCGCCCACAAAGTTGAGCGTGTGGAACACGTTGATCACGGCGCCGGGATCAATGTCGCACACCAGCTTGATAATGTCCTGACTCTCGTAGGTCGAGACAACGGCATGCAGCAGGTACATCTTTTCGCGGCTGTATCCGCCGATGACCTCGGCGCAGCTAATGCCGTGCTGAAAATGGTCAACATAGGCGGTCATGACCTCGTCTGCCTTGCGCGTCGTGATCTGCAGCGTCACGCGGTCGTAGCGACGATAGAAACTGTCGATGGTCTTGGTCGAAATAAACTGGAACACGATGGAGTACGCCGCCTTGTCCCAGCCAAACATAAAGCCAAAGATCGCCAGGATAAAGCAGTTGAAACCAAAGATGACGCCCCAGATAGTCTTGCCCGTGTGGTTGGAGACCCACAGCGCGATAAAGTCGGTGCCGCCGGTGGATGCGCCGGACTTGAGCGCGATGGCAGCGCCCAGACCCGAGACCACGCCGCCAAAAATGATGAGCATGATCTTGTCGCCCAAAAACGGGGAAAAGTGAAAGATGTTGAGGAACAGCGACGAGAGCACGACCTGCATCATCGAGAAGATGACGAAGCGCTTGCTAATGCCGCTCCAGCATAGGAGCGCCACAGGGATGTTGAGCGCGAGCATACCGAGCGAGATGTCGATGTGAACGCCGCCCAGCGAGGTAACGCGATCGAGCAGGACCGCGACGCCGGTAAGACCGCTCGGAAGCAGGTCGGCGGGCCGAATGAACGCCTGAATCAGGAATGTCTGGAGAACGGCGGAAATGGTGACTGCCACAGCGGTGATGGCGCGGCGGACGATAGTGAGGCGGCCGAGCACGAGCACGCGGTCCGTGAGCTGATCGATGGCGTTCGCCACGTAGGCTCCTTTCGAAGGCAGATATAGTTGTGGGGCGTGCCCGCGATTGTAGCATGGAGCGAGAAGAGGCGCTTCAATTCGCCCTCTCTCGACGACCAAAACGGGACCAGCAACCCCCACGACCAAAGGCCCAAAGTACAAGTGAGTAGACTTTACGCGACCTGCAGAGCACACCCAAAACCGCCACCCCTGTGACCTGCGGTTTTACTAGAGCGGATGCACTTTGTGCTCGGCCTGCGCCAAAAAGTCTACTCACTTAGCCCGAATCGAAGCCAAACAGATCAAAATCGAAACCAAATTGATCCAGTCCACCGCAAAAAACGTTTGAACCCGTGCTTCTTGCGGTGAATCGACACTACAAAGCGGCCAAAATGTCGGTCAGATTATCAATAACGACATCGGCTTGCGATTGATCGAGGTTGACGCCCTCGTGCGGACGCAGTGCCAGGACGCGGGCGCCGGAGCGCTTGCCGGCCTCGATGCCCAAAGGCGAGTCCTCGATAACCAGGCACTCGGCAGGCTCCACACCCAGCGCCTCCATGGCACGCAGGTAAATCTCGGGGTCGGGCTTAAACGCACTGCACTCGTGACCGCTGATGGTGTAGTCCAGCACGTCAGCGATACCGGCAATCTCCACCAGCTCGTCGATCAACTCGCGATAGGACGAGCTCGCGATGGCACACTTCACGCCGCGCTCGTGCAGCTCACGCATCACCGGCTCCGTCTGCTCGTTGAGCAGCTCAGCATACGGAACGGGGTGGACCGGGCTGTAGACCTGCTTGTACTCCACGCGCAGACGCTCGCGCAGCTCAACATCGTCGGGCACCAGCGCCTCCCAAATGGCAGGCTCGTTAGACCCCGAAAGATCGGGAATCTCATCAAAGTGGAACCCCTTCTCTTCCATAAACGCCACGCGGCGGCGGTTGTAGAACCACTCGGTATCGACCAGCACGCCGTCCATGTCAAACAGCACTGCCTTGATCATACGCATCTCCTCCCACCTGCCAAAAAGGGACAGGTTTATTGTGGTAGGTTTTATCTGGGGTTTTGCGACGCAACAAACACGCCCTCCCCAAAGCAAAAAAGGGGACGGGGCGCAAACCCCATCCCCTCTCAATCAACCCGTAAGGTCTACTTACTTGTGATTAGTAGGAAAGCTTCCACATGTAGCGACGCATGGTCAGCGGGTGCTGACGGGCCTCGGCGATCTGGTTGCCGTACTCGCGCATAACGGCGAGGTGCAGCAGCGGGTTGAAGTAGGTGACGACGCTCGCGGGCACGGCGTCAGCCAGGCCGTAGTCCTTGGAGTCGATCAGAGCGACCTTGGCGCCCATGCGCTCAAGGAAGGTGAGGGCGCGGGCGTCCATCGGACGGGTGGCGCCATCGGACATGAAGAAGACGTAGGGCTTACCCTCGGTGGAAACCTCGAACGGGCCGTGGAAGTACTCGCCGGTGTTGTAGGCGGCGGCGTCGATCCACTGCATCTCGGTGAACAGGAAGGCAGCGTGAGAATAAGCCATCTTCTCGGAGGCACCGGAAGCCATGAAGTAGATCATCTTGTCGTCCTTGAAGTCCTCGGCGAACTTCTTGGCGAGCTTCTTGCAGTGCTGAGCGGCGTTCTCGCAGAGATCGAAGATGTTGGTGAGGCCGGTGATCATGTCCTCGTAGTGGTCATAACCCTCGGTCTGCTGAAGGATCTCGAGAGCAAGAGCGATGGCGTAGCCGGGCTTCTCGCACTTGGCAGCGTAGTTGGCGTGGAAGCCGTGGACGATGACGTGGTCGGCGTCGACGGTCAGAGCGGAGCCAGCCTTGTTGGTGAGGGAGACGACCGGGCAGTTGTGCTTCTTGGCGGTCTTGTTGGCCTCGACGGTCTCGGGCGTGGAGCCACCGAGGGAGCAGGTGATCACGAAGGTGTGCTCGTTGACCCAGGAGGGCGTGTCGTAGTTGAACTCGTTAGCGGTGAAGATCTGAACGTTCAGCTTGTCCGTGTTGTTGGCCAGGAAGTACTTGGCGGGGTACAGGTCGGACATGGAAGCACCGCAGCCGACGAAGGCGACGCTGTGGATCTCGTGGTTGGACAGGACGTCAGCGACGATCTGCTTAGGGAGGTTAAGGTCGATCTCGTACATCTGACACATTCCTTTCGATTTTTGCGGCGCCACATTGCCGGGCGCACGCAGGGTTACCGTGATTTGGACCGAGTCGCCGGCCCGTTGAGGATGTGACAAAGAGACTCCCCTTTGTCACGTATAGGGATGGAAGCCTGCCTGGGGTATGGGATGCCAGGCAGGCCCCCGGGGGAAAGCGGTTGGACGCTTGGTCGCGACTAGGCCAGGATGCCGGCCGCGGAGAGGGCGATGCCGCCCACGATGGCGATCACGAGAAGCCAACCGGTGTTGACGTTCTTCTTGATGAGCCAGTACATAAGGCCGGTGAGGCCAAGGGAGATCATCTGGGGCATCATGCCGTCCAGGATGTCCTGGATCACAACGGTGCCGTCAGCGAACTGCAGCGGGGTGGTGGCGCCGATCAGCGTAGCGATCATGCCGCCCACGGACATAAGACCCACGATGCCGCAGACATACATGAGCTTCTCCATGAGGTCGCCGCCCTGAAGCTTGCTCAGGTACTCGTGGCCGCCCTGATAGCCCATCTTGGCTGCGAACCAAGTGATCAGCACAGCGGGGATGATGGAGATGAGCATGGCCAGGATCGGGCCCATGATGGAGCCCTGCTGAGCCAGCTGAACGCCCAGACCAAAGGCGATAACGCGGATGGTGCCCTGGAAGAAGGAGTCACCGATGCCGGAAAGCGGACCCATGAGGGAGGTCTTGACCGCGTTGATCGAATCGGGATCGAAGTTCTCAGGATCCTTGGCGTACTCCTCCTCCATGGAGGCGGCGAGGCCCAGGATGAAAGCGCTCGTCTGCGGGGTGCAGTTGTAGAACGCCATGTGACGGTGGTAAGCCTCTTTCTTGGCCTCGAGCTGCTTGGGGTCAGACTCGTCGGGATAGAGGCGGTCGAGCGTGGGAACCATGCCGTAGAGGAAGCCCATGTTCATCTGACGCTCGTAGTTCCAAGAGGCCTGGATGGCCCAGGAGCGCCAGAAGAACTGGCTGACCTTCTTGTTCAGGGACACGTCCTTGGTTGCGGTTGCCATAGTGTGTTCCTCCTTAGTCTTCGTCGTCTTCGAGCGGATCGTAGTCGGAATCGACACCGGCGGCTGCATGGGAACCGTTGAACTTGAAGCCCATGAAGACGACAGCCAGGCACACACCGATCAGAGCGACCGCGATGACGGACAGGTTGAGGTAAGCGGCGAGCAGGAAACCGATGAACAGGAACGGGGTCATACCCTTCTTGATCATCATGGTGAGCAGCAGGGCCAAGCCGTAGGCGGTCATGATCTTGGTCGAAACGTTAAGACCAGTGGACAGCCACTCGGGAACCATGTTGACGATGGCCTGAACCAGGTCGGTGCCAACAAAGACGGCGAGGAAGATCGGCAGGAAGTACATGACGGCGTACAGACCAGTGCCGACGCAGATGTGCATACGGTAGGCGATCTTGAACTTTCCGTTATCGATCGCGCTATCTGCCACATGGGTGAGGGCGGCGATGATGGAACGGAACACGATGCCGAGGAGCTGACCCAGGACGGCGACCGGGATGGCGATCGTCATGGCGGTCTCGGCAGAAGCATCGGTCAGGCACGCAAAGGCAGCGGCCACGATGCCGCCCAGGACCATATCGGGCGGAACGGCGGCGCCGACCTGCACCAGGCCCATGGACACGAGCTCGACGGCGGCACCGACGGCAAGGCCGGTGGGCACATCGCCCAGCAGCAGACCGACGAGCGTAGCACCAACGAGGGGCTGCTCGAAGTTAAGACGACCGAGCAGGCGGGAGTCCCACATGCAGAACACGCCGACGAGGCCGACGAGCACCGCACTGATGAACGTATTCATACCCTTCTCCTTTCAGTCAGGCAAAAGCCTGGTTGATTACAGCTTGGCGTCGATGTCGACGCTCTGATACGTGGGGGTCTGCTGGACATAGAGCTTGATGCCCATGTCGAGCAGCTGGTTGATATCGGCCTTCTGGGTGGCATCGAGGAAGACGGAGCTGTCCTTGCCGCCGACCTGATCGGCACCGTCGTGGTTGGCGGTGGCGCCCAGGTTGATGGCGTCGAGCTTGTAGCCCTGGCAGAACTGAAGCATCTCGGCAGTGTTGCCAAAGACGAACATGACGCGCTCGCCGAGAGTGTTGAGCTTGTCCATCTTGGCGAGGGCACGCTCGACGGTGAAGACGTTCAGGCGAACGCCCTGGGGCTTGGCCAGCTTAAGAGCGCCCTTCTTGATGTCATCGTTGGCGGCAGCGTTGTCGACGACGATGATGCGCTCGGCCTGAACCTTGGTGGTCCAGGTAAAGACGACCTGGCCGTGCAGCAGACGGTAGTCAAGACGTGCGAGGACGATCTTGGCGGGACCGGAGCTGTGACGGGGCGCCTTGGCCTTCTTGGCGGGAGCCGCGGCAGCCTCGACCGGTGCGTTGGGGTTGGTCAGGCCGGTGCGGGCCTCGTTGATGAGGGCCGCGAGCTCGGCGCCCTTGACGGGGACGGGGCTCATAGCGAGCGTCAGTGCCAACGGAATGTTGAAACCGCTGACAACCGTGAACTTCGCACCGTTCTTGGAAAGCTCGACCATGTTGTTGTTGACCGAGCTGCCGAGCATATCGGTCAGCACATAGACGGTGTCGTCCGCGTTGAACGTGGCGATCATAGCCTCAACCTTATTGGTGATGGGCTCCTTGTCGTCGCGAGCAAGCGACACGACGTGGACGTTCGACACGTCGCCGAGAACCATCTCGAGCGTGTCTTTGGCGCCTGCGGCCAGGCCGCCATGAGATGCGAGAATGATCTGATTCATCTTGCCTCCTCCTTTTCGTTATGGTCATTATAACGTCTTATACGTTGCTTATATTGCTAATTAGTATAAAGACCGTTCGCGGGTGAAAATCGACCGTTGACGGGTTTAACGTACTTGAAACGTTGGGGCTGGGTAGGCCGGCGCTGGCTGGATAACCCCAGATCAGACGCCTTGCCAATCCCCTATCGCACGAAGTACCAGGGGCTTTCCTGCACGGTGGGCTCCAACGCAATGCCCGTGCGCTCCTTAAACAGATCCATGTCCTGAGATTTTTCGGTCCACCACGCGTTGGGCTTAAAGGTCATGCTCTCAACAACATGACCGACAAACACACTGTTGCGCAGCTTGGAGAAGTCGGTGTTCATAATCAGGATGGACGCGAGCACCAGCACGATGCCCAGGACTTTGATCGCGCCGGCGGGCTCGGCGTAGACACCAATGCCCAGCAGTACGGTGACAACTGTCTCGAATGACATTACGACGGGAACTTTCGACGTCTCGAGCCCCATGGACAGACCCTGCATATATAAGATGTAAGCCACGGCTGTGGGGATGAGTCCAAAGCCAAGGAACAGCAGCAGCAGTTGTGGCGACATTGCCGCGGCGACATCCGGCCACGGAGCCGCGATAGCCGCCATAACCGCACCGCCAAAAACAAAGCCCCAAAACGTGACAGCCAGCGGGTGGACCGTCTTGGTTGCTATCCGGCTAAACACCGCGAGCGACGCACCACAAAGGCCTGCAATCACGCCCGACGTGACGCCCCAAACCGAAAAATGAAAACCGGAAAGGTCGCCATTGGTCACCGCAAGCACGCAGCCAACGATGTTAAAGACAATGGCAACGAGCTTGTTGGGGGTCACGTCCTCGCGATAAAGCACGCGGCCGAGCATGACGCCAAACACCGGCGAGGTGTAGAGCAGCACCGAGGCCGTAGACATACCCACCTCGCGCATGCACTCGTAATAGCAGGTGTTGGCGGCGGCTAAACCGACGATACCGACAAGCGCGCAGGGGACGAGCTCTTTGGGGCTTGCCTTGAATAGCGCCAGGGGACCCTGAGCCACGGTAGACCCCTCACCCGGACGGCAGCCCATAAACATCAGGACCGGCGCCAAGATAAGCGCTCCGACCAACAAGCGAAAGGCCGCCATGCTCTGAGACGAAACGCCCATGGCCGCAATGCCGTTTACAAAGATTCCGATGCTGCCCCACATAAGCGCGGCGATCAGCACCAGCACATAGCCCAGATTGCTTTTCTTCAACGCAGCCTCCTCGGTATTGTTTCCAATATGTTTCATACTACGTTATAGTCGTTATATACATTTTTCAAGACACAAATCGGCGAGCG
>DBGBLM010000066.1:0-6490 GCA_048448865.1 Collinsella sp.
GGTGTGGAAAATAATGAACAAAGTTATAAGAACTGTACGTTAATGAGTGAGCATCGACTTCCAATTCGGCGCTGGTTGACGGTGACTAGGGAGTTTCAAGTCCAGTTTTGCCGATTTCGACCAAAAATCGCTGCTACTAAAAAAGTAACAGTACTCATATTTGCCCTTTTTTGGCCACAAGCCCTAAAACAAGCTACGCCAGGGTCGGGAAACGGGCCAAATCGTCGGCCTCGAGGCTTATTCCACGGTGCCGTAGATGGCGCCCCAGCCGTGGGCGGCCAAGGCGGAGTTGAGCTGGTCGCAAAGTGACTGGCGGTCGTAATAGCCGGGCGGTAGCAGGTTGACGATTTCCATGAGGTCGGGCGCCAGGTCCAAGATTTCTGCCTGTACGATTAGATCCAGGCGGTCGATGGCGTGGCGGTCGTAAAACAGCCCATCGACCAGGCGCTGTAGGTCGCCGAATTCCTCGGCTTGGAACGATCCGTACTCCATAGTGCCTCCTTGGGCGCCCCACGCCGGCATGCGCGGCGATTCGTAATTTATTGCGATGGACTTAATCTATCACGGCTTCATACCGTTGCGGCGGTGGCGGTCTATACTTAGACGAACTGCAACGTACCGCTTCGCGAAAGGTCGCACCCATGCAGACGATCTACCAGAAGATGGAAACCACCGAACTCGATGCCGCCATCGAGGCGCTCAAGGCCGAGGTCGCCGAGGTCAAGGCCAAGGGCCTGGCGCTCGACATGGCCCGCGGCAAGCCGTCGCCCTCCCAGGTGGACATCTCTCGACCCATGCTCGATATCCTCAATGCCGATGCCGATCTGCACGACGGCAATGTCGACTGCTCCAACTACGGCTGCTTTGAGGGCATTCCCTCGGCGCGCAAGCTGGCGGGGGAGTTCCTGGGTTGCCCCGCCGAGCAGACGCTCGTGCTGGGTTCGTCGAGCTTGCTGATCGAGCACGATATCGCCGGTATGTTCTGGCGTTGCGGCTCGTGTGGTAGCGATCCTTGGGAGGCTTACGAGGCAGCGCACGACGGCAAGAAGGTCAAGTTCCTGTGCCCGGTTCCCGGCTACGATCGCCACTTTGGCATTACCGCCGACTTGGGTATCGAGAACGTCCCCGTAGCAATGACCGACAACGGCCCCGATATGGACGAGATCGAGCGTCTCGTTGCCGCCGACGATTCCATCAAGGGCATCTGGTGCGTGCCCAAGTATTCCAACCCCACGGGTATCACCTTTAGCGAGGATACCGTGCGCCGCCTGGTCGAGATGCACACGGCCGCGCCCGATTTCCGCATCTTCTGGGACAACGCCTACTGCGTGCACGACCTGTACGACGAGACCGACGAGCTCGCCAACATCTTTGACCTCGCTCGCGCGGCGGGCACCGAGGACCGCGTGGTGGCATTTGCCTCGACGTCCAAGATCACCTTCCCGGGCGCCGGTATCGGCTTTATCGGTGCGAGCCCCGCGGTCATCGCCGAGTTCTCCAAGCGCCTGAAGGCCGGCCTCATCAGCGCCGACAAGCTCAACCAGCTGCGTCACGTGCGCTTCCTTCCCACCATCGAGGCGGTCAAGGAGCACATGAAAAAGCATGCCGAGTTCTTGCGCCCGCGCTTTGAGGCCGTCGAGCGCAAGCTCACCGAGGGCTTGGGCGACACGGGCTGCGCCACCTGGACGCACCCCCGCGGCGGCTACTTTGTAAGCTTCGATGGTCCCGAGGGTTCAGCCCAGAAGGTCGCCGCGCTTTGCGCAGACCTGGGCGTTAAGCTCACGCCGGCCGGTGCCACCTGGCCCTATGGCAAGGATCCGCGCGACACCAACATCCGCATCGCGCCGAGCTATCCCACGGTCGAGGACCTGGAGGCCGCGCTCGATGTGCTGGTGCTGGCCGTCAAGCTCGTCGCTGCCGAGCTTGCGCGTGCCGAGCGCGCCTAACGCGCGGCTTCCCGTACTATCCGCACTTTCGATACGTAAAGGAGCGTATACATGGATTTGGGTATTTCCACCAACCCCACGCCAGAGCTCTACACCATTAAGGTAACCGGCGAGATCGATATCTCTAACGCCGATAGCCTGCGTAATGCCATCGACCTGGCGCTCGAGCAGCCCACTGAGGCCGTTGAGCTCGATTTTGCCCAGGTGAGCTACATCGATTCGACGGGCATTGGCGTGCTTGTGGGCGCCGCGCACCACGCGGTCGACCACGGCAAGCGTTTTAGCTGCACCAATGTGCAGCCCCCGGTAATGCGCGTGGTTCAGCTGTTGGGTGTCGACCAGGAGATTTCGATCACCGCTGCATAATCTTTGCCCCAAAAGGGCGTGCCGTTTGGCATATGTTTGTGATGCGCTCGGACGTTTTGGCGTCCGGGCGCTATACTTGACCGAATGAATAGACGAGTTCCGGCCGAATGGCGCGGTGCGGGCTCGACTCACATCGAGCCTTGGAGGTATGTGTGTTTGGTATTGGAGAGGGTGAGCTCGCGATCATCGTGGTCTTCGGCTTTTTGCTGTTTGGCCCGGATAAGCTCCCGCAGATGGGCCGCACGATCGGCCGTGCCATCCGTCAGTTCCGCGAGACGCAGGAAAAGATGACGGCCGTTGTTCAGTCTGAGATTATCGATCCGGTAAGCGAGGCCGCTTCGGCACCGGTCAAGCCCAAGAAGACTGCCGTCGATGACGATTCCGATGCGGACAAGGATGCCGCCGAGACGGCAGCGCCCGCCAAGAAGGAGACCTTTGCCGAGCGCCGTGCCCGCCTTGCTGCCGAGAAGGCCGCGAGCGAGGCTGCCGCCGAGGGCGAGGGTGCTGCTGAGGAGGCCGAGGGTGCCGAGCCTGCCGCTGCCGCCGAGTCTGTCGTCGAGCCCGAGCCTGCTGCAGAACCGGAGCCCGAGCCCGAGCCGGTAGAGCCCACGACGGCCGACCTCTACGCCCGTCGTCCCCGCAAGCGCAAGGCCGTCGTCGACCAGCTCGCCCGCGAGCTCGAGGCCGAGGACGACGCCGCTGCCGCCGACGCCTCGAAGGGAGGCGATGAGTAATGCCTATCGGACCTGCGCGCATGCCGCTCTTCGATCACCTGGGAGAGCTCCGTCGCCGCCTGACTATCGTGGTCGTGTCGGTGTTTGCCGCCGCCATCGTGCTGTATTTCGCCACGCCCGTGGTGCTCGACATCCTGGAAGACCCCATCCGCTCCTTTGTGCCGGACGGTAAGTTCTACATCACCACCACGCTCGGCGGCTTTGGCCTGCGCTTCTCGCTGGCCATCAAGATGGCCGTGGTCATGTGCACGCCCATGATCATCTGGCAGATTCTAGCATTTTTCCTGCCGGCGCTGCGTCCCAACGAGCGCAAATGGGTCGTGCCCACGGTGCTCGCCTCGACGGTGCTGTTCTTCCTGGGCGCCATCTTCTGCTATTTCATCATCATCCCGGCGGGCTTTGAGTGGCTTATCGGCGAGACCTCGGCCGTCGCCACGGCGCTGCCCGACCTGGAGAACTACGTCAACATGGAGCTGCTCTTTATGATCGGCTTTGGCGTGGCGTTTGAGCTGCCGCTTATCATCTTCTACCTGTCCGTCTTCCACATCGTGTCCTACGCGGCCTTCCGCGGCGCCTGGCGCTACGTGTACGTGGGCCTGCTTGTGGGCTCGGCTGTGATTACGCCCGACGGCTCGCCCGTTACGCTGGGCCTCATGTATGGTGCCCTGCTCTCGCTCTACGAGATTTCGCTCGCCATTGCCCGCGTGGTCATTACCGCGCGCGAGGGCAAGGAGGGCTTGTTTGTGAGCCGTCTGGACCTGTTCTCGGACGATGAGGACGACGAGGAGTAAATCGGTATGCACGAGGTTGGCATTGTCAACGGCATACTCGATACAGTGATTCGCGCGGCGCGTGGGGCGGGGGCCTCTCGCGCCGTTTTGGTAACACTTCGTATCGGGGATATGACCGAGGTCGTGCGCGAGGCGCTCGACTTTGCCTGGGAGACGTTTCGCGACGAGGACCTGCTCACGCGCGGCTGCGAGCTTGCCGTAGAGGAAGTCCATCCACAAAGCGAGTGTCTGGACTGCGGTGAGGTCTTTGAACACGACCGTTTCCACTGTCGCTGTCCCCAGTGTGGTGGTGCCAACGTGCGCCTGCTGCACGGCCGCGAACTCGACATCGCAAGTATCGAAATCGAAACCCCCGACGATTAGCCCATCAGCCACCTGGGGACGGGGTATAAAGGGGCAAAAGTAAGGAGCGCTGAGTATGGCTGAGAAAACGATTGATATCGCGTCGCCGATTCTGTCGCGCAACGAGCGCCTGGCAGATCAGCTGCGTCAGCGATTTAATGAGGCAGGCACCTATGTGATCAACGTCTTGTCGAGCCCTGGCTCGGGCAAGACCACCACGATCCTGGGCACCAACGAGCGCCTGCGTGACAAGGCGGGCCTGCGCTGCGCCGTCATCGAGGGCGACATCGCCTCGGACGTCGACGCCATCACCATGAAGGAAGCCGGCATGCCCGCCATCCAGATCAACACGGGTGGCCTGTGCCACCTCGAGGGCAACATGATCATGGAGGCCGTTGACGCGTTCGACCAGGCCGTCGGTCTGGAGAACATCGACGTCATCTTTATCGAAAACGTGGGCAACTTGGTCTGCCCGGTCGACTTTGACCTGGGTGAGAACCTGTCCATCATGATTCTCTCGGTGCCCGAGGGCGACGACAAGCCCATCAAGTACCCGGGCATCTTCCAGCACGCTGGCGCGCAGCTGCTCAATAAGGTCGACGTGGCCCCGGCTTTCGATTTTGACATGGATAGGTATACTAAGACACTCGATGACCTCAATCCGCAGGCGCCGCGGTTTGCCGTGAGCGCGCGCAAGGGCGAGGGCATGGATGCCTGGTGCGATTGGCTCATCGGGCAGATCGAGCAAGCAAGGGCGTAAATCGGCCGCCATACGGGCGGGCGTAGCCGCAGAGATACGAGATAGGAGCCTCTTTTGAAGCTCATCATCGCCGAGAAAAACGACGCCGCGCGTCAGATCGCCGAGCGTCTGTCCACGGGTAAGCCCAAAAAGGACAAGGTGTACAACACCGCCATCTACCGTTTTGAGTGGAAGGGCGAGGAGTGCGTGACGATCGGCCTTGCCGGTCACATCCTTGCGCCCGATTTTTGCGACAGCGTGCTGTTCGATAAAAAGCTGGGCTGGTATTCGGTCACCGAGGACGGCGAGATGCTGCCGGCCGACATGCCCGATGGCCTGGCTCGTCCGCCTTACGACACCAAGCGTAAGCCGTTCCTTGCCGATGGCATCTCCATCAAGGGCTGGAAGCTCGAGAGTCTGCCCTATCTCACCTGGGCACCCGTCATTAAGCTGCCGGCCGAGAAAGAGCTCATTCGCTCGCTCAAGAACCTTGCCAAGAAGTCCGACAGCGTCATTATCGCCACGGACTTCGATCGCGAGGGCGAGCTGATCGGTTCGGACGCCCTCAACAAGGTGCGCGAGGTTGCGCCCGACTTGCCGGTCGCCCGCGCCCAGTATTCTTCGTTTACCAAGGCCGAGATTACGCAGGCCTTTGATAATCTCGTCTCGCTCGACCAGAACTTGGCCGACGCCGGCGAGAGCCGTCAGCACATCGACCTCATTTGGGGCGCGGTGCTCACGCGCTACCTGACGCTCGCCAAGTTTGGCGGCTTTGGCAACGTGCGTTCCGCCGGCCGTGTGCAGACGCCGACGCTCGCCCTGGTGGTTGAGCGCGAGCGCGAGCGCATGGCGTTTGTGCCCGAGGACTATTGGCAGATCCGCGGCATGGGCGCCGCGCAGGGTGCTGCCGAGGACGACCGCTTTAAGATCGCGCACAAGACGGCGCGTTTTACCGACAAGGATGCTGCCGAGACGGCGTACGGCCATGTTGACGGCGTTGCGACGGCAACCGTCGCCGCGGTGACCAAGCGTTCGCGCAAGCAGCAGCCGCCCACGCCGTTTGCGACCACTTCGCTGCAGGCTGCCGCCGCAGCCGAGGGCATCTCGCCTGCGCGTACCATGCGCATCGCCGAGTCCCTCTACATGGCGGGCCTCATCAGCTACCCGCGTGTCGACAACACCGTGTACCCCGCGACGCTCGACCTGGGCGCCGTGGTGAGCGACCTGGCAAAGATCAATCCGGCGCTGGCACCTGTATGCAAAAAGGTGCTCGCCGGCCCCATGAAGCCCACGCGGGGCAAAGTCGAGACCACCGACCACCCGCCTATCTATCCCACGGGCGAGGGCGATCCGTCCACGCTCGATGGCGGCCAGCGCAAGCTCTACGACCTCATCGCCCGCCGCTTCCTGGCGACGCTTATGGGTCCCGCGACCATCGAGAACACCAAGCTCGAGCTCGACGTGAACGGCGAGCCGTTCGTGGCTTCGGGCGATGTGCTCGTGACCCCGGGTTTCCGCGAGGCGTACCCGTACGGACTCAAGCGCGACGAGCAGATGCCGCCGCTGGAGCAG
>DBGBLM010000067.1:0-10764 GCA_048448865.1 Collinsella sp.
TGTTTGAAGACTCGGAATCGTCCTTGGCGTCGTTCGAACCCTTGGGCTCGTCTTTTGCATCATTCGAAGATCTGGAATCCTTGGAACTAACCTCGCCCGAAGCGGCAGACGAGCCAGACCCCTTGGTGCCCTTGGCGACGACGCCCTCCCCCGTCACGGTCTGAACGATCCAGTCAATGGACCAGGCGCCGCTCTCGGAAGGATGGACGAAGCCCAGCGAGACGACGATCAGAATGGTGCACGCGGCAGCAAGAACGCCAAGGAGCGCCTTGCGACGAGATGCGGACGCCGCCGAAGCGGCGCCCTGTTGCTTTGCATCGTCGAACTGAATGAACGAGGAATCTGGTTGCTTGGGGTCAGCGTCCTTGGATTTATTGGACACAACCCTCACCTACCGACGTTTGGTGAACACGAACACGCCAACGATGGCGAGACCGATGACGCCGGCGGCAACGCCAACAATAGCGAGCGGATTGGTGCCAGTCTCCTGCTCGGCAGCACTAGAGGACTTCTTAGCAGTGGTCGTGGAAGCAGCACCCGTATCGGACTTGGAATCGGACTTCTTGTCGGACTTGCTGTCCTTCTTGTCAGACTTCTTGTCAGACTTCTTCTCGTCCTTCTTATCGGACTTATCGGAGTCCTTCTTGTCGGACTTGTTGTCCTTGGTCTCGGTCTTGGTCGACACCGTCGTCTTGGTCGTCGGCTTATGACCCGGGGCGACAGCGCCGCCCTTCGAGCCGGAGCCGGAACCCGTGCCAGTGCCAGCGCCAGTGCCGGAACCAGTACCGGTACCAGAACCGCCGCCGCCATTCGAACCTGCGCCGCCATTACCGCCAGGGTTAACGGCATTCTTGGTCCACTTGGCATACAGCGTCAGATCGGCCGTCACCGGCGTGCTAAAGTCATACGCCTGCGTGCAAGCCTCATCGGTATACCAACCGCCGAAAGTGTAGCCATCGCGCGTCGGATCGGCCGGCTTGACCAGCTTGCCATCGGCCGTAGCAACAAACTTAGTGTCGCAAGCAGACCCGCCGTTGGAGTTAAAGGCAACCGTCCAAGACTCGACAGCTCCAAGTTTAAACAGCGTGCCCGAATCATTAATGTAGTAGAGATTGCCAGAAGCATCGGCAATGACCGGAGAGTCACAGTACTGGTAATGGCCAGCCGCATCATAAATCTGCGTCGCCTCTGCATCGCCGAGCGTATAGCGATACACGCCACCACCAGCAGAGTAGTTGACGTAATCCTTGCTATCCGCGCTGTTAACGGTGAAGTACACATAGGTCTTGCCGCCCTGAACACTCACCAGCGGAGTAGCAGCAATACCGTTGAGGCCAGCCGGCAGCGCCTTGCCGTCGGCAGCAGCGACCATCGTGGTCTTACCCGTCTTCAGGTTATAGAGAACCAGAGCAGAGCCAGTAGCCGTCTGTCCGCCGACAATCAGATTGTCACCAGACACCGCAGGGGCGCTCAGATTATTCGTAAGGCCCAGATCAACCGTCTTCTGTTCACTCAGCACGCCCTTCGCCGAAAGCGAAATCACATGGAGCTTTCCGTCGTGCGTCATCTGATAGAAGGTCGAACCATTGGACGGATCGGCAATGCAATCGGCATTTGCGACAGCGCCGAGCTTCATGGTCGAAACGACATCACCCGTTGCCTTATCAATGCACTTAAGCGTACCTGCGCTCGTAGGAACGATGGCATACTTATCCGTCAAAGCCGCACCAGTCCAGTAATAGCCCTCGGCAGGGTCGATGTTCTGCCAAGAAACTTCGCCCGTGGCAATCTTAATGCGCGCAAAGGAGCCGTTGCCGTAGGTCGCGTTGTAATTCTCGTCATACGAAATATCGACCGAGCCTACATAGACGTACTCGCCGTCCGAAACGACGGTGCAGGAGCTCTGCGTCAAGTCCGTCAAACCAGGCGTCATCCACTTGCAGATCAGCTTGTCTGCAGTAATCGCCTGGACCGCGCCGCCGTTGAGCGGAACGATGATAAGGCCATTGGTATAGATCGGACGAGAGGTATAGCTCACCTTGGAGGCAAGCGGCGCAGAGGCAACCTTTTTGCCCGTGGACGAATCGATCTTAATGAGCTCGTTCTCGGTCGCGATGTACACAAAGCCGTTAGCAATGACAGGCTCGCTGCAGTTGGCATACTGCTGACCAGACTCGGCCTTCCAATCGAAGGCCCACTTAAGACCGGCGGCCTGCGCAGGCGTCTTGGCATCCGTTACGGTCGAACCGTTGCCACTGTTGCCGTAGCCGGCCCACTCGGCATCCCAATCAGGAGTCGTCGCGCTCGGATCCACGACAATCTTGTCGGGATCGGGCATGGGCGAATTATCGGTGGTATAGGCAAGCGTGACCTTATCGCCGCTCTTGAGCGTAATCTGATTGGCGCAGAGTAAGGAAGGCTCTCCGTTGATATACAGATGCCAATATTTATTGGTCGCAGCATCCCAACCATACGGCTTGTGATCGTACGGCGAAGTAACGGAATTGAGGAACCAGTATGCACCACTCTGGGAGGCCTTGTAATCAACGCCCTTGGCCTTCAGAACTGCCTCAATAAGGTTCTGGGCCGTGGAGCCTTCGGGCAGAGAAACATTGCTTGCCGTGCCCCAACGCGTATTGTTCCCGTTGACATCGGGACCGATAACATCGGCGGATCCAAGCACCTGACCGGGGAGGGCATCGGCGTCAGCACCATACATAAAGGTGACGGCGTCACCCTCCTGGAGCTTGTAGGCACCGGCGCCAACGTCGGCGAACTTGCCATTTACGTAGAAGCGCCAATAGCTATTGGTCGCAGCATCCCAGCCATAGGACTTACTGTCGAACGGCGAAGTAATACCGTTGAGGAACCAGCCCCAAGACGATTCGCTAGCATCGAGCTTAAGGCCGGTCTGCTCAAGGAGATCCTTGGCAGTAGAGCCCGCCTTGAGACTCGTCTGACCCGTCGAAGCCCAAACCTGCTGCTTGCCGTCCTTGTCCTTACCAAGCACCTGAACAGAAGCATGGACAGAATCGGACGGCAACTGGTCGCCCCAGCCACCGTAGAACCACGTGACGGTATCGCCGGCATGGATGGTGACATTGTCCGCCGTATAGTCACTCGACTTGCCGTTGATAAACAGCTGCCAATAGGTCGAATAATCTTGGGGCGTACCCAGCTCAACACCGTTGTACTTAAGGCTCAGAATGAAGGAGCCCGCAGCAACGGCGTCAATATCATTCGCCTCGAGCGCGACCTTCGTAAGGTCAAGTGCGCTCGAGCCGGACGTCACCACATACTGCGCGTTATCGACCCAAGTCTGAGTCTTGCCCTGGGCATCGCGACCAATGACGGTTACATTTGCGGCAACCTGGTCCTTAACGACAGGGGACGAGCTACCAGCCGTATAGGCAAACTCAATCTTCTGCCCCTGGGTGAGCTTGACACTGCTCGCGCCAACCGAGGAAGACGCGCCGTCGACGAACAGCTGCCAGAAGGCATAAGTCGTCGGATCGTAGGCAAGCGTGCGACCATCGCTCGGGGATGTGATGCTTTCGAGGTAGAAACCGTATGCCGTGTTCGGTTCGTACTTCGCCTTGAAGCCCGTCTTCTCCTGCAGCTTAATGAAGGCATCCGCAGCCGTCGCGCCCTCGTCGAGCTTGAGCTGCGTAGGTGCCACCCAGGTCTGAGCCTTGCCATCAGCATCGGTGCCGATAATCGAGAACGAGACCTCGACTTGCTTCTTGGCGACATCGCCAGTTTCTGTCGGGTTCTCCGTCTGGACGGCAGCCGCGGCGGCAGATCCTGCTTGGCCAGCGGACGCCGTCGAAGACTGCTCGCTCGTAGCAGGGCTCTCCCCCGTCGCCGAGCCTTCGTCGCCAGTTGTTGCCTCTGTTATGGCTGCACTAACTGCAGGCGCGCCCTCGGAATCCGAAACCTCGGCGCCGCTCTGCTCAGCGGTACCGCCCGCAAGCGCTGCGTCCTCGCCCGGCGTCGTAGCCTGAGCCGCAGCCTCGGCAATGCCCTCGGCGCCTTCGGCCCACAGCTGAGCCGGTGTGGTGCCAAAGGCCATCGCGAAGGCCAGGAATGCCACCAGGCCGCGCTTGGCTACGCCGCGCGCAATTGCGCCACGGCGATGCGAGACGCGCTGGCGCTCGTCCTCAAACATATCCATTTGTCTCCTACTGTCTGTACTTGGAGCGTTGCCTTGAGACTGCCCCACGTCATCGCGCATGTTGCGCTCGAGTTCCCCCATCGGGGACCCCCTTCCCTCCAGAGCCCTATGCACACCGGCGGCAAAAGCCGCAGCCGCATGCAAGACGGGAGGCGATCCGACTTAACCTTAACGACTCGGGCACGTCGTCCGATCTGCGACGCGAGCATCCCGAGCCAAGAGGAATTACGGTTACTGGTACAGCCGGGGACTTGCACCCCGATTCTCCCAAATGCGCAGGATAACCGCGCATTCGTGCGTCTCCGCACCACCATCTAGGCCATCGATTATTACCGTCAAAATGGTATCACGCAAAAGGGCCTCGCACGCAAGCGAAGCCCAAGGTAAAAGCTATTGTTTGCGATAGGAAAAAGCGGTGACGGCCGCAGCCTCTAGTGCTTGCCGCCGTGACTGTTGAGCCAGATATTGCGGCCCAGCATAAGCGCCAGCACCAGCGCGCTCACGTAGCCAAAGAAGCCGATGACCGGAATGCCGAGGACAACCGGCTCGATGCGCGCGTAGTACACCACCGACGAACCGATAAACAGGCCGGCGATAACGATAGCCATCGACATGCGGTCGATAATTCCACCCAGCTGTCGCAGCGCCTTATCGCTGCTCATGATCTGCGTGTTCACCTTAAGCTGGCCGCGCGTGAGCATGCGCGACGCCAAGCCCAGATACTCGGCCGCCTCGAGCGAGCCTTTTGCCGCGCGATAGCTGCTCGCGGCAAGATCGTGCCCCATTTCGCGGACGCGCGCATAGGTGCTCTTCTCGTTTTTGATGTGCGTCTGGATGATCTGGATCATGTTGACGTCGGGCATATACTCGGTCAGCAGACCCTCGAGTGTCACCATGCCACGCGCGAACATCGTCACCACGCTCGGCAGCTCAACGTCGTTTTTGCGCGCCAGGTTTAGCAGCGAGGTCAAAAACTCGCCGATATCCAGATCCTTAAGATCGAGCCCTGCAAAGTCGGCGACGATAAAGTCCAAGTCGGACAAAAAGGCCGAATGGTCGAGCTCGGCAGAATCGCCGCGCGTCACGGCAAAGCGCATAAGCGAATCCTTGAGCTTGGGAACGTCACCTTCGGCCACGGCGAAAATCATGTCCTTGACGATACCGCGGTCGTGACTCGACATGCGCCCGACCATACCCAGGTCGATAAAGTAGACGATGCCGTCCTTGAGGATGATGTTTCCCGCATGCGGGTCGGCATGGAAAAAGCCGTCGTCGAGCACCTGCGTCGAGTAGTCCTCGACGATCGCAGCGCCAATCTTTTCCAAGTCATAACCCTCGGCTACCAGGAGCTTGGGGTCGGCAATGGAGATGCCGTCAATGTAGTCCATGACCACGACGTGTTCGGTGCAAAGGTCCAAGTAGGATTTGGGACACGAGACGCCATGCACGCTTTTGTGGAAGTCATAGAAATCGTTGAGGTTTTTGGCCTCGGCCAAAAAGTTGGTCTCCTCGCGAAACGAGGTCCACAGCTCTTCGACCACGCCATGCAGGTCCACAAACTGGTCGGTGTTGACGAACTTGGAAACGATGCGTACCACCGAACGGATGATGTCGATATCCTGAGCCATCACCTGCTGCGCGCCGGGGCGCTGCACCTTAACGGCCACGTCCTCGCCAGTCACCAGACGGGCGCGGTGCACCTGCGCGAGTGACGCGCTACCGAGCGGGTTGGGGTCAATCGCGTCGAATATCTGCCCCAGGCGCTGGCCGTATTCCTCTTCCAAACAGCGGAGCACTACCTCATACGGCACCGGCTCTACGTCGGAGCGCAGACGGCGCAGCTCGTCGCAAAACCGCTGCGGCAAGATCTCGGAGCGGTTGGCCAGAATCTGCCCCATCTTGACGAACATGGGACCGAGCTCTTCGAGCAGACGACGCAGGCGCACCGGCGTGAGGTTGTCCCATACGCGGTACTTTTTGATCAGGCGAACGATCTGCCCAATGCGTTCACGACGACCTGCCGGCGTGAGCTGGTATTCCTCGTCCGGCGCCATCGCGTCGGGCTCCTCAGGGACCATATCGACAGCGCGCGGCTTCTTGCGAGCGCCCGAGACGGCGGCCTCGACCTCATCGACAACCGCCGCCTCGTCACCCAAGGGATCTTGATTGTTGTAATCGGTGGTGGAATCTGCCATCTGCGCTGCTACTCGGCCTCTTCGGCGTCCTCTGCATCGTCGGGCTCAACGGACTCGACGGGCACCGAGGTCACGTTGTCCTCGACCGAATCGACGATGTCGCGCACATGGGCCAAAAAGGCCGTGCGCTCGGGGGCGGTCATGACGCGCACGCGGGCGAGGATGAGCTCGTCGAGCACGCGCTGGGCCGCAGTCTCGCCCTGCATGCCCAGGCGCTCGGTCAGGTCGGAGATGGTGCCGCCGGCCTGCTCGAACATGTCGGACACGCTGCGGGCGATATCGGGGGTGCCGGCGTCCTTGCGCACCTGCTCGCCCTTGGCATTGAGGTCGTCGAGGACCTTCTTGCCGCCCTCGACGGCAACGGCGGCGGCGCCGAAGCCCACGTTGATGGCACCGTTAACAAGCTGATCGAATTTCATAACCATGGTTGGCTCCAATCGTGAACAACTTCATTGGCCTACTTGTACCCAAGATTGAGCAAACGACACAAAATCGTTTGTCACCGGGATAGAAATCGAGCGAGGCAAAGCCTTTGACGGCGTTTGCCCCGCTCGCTCGTTGCAATGTGGCTTTTACCTAATGTTATCGTTCATCGCGAAGGAATTCTTCATGGCACAGCTCGTGGTGTAGAGCACCTTACCCAACAGGGCATCGGTCTCCACGCGCACAAGCTCGGCAAAGGCCTCGTTGGCGCGGGCGAGCTCGGCGGGCACCTCGGCCTCGGGCAGTACGGCTACAACGGCGTCAACGTCGTGGATCTGCTTGTGGCCCATGCCGCCGACCTTCTCCTGGTAGTCCTCGACCGCGCGACCGCACTCATGGAAGCGAACATCGGCCAAGGCCCCGATCAGGCGATTTGCCCAATAGAAATTCTCGGACGTCACGCGAGCCTGCGTGTCGGCATAGTACTCGGGCATGGTCTCGACATTGGCATACAGCGGCACAAGCGCGTTAAACGAGTTGGAGCCAAACGCCATCCACTGCACGGCGCGATACGCCGGCTGCGCATAGGGGCGCAGCTGCAGCACGGCGAGCTGGCTGTTGCGGTTGATGCCGATGGGACGATAGGCGCCGCGCGTGGCGGGCGTACCCTTGCTGCCGTAGCAGTCGTACTCCGTGCCCTGGTAGTGGCTCGAAAGCACGTACTTGATGTCCTCGAGGGTCACCTTGCGCTCGGGCACGCGACTCCAGGGAATGTCGTCGCTCTCGGGCGTGTAGTCGGCGTCGGGACCGTCCCACACATCGCTGGGGTTGAGGCAGCGCTGCATGTACCAGGCGCGCGGTGTGTTGTAGACGTGGTCGCTGTCGCTGTGCGAGCCAAAGGCCTCGCGCGGGTTAAAGACCGCGGCGGGATCGTCGCCCTTAACGCCCAGTGTCAGGTCCAGATGCCACTCGGCCATCCAAGTGCGTAGGTCGGCCGAGCACATGTGGTCGACCTGCGCGCCCTCGGCGTCGTCCAAGTCAAAGCTGTCGATACCCAGCTGGTTGGGCATGGTCACATAGGCGTCGTCGGGTACGCGCTTGGCGATCCAGTGGTGACCGCCGATGGTCTCGAGCCACCAGATCTCGTCAACGTCACTAAAGGCGATGCCGTTGTTCTCGTAGGTGCCGTAGCGCTCGAGCAGGTCGCCCAGAATGCGCACACCGTCGCGGGCGGATTTGGCGTATGGCAGCACCAGGGTCACCATATCCTCCTCGCCCAAACCACCGGGCTGCGCCGGCACATAGCCGTCCTCGCCCTCGTTACCCTTGGCGGGCACGTAGTCCACGAGCGGATCGGCGCCGCGGACGCGCTCGTTGGTGGTGAGCGTCTCGGTTGCGGACATGCCAACATTGAGCTCGTTGAAACCGGCCTCGGCCCAGATACCGTGGCCCGGGACAACATCGGGGACGCTCGTATAGCGCATGGGGTTATCGGGCAGCTCAACGGTCAGGTGGCTCAGGACACTCGTGTAGACACGCGGCTGCTCGTCGGGATGCACTACGCGCATGCGCTTGGGCTCAAACACCCCATTGGGCGAGTCCTCGTTGCGGGCAACCAGCGTCGACCCGTCGTAGCTCGCGTTCTTACCGACCAAAATCGTTGTGCACGGCATGCGCATCCTCCTTGAGCGAAAAAATCAAACGGCAACAGTGTATCGCTTCGGTGCAAAAAGGGCGAAACCACAGCCTCGGCAGCCCCCGTGGTCAAAAAATGCCAAATATGAGTACTGTCACAAATTTAGTGGCAGCAAATTGCACTGTTCCGGGCGCCGGGAATCCTCACCTGTCCAAAAACTGAGTCTAGTAATTCCCCATACGTCCAATAAAATTGGCTCTTTAACGATATTACTTATCGCTAAAGAGCCAAAATGATCTCAAACATATGTGACTAACTTGGCAACAGTACTCATATTTGGCATTTTTTGACCACGGGGTATCTAACCAACCCCCTAAACAGCCTCCAAACGCCTATTTTACCGCGCGCTCAGCCGCCTCGATCACGTGCTTGGCGAGAATTGCTGTCGTCACGGCGCCCACGCCACCCGGCACGGGGGTGATTGCGCCAACAACCGGCTCCGCGGCATCAAAATCGACGTCGCCGGCCAGCTTGCCAGCGGCTTCGTCCCAATTAATGCCAACATCGATAATCGCCTGGTCCTCGCGGACCGCATCTGCGCCAATCGTGCGCGCGCGTCCAACGGCGGCAACCACAATGTCGGCAGCACAGCACTCGGCGGCAAGATCGCGCGTATGCGTATGGCACGTCGTCACGGTTGCGTTGCGCGCCGTAAGCATGGCGGCAACGGGGCGGCCAATTACCAGTGAGCGTCCGACCACAGCAACCTTGGCCCCATCCAGCTCAACGCCGTAATGATCCAGCAAAGCAAGCACGGCTTCGGCTGTGCAGGGGGCAAAACCCTCGCCGCGCCCCGAAAGCGTGGTGAGCAGTGAAGCCGGCGTCATGGAGTCAACGTCCTTGGCGGGATCGAGCGCTGCGGCGACGGCGTTCTCGTCAAGGCCGGCGGGCAGCGGGCGGAACATCAGACAGCCATGAACAGCCGAATCGGTATTGATGTCCTCGACGGCCGTCAACAGCTCGTCCTGCGAAACATCGGCAGGAAGCAAAACGCGGCGAGCCTCAATGCCAACCTTCTCGCAGCGCTTGAGGGCACCGCGCTCGTAGGACAGGTCGTCCTCGCGTTCACCCACACGCACGATAGCAAGCGTCGGAACAACACCGCGTTCGCGCAGCGCAGCGCAGCGGGCAGCGAGCTCCTCAGTCAAAGCGCGGGCGACGGGAGCACCCTTCAGTAGCTCAGCCATGGCTATCCCCTCTTTCTTGCAGCGTCGGAGGCGCGGCGCGCCAGCGCATCGGCGCGCGGCAACCATGTGTCGAGCAACTCATCACACGCCGTCTCGAGCTCCTCGGCGCGTGCACGATCCTTCATAGACGTGGTGTTCGCAAAGAGCGTCAAGCTCGCGCCCTGCATGGCGGCGCGGCAGAATACGGCGCCGCACGCCACATCGGACAGCAGCTGACGCGAACCCTTGTCGGCCATGTCCTCGAGCAGCGCCAGTGCGCGCCCGCAGGCATCCATAATGCGATACGGCGGCATAGCGGCCACATGCAGCGCATCCTGAATCGCAGCCGGTCGGGCCGGGTCCTCACGCGGAATACCGTACGCAGCGGACACCTGGCCGTACGCACGAACGTCCTCGGCGACCAGACCCACAAGTTCCTGCGCCAACTCATCCGCCTGGGCAAACGCGCGCGTCAGATCGTCTGCGCGATCGGCAAGCGCAGGGTTTGTCGCCCCATAGCGAGCAACCATCCCGCAAAGCGAGGCGCCCAGTGCACCTACAAAGGCGCTCGCGCTACCGCCGCCGGGAACTGGCTCGCGCGCGGCCAGCGCCTCGGCAAAACCGCGACAGGTTTTATCCATCATCTCTTGGCTCATACGCACACGCACCTTCAAGTCATATATATCGGTCGGGCGGCCGACGCCGGCCGACCGCATCGATCACGTAATGGTGCTAAGTCTAGCCCATAAGTACGCGAGCGTCAGCGCACCTGGCCATCGCGGATTTCTATGACGAACGATAGGCGTCGGCACCGCAAACATGGGACACATGGCCCACCTTTCGAGACTTCCGGACGTCAAAAACTGAGGCATATCTATAAACAAGGAACCTGTTGGGGCAACGCCCACGCACGCGCGCCCCATTAAATCAACGGGCACCTCACCCCGGGGAGGGCCGACAGCATCGGCCCTCCCCTCTTTTGCGACCGCACATATTGCCACTTGTCGGCGCAATTCCAGCCCCCAGAATGGGACACATGGCCCACCCTAGCGAGCCGTCCACGCGTACAGTAAAGGCAGGTAATCCATGGACGATTACAGATCGAGGAGG
>DBGBLM010000068.1:0-9739 GCA_048448865.1 Collinsella sp.
AAACGGCAGACTGTCGGCGTCGCCCCATCGTCACTCCAACCTCAACATCTTTGAACACTACAATGCGATAGCCTGCTGAACAGGAACGATCTTGTCGAGTTCCGGTTCGATCCGCCTTTTCTCGGCCTCAAGGTCAAACGCCACCTGAGCGCGCAGCCAATAACCATCCGTCAGGCCAAAATAACGGCAAAGACGGAGGTCGGTGTCGGCCGTCACGCGACGTTTTCCCAAGACAATCTGCCCGATACGCTGAGCCGGAATCCCAGTCTCTTTCGCAAGGCGATATTGAGAAATGCCTATGGGAACAAGAAACTCCTCTTTGAGAAGCTCACCAGGAGTCACCGGCGACAGCAAATCGGCCGAAGTCTCATCACTTGTGATAATCGACGATTTCGACATTCCAAGCCATCTCCTGTCTCCACTCAAAACAGACCCGATAGCGCTCGTTAACACGGATGCTATATTGACCGGCACGATCGCCCTTCAAAGCTTCCAGACGGTTGCCCGGTGGAACGCGAAGATCATCAAGCGAAGCACAAACCTGCAGTTGGCGGATCTTCCTCAACGCAACACGCTCAAAGGGCACGAACCTCCTGACCCGCACACCCATGGCAAAGCGTTCGATATCCTCATCTTTGTACGATGCAATCATAGTATCGCCTTACGTTAGTAACGTCAAACGTTTCTATAGACTTACATCTCTATTATATCGTACATTTGTTCGTGTTTTCTAGAACAAAATGTCCTTCAGCCTTAGTCAAGCAAAAGCAATCGTTTGTAGACATCGAGGCCTTTGAGTAGGATTTCCTCGTCGAAGAGCATGCTATCGGTATGCAGGGCGCTTGTGGCATAGGCGGGGCAGCCATCCGAATCACTCGGGTTGTCTTGGTCCTCTGGCACACCCGTGCCCAGCAGGAAAAACACGCCCGGCAGATGGCGCTGATAGAAGGCAAAGTCCTCGGCAATTAGCAGCGGTTCATCAACGAGCTGCAACCCGGGCAAGGCAGGTGTGATGTTGGCAAACAGCTCGGGGTCGTTATCGACTGGCGGATAGCCCTCGGCAAAGTCGAGATCGTACGTACAGCCTGTTGCGGCACAGGCATCGTCCAGCACGCGGCGCACGCCTTCGCGCGCCCGGTCGAACATGTCGTCCGTAAACAAACGCAGGCTGCCGGCCACATGGGCCTCCCCCGCCACCGCGTTGCAAACCGTACCGGCCTGCAGCAGACCAAACTTACCGATACAGGGCTCGTCGGTGCCCAGTTCGTCCATCAGCTCGCGCTCGGCAACCAAGAACTTGGCAGCCGCCAGCGCCGCATCGTGCGACTCCTCGACCGGAACGCCATAGGTCTTAGCGATATGGATGCTCGTCCCGTGAATATGAATGTGTGTCTCACTCGAACGCGCCAGCAGCGGGCCGGAACAGCTCGCCAACGTGCCGGCGGGCAGATCGGGCCACACATGGAAGCCAAAAATGCGGTCGACCCCGTAGCATTCGAACACACCGCTCTCACATACCGTCTTGGCACCACCGGTCGTTTCCTCGGCCGGCTGGAACACAAAGAGAACGTTGCGCCTAATGACGCCCGGCTGCTCGCGAATCGTACGGTCGACATACGTCGCGGCGGCAAGTGCCATGGCCATGTGTCCATCATGTCCGCAAGCGTGCATCTTGCCGGGATGGGTCGAGGCAAAGGCCGCTCCCGTCGCCTCCGCGATGGGCAGCGCATCCATATCGGCGCGAATCGCTGTGGCATGCGCGGCACCAACGCCGGCGTCGAAGAAAGCGCAGACGCAGCTGGGGCACGGATGGGTCACCTCGCAAGCGAGCGGTGCCAACACGCCCTCGATATAGGCAATGGTTTGCGGAAGATCGAAATCGAGCTCCGGAATGCGATGGAGATCGCGGCGATAGCGACGGAGTTCTTGGAGCTCGGTCATAGAGAATCCCTTCGTAAGGCACATCTGTTGCAACTTATTGTGATACAGGATTGTGGCACACATGTTTCCAGCATATCCCTGCATTTTTTAAACGTTATATACGAATACTCTTGTTTGGTAAAGTGCAACGTGATAGGGTCTTTACCACTTGATAGAGGCGCGGGCACGAAGAGCCGCGGGCGAGTCGGCAGGCTTTGACCCCGCGGGGAGGCGAAACCCGCCGAACTGGGTTTTTCGGGCACGAACAACCTGGTGGGCCTGTGGGAAACACCCACAGGACTGTCTGCAGCAATGCGGGAGCGCTATCCGGACATTGGGTCCACGCTATGCGGATTCGATGCGCAGATGGCGCCGTCTGGATAGCGAGGTTTACGGGACATGGCATTGACCCCCAACGAGGCATATGCGGCCAAGCAGCCGTTTGTGGACAAGGAGACACTCGAGCATATCGTCGAGCAGTTCCCCACGCCGTTTCATCTATACGACGAGGCAGGCATCCGCCGCAACATGCAAGAAGTGCGCGACGCCTTTGCATGGAACCCGGGCTTTAAGGAATACTTTGCCGTCAAGGCCAACCCCAACCCGGCGCTCATCTCCATTCTCAACGAATACGGCTGCGGCTGCGATTGCTCGAGCTATACCGAGCTTATGATCGCCCGCTCACTGGGTATCACGGGACACGACATCATGTTCTCGTCCAACGACACGCCGGCTGCCGACTTTGAGCTCGCCGACAAGCTGGGTGCCATCGTCAACTTTGACGACATCAGCCACATCGAGTTCTTTGAGCGCGTTGCGGGGCCCATCCCCAAGACGGTCAGCTGCCGCTTTAATCCAGGCGGTCTGTTCCAGCTCTCCAACGGCATCATGGACAACCCGGGCGACTCCAAATATGGCATGACCACCGAGCAGCTCTTTGAGGCCTTCCGCATGCTCAAGGCCAAGGGCGCCGAGAATTTTGGCATCCATGCCTTCCTTGCCAGTAACACCGTCACTAACGACTACTATCCCAAGCTCGCACGCATCCTCTTTAAACTTGCCGTGCGCCTGGAGCGCGAGACCGGCGCACATGTCGCCTTTATCAATCTGTCCGGCGGTGTGGGTATCCCCTACCTGCCCGAGCAGCAGGCTAACGACATTCACGCCATCGGTGAGGGCGTACACGCAGCCTACGACGAGATTCTGGTCCCCGCCGGCATGGGCGATGTGGCGATCTGCACCGAGATGGGTCGCTTTATGATGGGCCCCTACGGATGCCTGGTCACCAAGGCCATCCACGAGAAACAGATCTACAAGGACTATATCGGCGTGGACGCCAGTGCCGTCGATCTGATTCGTCCTGCCATGTATGGCGCTTACCACCACATTACGGTGATGGGCCAGCCGGGTGATGACGACAAGACCACAGCGCCCGTCACGGACACCTACGACATCACGGGCAATCTGTGCGAGAACAACGACAAGTTCGCCATCGATCGCGAGCTGCCGCATATCGACATGGGCGACCTGCTTGTGATCCACGATACCGGCGCGCATGGCTACTCCATGGGTTACAACTACAATGGACGCCTGCGCTCCGCCGAGGTCCTGTTGCGCCCCGATGGCTCGGCCGACCTCATCCGCCGCGCCGAGCGCCCGGGCGATTACTTTGCCACGCTCGACGTGCTGCCGAGCGGCCGAGAGCTGCTGGCCAAGTCGCGCGCCGAAAGTGCCCGCCGTCGCGCCCAAGACGAGCGCCTGGCAGTTGCCGCCCAATGGAACAAACGCATCCAGATCGCGGACGCGAAGGAGAAGAACATGGACATCCGCAATCTCGAGGGCTCAATCGTCGCCCTCGTCACGCCGTTTAAAAAGGATGGCAGTGTCGACTTTGACGCACTCGAGCGCCTTATCGATTTCCACCTGCAAAACGGCACCGACGCCATCCTCACCCTGGGCACCACCGGCGAGAGCGCCACGATGACCGACGACGAGGACAACTCCGTCGTCGCCGCCGTGGTCAAGCATGTTGCAGGACGCGTCCCCGTCATTGCCGGCTCGGGCTCCAACTCCACGCAGACCATGCTCACCAAGTCGCTTACTTACCAGGGCTTGGGAGCCGACGGCCTGCTGCTCATTACCCCCTACTACAACAAGTCCAACGAAGAGGGTATCTATCAGCACTTTAAGACCGTCGCCGATGCCGTGGACATCCCCTGCATCCTGTACAACATCCCCGGCCGCTGCGGCTGCGGTATCAGCGAGCGCAACGTAGAGCGCCTGGCCGCGCACCCCAACATCATGGGTATTAAGGAGGCCTCGGGCAACGTCGCCTACGCGGCCAAGATCGCCCACCTGCTGTCAGACGACTTCCGCATGTACTCGGGCGAGGACGCGCTTACCGTGCCGCTCATGAGCCTGGGCGCCTCGGGCACCATCAGCGTGTGGGCAGACGTGCAGCCGCAGCTCGTGCACGACATGTGCCGCGCCTATTTGGACGGTGACGTGGCGCGTGCCCGCGATATCCAAATTGCCGGCCAGCCGCTCATCAATGCCCTCTTTAGTGAGGTCAACCCCATCCCCGTCAAAGAGGCGCTCGCCCAGATGGGTATGATCGAGGCAAACTACCGCATGCCGCTGTGCCCCATGGCAGACGACACGCGCTCTGCACTTACCGATGCTCTGAAGGGGGCTGGTCTGCTTGATTAAGACCGTCATTATGGGAACGGGCCGCATGGGCTCGCTCGTCCGCACCACCGCCGAGGGCGTTGTCGACGCCGCCGGTCAACCCGTTTTTGATATCGTGGCCCAGATTGGCTTCGATTTGAGCAAGCTCGAGAACGCACCGGCTGCCGATGTGATTATCGACTTCTCGAACGTCATGACCTTCGATGCCGTCGTCGCCTATGTCGAGCGCACGGGCGCGGCGTTGGTCTCGGGCACCACAGGCTACACCCCCGAGCAGATGGACCGTCTGCGTGAGCTGGGCCAGAACACCCGCGTTATGCACTCGGGCAATTACTCCATCGGCATCGCAGCCCTGCGTCATCTAGTGGCCCAGGCCACGCGCGAGTTGCCCGGCTTTGACTGCGAAATCGTCGAGACGCACCATAACCAAAAGGTCGACGCCCCCAGCGGTACCGCCAAGCTGCTGCTCGACGCCGTAGTCGAGGCCGAGCCCGAGACAGGCTACCACCCCGTCTACGGACGCGAGGGCATGTGCGGCGCGCGCGATCCCAAGGAGATCGGCATGCACTCGCTGCGCGGTGGCACTGTCGCCGGCGTCCACGAAGTGAGTTTCTTTGGCCAGGACGAGGAGGTCACGCTCACCCACCGCGCCACGAGCCGTCAGATCTTCGTCAACGGCGCCCTGGCCGCCGCCCAGAAGCTCGTCACCCGCGAACCCGGCTTCTATACGTTCGACCAGGTCATGTTTGCCTAACCAGGTATCAACCGAATCCACCCAAAGGAGAGATAGCAAATGAGCAACGCAGCCGAGATGGATGCCCAGGAGATTATCAACTACATCGCCACCGCGCCCAAAAAGACACCTGTCAAGCTGTACGTGCGCGAGAAGCCCGGCATGAAGGTTGCCTGGGGCGACGCACATGTCTACGGCGGCCGTCGCGGCAAGACCGTCTTTGGCGACTGGGATGAGCTCAAGGCCATCCTCGATGCCAATGCCGACTCCATCGACTACTACGATGTCGAGAATGACTGCCGCAACTCTGCCGTGCCCATGCTCGACCTTAAGGGCATCAACGCCCGCATCGAGCCGGGCGCGATCATCCGCGACCGCGTCGAGATCGGCGACCGTGCCGTCATCATGATGGGCGCCATCATCAACATCGGCTCCGTTATCGGCGAGGGTTCCATGATCGATATGGGCGCCGTGCTGGGCGGTCGCGCCACCGTGGGCAAGAACTGCCACATCGGCGCCGGCACCGTGCTGGCAGGCGTTGTGGAGCCCGCCAGCGCCACGCCCGTCATCATCGAGGACGATGTCATGATCGGCGCCAACGCCGTGGTCCTGGAGGGCGTGCACGTAGGCAAGGGCGCTGTCGTTGCCGCCGGCGCCGTGTGCGTCGAGGATGTCCCCGCCGGTGCCGTCGTGGCCGGTGTCCCCGCCCGCGTCATCAAGATGCGCGACGAGAAGACCGACAGCAAGACCGGCCTGGAAGAGGGCTTACGTCAACTTTAATAGTTACGCGGTTTTGACAAACCGCGTTTTCGCTGACGTATGCCTAGCCTGCGGCGCAATGTCAGCAACCAAGCCGAAAACAAAAAAGGCCGAAGTCCCAAAGGGCTTCGGCCTTTGTTTTTCTGCAACGTCCAAGCGCAGCTTATCGATTCTCAATACTTCCGATGTTCTTGAGCTCGATAGAGATGAGGCCGTTGGGTTCGTTGACGAACTCGATGTACTCGGAGTTCGAACCCATCTCAGCCGGGAAGCTGATTTCGATACCCGTGTCGGTACGGATCTTATGATTGCGCACCGCCGCGCGTTCGACCTGTTTGCGCTCCACGGGCACACGCTCGGGCACCTTCTCTTCGGTCAGTGCCGCGCGCACGCTCTCCTTGATGACCGGCTCGTCCTCAAAGACCTCGTCGACGATATCCCAAGGCGGCAGCTCCTCGTCATCCTCGACCTTCTCGGCAACAGCAGCCTTAACCTTGGCGAGCGCTACGGCCGTATTGGCACCGTGCTCCTCGGCGACTTCCTCGACCACACGCGTCACGGTGTCGATGACCTCCTTGCCCGATACGCCCGTGTCGCACTGCAGCAGGCCATCGGGGATAAGCATACGGTCCTCGCCGGCGATCTTGCGTTTCTTGTCCACATAGCCGATCTCCATGGTGCTTGCACGCACGATTGCATAGCTCGGCACCTTTTGCGAGGGATTCGGCAGAATGGCGTAGTGGCGCGCAATGTCGTTGCGCACCTCGCCCTCTTCGCGACCTACCTCGTGCATAAAAGCCTGCTTGGAGCCCAGCAGCATCACGGCAAACCAGCGGGCATCCTCATCGTCATCAAAGTCCGCCACAAGCACGTCAGTGGACTCGGCTTTCTCGGCCTTGGTAAGTTCGGAAGAGATGAACTCCGCAATCTGCTGAGACAGGTCCACGAACTCACGCTCACCAAAGAAATAGCCCTTGAGCTCGCCGCCGAATGCGGAGTTCTCGGCAAACGTGGCGCGTTTATTGTCGGCCGAGGTGCGTGCGCGGCGCAGATGCGTGGTCACGAAGTTGCGCACGGTACGGCTCTCGATATCGAGCTCTCGCTGGCTCATGACGTTGACGGCAGAGTCAAAGTCCAGGATATGCAGAATCGCGTGATTGATTTTCATATACGGCATTCCGTTCTAGATCGATTTCGGCACGAACCAGTATAGCGGTCGAGCCCGCCCCAGGCGCATCGAAGATTGGCGCATCGGGGACAGGTTGCTTTGTATCAATGGCTAGCGCAGGAGCTCGGACTGCCAAGCCTCGAGCTGTTCTGCCAAACTCTTGCCGGCAGTGGGCACGTCGATCTGGGGTCGTTTGGGCAACAGTGCGCATTTAAGGATCGCCACGATGGTCTGCGAGATAAAGCGTCGCGTATCTTTGTCAAAGCCTTGCGCAGCCTGGAGCATCACGGGCAGACTTTCACGCAGATTTCCTGCGATATCCGCAAACCGTTCGGCGTCCGTAGCCTCAAACACGGAGAACAACGCATCTACAAAACGCTCGCGCTCGCTAGGTGGCACTGCAAGCAGCATCTCGCGAATGGAGCCATCAACGTATCGAGCACCGGCGGACAGGCGCTCACAGTATACGAAGTCGCAACCATCAACCACCCAGCTAAAGGGATTGTGCTGCAGCAGGCTGAACTCGGTGCTCTCAACGATGGCATAGTCCTCTTGTGTCTCGAACATCATGCCGAAGATCGACGACCGAGGTAGTGTCTTGTCGATTCGACCGGAAAGATCGGCAAAGGCGTTGCCGTTCAGAAACTCCTCGACGAACCCTGGACCATCATGGGAATACGCCCGTTCGATTCGCTCACGGGCGACATCGGAGCACATCGCCGCACCGTACACCGCAAGGTTTCCACCCTTGGAATGACCTCCGCACAAAAGCGGCCCGTCGATCGCATCCGCCGCCTCGTCCACATAACGCGCCGCGGATTCCTGGGCCGGCACAGGACACCGGAACGCCATGTTAAAGTCCTCTTTCCAGCCCACAATCGTGCTGTCGGTCCCCCGGAAGGAAAGATAGCTAAACCCTGCCGGAAACCGAAACGCCATGGCTGCAAACTGCTCTGTCGCCACCACATCGCTCACGGCACGATAGCCGCAAACGTGCACGCCACGGTAGCGAGGACTTGCTGCCACGGCCTCCAACAAGGCCCTGCTGCCCTCCGGGTCCCACAAGTCGTCAATCATGCCCCGGTAGCACTCGGCACGCAGCAGCTCGCGTACGTCTAGGCCCTGCCAGTTCGTCAGCTCCGCCATATCACCCGGCAAACGCAAATAGGACAACCACGCAAAGACGAGGCTATCCACCGCGCAGAACGGCCGCTCCTCAAACGGATCAAACGCCGTCTGGGCATAGGTCAAAAAATTAGGCGAATCCGACATGGCCCTCCCATCAACTATGGTGTATTGGGATGGTGCATTGGGGTCAGGTTACTTTGCACCAAAAGGCGCCCGGGCCGTGTGGCCCGGACGCCTTCATTGTAGCTTTTCGCTCTGGCGAGCTTGATTTAGCAGGAGAAATCGACGCTGTCGATGATGTCCTTGAGGGCCTTGGCGGAGACGGTGAGCTCATGCTGCTCGTCGTCGTTCAGCGGCACGGGGACGCGGCAGACAACGCCGTCGCGGCCAACGACGGTCGGCATGGAGATGGCAAGATCGGACAGGCCATACTCGCCCACCATGAGCGAGGAGACAGGCAAAACGGTCTGCTCATCGCGCATAACGGCGGTGCAGATGCGCTTGACGGCCATGGCGACGCCATAGTAGGTGGCGTGCTTCTTCTCGATGATGGTGTAGGCGGAGTTCTTGACGTCCTCGGCGATGCGCTTCTCGGCAGCCTCATGCTCCAGATGGCCGTGAAGCTCGCAGAAGGTGTTCAGCGGAACGCCGGCAACCTGAGCGCTGGACCAAGCGACAAACTCGGAGTCACCGTGCTCACCCATGACGTAGGCCTGAACGTCGCGCGGATCGACCTCGACGTGAGCGCCGAGCATCTGCTGCAGACGGCCGGTGTCGAGCACGGTGCCGGAGCCGATGACGTGACCCTCGGGCAGGCCGGACATCTTGATGGCGGCGTAGGTCAGAACGTCGACCGGGTTGGAAACGATTAGCAGAATGCCGTCGAAGCCGGACTTCTTAATCTCGGGGATAATGGACTTAAAGATGCTGACGTTCTTGTTGACCAGGTCCAGGCGGGTCTCACCGGGCTTCTGGGCAGCGCCAGCAGTGACGACGATCATGGCGGCGTCGGCGACATCGGAATAATCGCCGGCGTAGATCTTCATCGGCTCGGCAAACGTCATGCCGTGCGCGATATCCAGGGCCTCACCCTCGGCACGGTTCTTGTCCACGTCGATGAGGACCATCTCGGAGAACAGACCACTCTGCATCAGTGCGAACGCCGAAGACGAACCGACGAAACCGCAGCCGACAATAGCGACCTTCTTCTCGTTAACCATTAGAAACTCCCATCTCTCTCCACAAACAAGCCGCCCGGGAACGACCCGAGCGGCTTGTCGTAATCCCAATACATCCAATCGGGACTTTGATTATGCTCCTATTCGCAGCCAAAAATCGACCGT
>DBGBLM010000069.1:0-4845 GCA_048448865.1 Collinsella sp.
GGAGAGCGCTGCCGTCGCATGGCAGAGGCCGAGGGTTCGACTCCCTTCGTCTCCACCCTTGGATTTGATAAGCCGCTGACATTGGGTCGGCGGCTTTTTTTAAAAGAAAGGGCTATACCATGGCCGAGCTTGTGTCCCAACCATTGTCCGACGAGGAGCGCGCTGAGTTGGAAGAGCTCCGCGCTGAGAAGGCCCGCCGCGAGGCTCGGGAAGAGGCCCGTCGCGAGCGTGAGGAGCTGGCTGCCCTGCGCGCCGAGCGTGCGAAGGCCGAGGAGGTCGCCTCGAACGCCGCATCCGAGCGCAAGCCCGCGCCCGCACCCAAGCCCGCTGCTGCGAAGCCTGCACCTGCCGCGCCCAAACCTCAGCCTAAAAAGGCCGCTCGTCCCAAGTCCGTCGAGCCCAAGCCGAGCCGTGACGAGATGACCTTTGCCCAGCGCATGGTTACCTCCAAGGAACCTACGGGCGAGAACGAGATCCCTGGCATGGCGCCGGCTCAAAAAATCATCATCGTGCTCGCCCTCATCGCGTTTATCGTCTTTATGGTTTACACGATCACGGGCAGCATGGGCCTGCACTAACCTGTTCGCGCCGGGCTCCATGCCCGCACGTCCGCCTCGCCCAACCCTCAACCTCTGCACAACACATCCGAAAGGTCGCCCCATGGCTTTGACCGATATCTCTCATCCCACCGACATCGCAATGCTCACCGATCTGTACGAACTCACTATGGCCCAGGGCCTGTGGGAGAGCGGCAAGGCCAATGAGCAGGGTTGTTTTACCGCGTTTTACCGCGACCATCCCTTTGGCAGCGCCTATGCCGTCATGTGCGGCACCGCCGAGCTGCCCGAGCTAGTCGAGAATCTGCGCTTTACGCCCGAGGATATCGACTACCTCGCATCGCTTGAGGCCCCGGCCGGTGGCGCGATGTTCAAGTCCGCATTCCTCGACTACCTGCGCGATTTTCGTGCGCATGTAAATATCGACGCCGTCCCCGAGGGCGAGCTCGTCTTTCCACGCGAGCCCATGGTGCGCGTCACCGGTCCTGCGCTCGAGTGCCAGCTGCTCGAGACGGCGCTGCTCAACATCGTCGGGTTCCAGACGCTTGTCGCCACCAAGACGGCGCGCGTGGTGCTCGCCGCCGACGGTCGCCCCGTGGCGGAGTTTGGCCTGCGCCGAGCCCAGGGTCCCGATGGCGGCCTGGCCGTTGCGCGCGCGAGCTACGTTGCCGGCTGCTCCTCTACGTCCAATGTGCTCGCCGGCCGCCGCTACGGTATTCCCGTCTTTGGCACGCATGCGCACAGCTGGGTGATGAGCTTCGATTCCGAGCTCGAGGCCTTCCGCGCCTTTGCCAAGTCGAGCCCCAAGAACTGCACGCTGCTCATCGACACCTACGATGTGCGCGAGGGCTGCGAGCATGCCATTACGGTTGCCAAGGAGATGGAGGCGGCGGGCGAGCGCCTGTCGGCTATTCGCATTGACTCGGGCGACCTCGCCAAGCTCTCCAAGTATGTCCGCGGTCGTTTCGATGCCGAGGGCCTGCCCTATGTGGGGATCTCGGTTTCTAACGATCTGGATGAGTACACGATTCAGTCGCTGCTCGACCAGGGCGCGCCCATCGATAGCTTTGGCGTGGGCACCAAGCTCGCGACCTGCTACGACCAGCCGGCGCTGGGCGGCGTGTACAAGCTTTCCGCCCGCCGTGCGAGCGAGGCCGACCCGTGGACGCCGGTGGTCAAGCTCTCCGAGCAGCCCTACAAGCGCACGATCCCGGGCGTGCAGCGCGTGCGCCGTTATTACGACGGCTTTGGCGGCCCGGTCTGCGACATGATCTACGACGAGGACCATCTGGTGGGGGAGGGCGCCGCGCGCGGCAATACCCTCGTGGCCGTGAATGATGCCGCCCTGGTGACCGACGTGTCCGAACTTGAGTATCGTGAGCTGTTGGTGCCGATCGTGCGCGATGGCAGCGCAGTGGCTCCGCGTGAGAGCATCCAGGACGCGCGCGAGCGCTGTGTTTGGGCGCTCGATCATCTGGACGCAGCTTTCAAGCGCTTCCTGTACCCGCAGACCTATGTGGTGGGCATGGAGCAGGGCCTGGCTCAGGTGCGCGACGAGCTCGTGCGCAAGAACATGGCCGCGGCCTCGGCTTTCCCCTGGGCAAAATGATCAGCATGCGACGGAAGATAACGGATCATTTTCTCGCTTGCCCGTTCGCCCGTTCGCTGAACAGTTGATTGGTTTGACGTATGCCGACTTCTTATAAAACGATGGTGGTAAAGATCGGTTCGTCCACGGTGGTGGGCGCCGATGGCAAGGTCAACCGCGCCTTTATCGGCGGACTTGCCGATCAAGCCGCAGCGCTGCGCAAGCTCGGCTGGCGTCTGGTCGTGGTGAGCTCGGGCGCTATCGCCTGTGGCTATCCCGTGTTGGGCTTCGACCGCAAGCCGGTCGGCGACCTTCCGAGCCTGCAGGCCTGCGCCTCGGCTGGTCAGTGCATCATCTCGTCGGCCTACGACGAGGAGTTCCATGCGCGCGACCTGCTCACCTCGCTCGTGCTGCTCACGCGTCACGACACGGCGCGTCGCACGTCCTACCTGCACGCGCGCGACGCCCTGCTGCGTCTGGTGGAGCTGGGCGTGGTGCCGGTCGTCAACGAGAACGACACCGTTACCGTCGACGAGATCAAGTTTGGCGACAACGACACGCTGGCGGCGCTCGTGAGCTGCCTGGTTTCCGCCGACCTGTGCGTGACGCTGTCCGACATCGACGGCCTCTACACCGCCAATCCACACGAGGATCCGACGGCCGAGTTTGTCCCGGTCGTGCATAAGATCGATGCCAAGATCATTGCCTCGGCGGGTGATTCTTCGACCTCGGTGGGTACGGGCGGCATGATCACCAAGATTCGCGCGAGCCGCATCCTGATGACGGCGGGCATTCAGAGCGTGATTTGCTCGGGCGAGGAGCCCGATGCCCTCGTGCGTCTCGCCCGCGGCGAGAGCGTGGGAACCCTGTTCGATCCGCCGGCGGAGCGCCTGGACATCGCACCCCGCAAACTGTGGATCGCGCTGGGCGACAAGGCCCACGGCTCGGTGACGGTTGATGACGGTGCTGCGAAGGCGCTGGTCAGCCGTGGCTCTTCCCTGCTTGCGGTGGGTATTCGCGAGGTCGATGGCCAGTTTGCCGAGGGCGATGTGCTCGATGTGTGCGATCCGAGCGGTATGGTCGTCGCCCGCGGTATCGCCGAGGCCGATTCGGACGTGCTGGAGCTTGCAGCCGGCCGCCGCCAGGACCAGATCGTCAGCAACCGCCTGCTCGCTAACCTGGCCGAGAAGCCGGCGATACACAGGGATAACTTGATCGTATTTGCATAAAGAAAGACAGCGCTGCGGATCGTTTCCTGCAGCGCTGTCTTTCTCGTGCCGGCACTTGGGGACGTTCCTGATGTGCCGGCACTTTGGGACACTCCTTAGCTAGAAGATCCGGCGCAGGTCTCCGCGGTTGAGCGCTTCGTCGAAGAGGTGCTTGAACACCACGCTGCCGTGCAGGCCGTCGTGCTCGAACTCGTTGGTCACCCAGGCATGCGAGTTGCCCACGCGGCTGAGCGTATCAAGCTGCAGGCCCGAATCGACGTACATATCGTCGAAATACACCGCGGCCTGGAGTGGCACCTCGTTGCAGGCCAGGCGCTGCGGGTCGTAGATCTTGTCCCAGCTGGTGTCTTCCATCAGCAGGTCCATGGCGGGCTTAAACGGCATAAGCTCGGGCATCTGCTCAAACATCCACGGGAACATGGCCTCGCCGGTAAACATGAGCGGGCGCGCGAGTGTGTCGAACTCGGCACGATGGGCCTTCTCCTCTGCGGCCGCCCAGCCAATGGGCATGGTGTCGCCGTCGGCGTAGATAAACTCCTGCAGCGTCCAGTACAGCGGGTTTGTACGCGTGTTGGTGCGCTCGAAGGCGCGCATCAAAAAGCTGTCGGATACCGAGGAGCCGCAGCTAAGCGTACCGTCGCCAGTAACAAACGCGTGATCGATAATCCAATGCATGCGCTCAAAGCTCGGCTTCATGCCAAAGTCGCTGCCCATGAGCTGTAGGCGCTCGACCGTCATCGGCGAGCCGTCGGGCAGCACGGGCTTCTGGGCCTCGAGCGCATCGGCCAGGGCTGCCACGCGGTCGACGTCAGCGGGGTAGCGGTCGTAATACTGCTGCTTCTTGGCGGCCATGCGCGGGAAGGTGTGCGCGTAGACCTCGCTTGCGCTCGCCGGCACGTGGGGGATGCCGCCGCAGGTAAAGCTTGCCGCTATGTCCTCGGGGAAGAGCGACAGATAGCTCAACGTCAAAAAGCCGCCGTAGCTCTGCCCGAGTGTGACCCAGGGCTTGCCGCCAAAGCCCACCAGGCGCAGGTACTCAAAATCGCGCACGATGGAGCTGGCGAGGTGGCGCTTGAGGAAATCCGCCTGCGAGCGTGCGGCATCGGAGCCGGCCGCCGTCGCGCGCTCACCCAGTGCCTTGATCGTGCGTCCGTCCACGCAGCTACTGCGTCCGGTGCCGCGCTGGTCGGGAAGGACCACGCGGAAGTGCTTGACGGCCTCCTCGATCCAGCCGTCGCTTGTGGGCGACAGCGGACGTGGGCTCTCGCCGCCGGGGCCGCCCTGCAAAAACAGGAGCAGCGGCAGATCGTCGTTGATGCGGTCGGGCGCGCAAACCACGCGGTAGAAGAGCTTGATGCTCTCGGGCGCGCCGGCGATGGGTGCCGGCATAGCGCCGCGGCGCATGGTACTGCCGACGGCCAGGAGCATCGGCTCCAGGCCGCGCCAGTCAAGGGGGACGTCGATGCTGTGG
>DBGBLM010000070.1:0-3382 GCA_048448865.1 Collinsella sp.
GTCGGCGCGGCTGGATATGCCGGCGCCGAACTCATTCGCCTCGTGCTCGGCCATCCCGAGTTTGAACTTGTTGCCATTACGTCCAACGCCGATGCCGGCCGGCCGCTGTCTTCGGTCTATCCGAGCTTTGCCGGCGTGAGCGATCTGGTTTTTACCACGCACGACGCCCCCGAGCTCAAGAGCTGCGATGCGGTTTTTCTTGCCGTGCCGCACACGGCTGCCATGGCACAGGTGCCCGCGCTGCTTGCATCGGGCGTCTCCTGCTTTGATCTTTCGGCCGATTACCGTCTGAGCGACGCGTCTGTCTTTGAGACATGGTATGCCGCCGAGCATGCGAGCCCCGAGTTGCTCAAGACCCGTGCCTTTGGCCTGCCCGAGCTGTTCTGCCAGGACCTGGAGACCGCCGAATCCGACCATGCCGACGGCAAACCCGTGCTGGTCGCCTGCGCCGGTTGCTATCCCACCGCAACGAGCCTTGCTGCCGCTCCTGCCGTGCGTGCGGGCTGGGTGGCAGAGAACGGTCCCGTGATTGTCGATGCCATCAGCGGTGTGACGGGTGCCGGCAAGTCCTGCAACGCTCGTACGCATTTTTGCAGCGCCGACGAGAACTTGGAGGCCTACGGTGTGGGCAAGCATCGCCACACGCCCGAGATTGAGCAAATCCTTGGCCTGACCGATCGCGTCGTCTTCACCCCGCATCTGGCACCGCTCAAGCGCGGCCTGCTCTCCACGGTGACGCTGCCGCTCACGCCGCAGGCCATCGACTCCCTGGCTCTTGAGGATGTCGTCGACTATTACAAGCAGTTCTACGCTGGACGCACCTTTGTGCGCGTGCTCGATGCCGGCCAGCAGCCCAAGACGGTTTCGGTCGTCGGCACCAACGCCGCCCAGATTGGCCTTGCGCTCAACAAGCGCGCGGGCGTGCTGGTGGCGACGGGCGCCATCGACAATCTGTGCAAGGGCGCTGCGGGCCAAGCGGTCCAGTGCGCCAATATCGTCTTTGGCTTTGACGAGCGACGAGGCTTGCCCACAGTGGCGTGCCCGGTGTAGCACATTCGATTGTTAACGATTTGGTAGTCGGGCATCGAGTGGGGCGCCACTCTTAAGCTGGTCTCATGATCACGACTGGCATGGCGCACCAACCGATGTCCGTTTTTTGTTTGACATAAGGAGTCATAAAGACGATGAATACCGAGCTGTTTGATATCAAGATTCGCGCCGTCGAGGGTGGCGTTACGGCTGCGGCTGGTTTTAAAGCTGCGGGCATCCACGCTGGGTTCCGCAAGAACCCCGAGCGTCTGGATTACGCGCTCGTCGTGCCCGATAAACCCTGTCCCGGTGCCGGCGTGTTTACCACCAATCGCTTTTGCGCGGCGCCCGTGCAAGTGAGCCGTGCCAACCTGGGCGGTGCCGACAAGGGTTACGGTATCATCGCCGGCGTTTCGGTCAACTCTGGCAATGCCAACGCCGCCACGGGTGAGACCGGCCTTGCATGCGCGCGCGAGACGTGCAGCATCGCATCGCAGGTCATCGGCTGCGAGCCCCAGCAGATTCTGGTTGCCTCCACGGGTGTGATTGGCCAGATTCTGCCGATCGACACGTTTGAGACCGCCATTCCTGCTGCCTACGAGGCGCTCTCCGCCCACGATGGCGCCGATGCCGCTCGCGCCATCATGACGACTGACACGCACTCCAAGGAGTACGCCGTGTCCTATGTCAGCGAGGCTGCGGGTCATGCGGGCAATGTCTATACGGTAGGCGGAATGTGCAAGGGCTCGGGCATGATCATGCCCAATATGGCCACCATGATCGCGGTTATTACTACCGATGCCCCCGTCGAGCCTGCGGCACTTCATGCCCTGCTGCTCTCGACCGTCAAGCAGACCTTTAACAAGGTAACGGTCGATTCCGACACCTCGACCAACGACACCTGCATCATGCTTGCCTCCGGCGCCGCTGCCGCAGATGCCGAGCCTATCGTCGAGGGCTCCGATGCCTTTGACGAGTTGGCATTTGCCGTGCACGAGGTGTGCGAGAGCCTGGCGCGCAATATTGCCGCCGATGGCGAGGGCGCATCCAAGCTTGTTACGGTCAACGTTACCGGAGCCGCCAACGACGAGGAAGCTGATATCGCCGCTCGTGCCGTTGCCAACTCGCCGCTCGTTAAGACCTGCATCGCCGGCCACGACTGCAACTGGGGCCGCGTTGCCATGGCGCTTGGCAAGTGCGGCGTGAAGTTTAATCAGGAAGACGTTTCCATCGACATGATGGGTATGCCTGTCTGTCGCGATGGTCTGACTGTTCCCTTTGACGAGGACGAGGCTCTACGACGTTTCGAGGCGCCCGAGATCGTGATCTCGGCCGACCTGGGCGCAGGCGACGCGGCAACGACTGTGTGGACCTGCGACCTCACGCATGAATACATCTCCATCAACGGCGATTACCGTTCCTAGATTCCAGGCACGCTGCGCATCTTGCCGCGATTGCGGACAGCGGAGCACGGCGCGATAACGATACGAAAGACGAGGCAGATTATGAAATTCGCACGCGATTGTCGTTCGAGCGAATCCAACGAAGCAACCGCGCAGCTGCTGTTCGAAGCGCTGCCGTGGATTAAGAACCTGACCGGCAAGACGGTTGTTATCAAATATGGCGGAGCCGCCATGGTTGATGAGCAGCTGCGCCGCGACGTGATGAGCGACATCGTTTTGCTCAAGATCATCGGTATGCGCCCCGTCATCGTGCACGGCGGCGGCAAGGCTATCAACGAGGCGCTGAGCCATTACGATATTCCCGTCGAGTTTAAGAACGGCCAGCGCGTGACCACGCCGGCGACTATGGATATCGTGCGCGAGGTGCTGGGCGGCAAGGTTAACCAGGAGCTGGTTGCTGCCATCAACCACCACGGCAACCTGGCCGTGGGCGTGTCGGGCAGCGATGCCGGCACGCTCATCGCCGAGCCGCTCGACCCCGAGCTCGGTCGCGTGGGCAAAGTGACGCACGTCAACACCGACTATATCGAGCGCTTACTCGATAGCGAGTACATCCCCGTCATAGCTACCGTCGCGGCGGGGGAGGACGGCGGTTTCTTCAACATCAACGCCGACACCGCCGCCGGTGCCGTTGCCGCGGCGCTCCACGCGCATAAGGCGATCTTTTTGACCGATGTCGATGGCCTGTACAAGGACTTTAGCGACAAGGACTCGCTTATCTCCAACCTAACGCTCGACGAGGTTAACGAAATGCTCTACGGCGGCGAGGTCGATAAGGGCATGATTCCCAAGCTGCGTGCGGCCGTCGATGCGCTTACCGGCGGCGTATTTCGTGCCCACATCATTAACGGTACCACGCCGCATTCGCTGCTCCTGGAGCTGCTGACCGA
>DBGBLM010000071.1:0-11934 GCA_048448865.1 Collinsella sp.
GAAACCTTTCCTTTTGGGTTGGGTGTTATTACCAGGTTGAATACTCGGTGCCAGCGTTTGGGCTGTGAGTTGGGATCGATTACGGCCGCATTACTTGCCTACTGACCGCGCACGCGACGGGCGATGCGGTCGGAAAGCGACGCCTTGTCGGCGCGGTTCTTACCCCAAAACGCGCAGGCCACCATGCCGGGGCCCACGTGCGAGCCAATGGTGGGACCCACGGAGCTGCGAATGATCGTGACGTCGGCGCAGCCCTCCTCCTTGCGGATGGCGGCTTCGAGCCAGTCGCCGTCCTTTTCGGCATCGGCCGTCATGATGGCGATGGGCATGGTGCGGTCGGGCACGTAGTTCTCGCGGAACGACTTGAGAATGGACTTGAGTGCCTTCTTGCGGCCGCGGTTGACGCCGATCAGCGACAGCGAGCCGGCAAGGTCGTAGGAGAGCTCGGGCTTGACATCGAGCTTTGCCGTGAGCTGCGCCGCCGCGGGCGGAATGCGGCCGCCGGCAGCCAGTGCGTCGAAGCTCTCGAGCGTAAAGTAGCCGTGGACGTAGGTCTTTGCCTCGTTTGCCCAATCGACCAGCTGCTTGGCGGTCAGTCCCGCCGAACGCTGGCGCACGGCCTCGAGCGCCAAGAGCGCGCCGGTCGCACAGGGCAGAGCGTTGTCGACCACGTAAAGCTCAAAATCGGGATACTCGGCGCGCACGGCATCTGCCGCCTGGCACGCGGAGTTGTAGCTCGACGACAGCGCCGAGGTAAAGCACAGGTAGACCGTGGGCGTGCCCTCTTTGGCGCACTCGGTAAAGAACTCGATATAGCGACCGAGCGACACAGCCGAGGTGGACACGCGGGCACCGGCGCGCATCCGGTCGTAGAACTCCTTGGGTGTGATGCTCGACCAGATGTCGTCCGTGCGCTCTTCGCCATCGATAATGAAAGGGAAACCCAGGATATCGACATCGAGGTTCGCGGCGACCTCGGGGCTAAAGTCGCAGCAGGTATCGACGACGATGCGGCAACGGTTCGAATGACCGGCGGATGCGGCCTTGTCCATCAAAGCGACTCCTTACGTAAAAAGGCGGCCACCCGCATGGGATGGCCGCCAACCGTTAACTCATGCAAGTTAACGTATTTTACTCGTCAAGTGTTTCGATGCGGGGCTTGATGATGCCATATCCACCATTCTTACGGTGATACACCACATTGATGAGGCCAGTCGTCGCGTTCTCGAACACGTAGAAGTCGTGGCCGAGCAAATCGGTCTGCACCAGCGCCTGCTCCTCAGTCATCGGGGTGACATCGATGACCTTCTCGCGGACGAGCAGGTCGTCCTCCTCCTCGGGCAGCAGCAGGTCGGCCAGATCCTCGACGCGCTCGACCGGTGCGACATCCGCTGCGCTGGCACCGCCCTGGCGGTTGTCCACAACCTTGGTCTTGAACTTGCGCAGCTGGCGGGTGACCTTATCGGCTGAGAGGTCGACGGCGGCGTACATATCTGCACCGTGCTCGGCAACGCGAATCACCGAACCGCGGGCACGAACCGTAACCTCGACGATTGCCGGGTTGGGGTTCGAGGGGTTCTTCTCATAGCGAAGTACAACGTCGACCGTCATGGGCTCGATATCGAAAACCTTGAGCGCCTCGCCGATCTTCTCATCCACATGCGCACGCAGAGCATCGGTTACCGTCGTCTTGCGTCCAGAAACCTTGATATCCATACGTGGCTCCAATCTGCCTCGGGGACTTACTGTACTGGCTATGTACCCATTGCCGTGCATTTAATCACGCGGATTCCTAAAGACCCGAATAACGATTGCTTGATACCGCATACCGAAGTCTCGCACTTTTCCATGGCAAAGTGCGCTATAGGAGGGGGCCGGCGGCTTTGTATTTGGTCCCGAAAATTGGCTTTGACCTGCTAGTTTTATTGGGATGAAAAAGCCGGACTCCCCCATCGGGGAAGCCCGGCAGTGCGTGTTGAAACCGTGAAGAAGTGTCCTTTTCAACGTATAGGAGACACCACCCCTAGCAATAACTAGCTATTGAGTTTGTTAATGTCGTCGTCGGTGATGGCGCCTTCCTGGCTGGACGATTTGTCCTCGGAGGATGCGGTCTCATTGTTGGAATCGGAGGACTCGCTGCCGGAGGACGTGGTCTCACTGGACTCAGAGTCGCCCGGCTGCACGTTAGCGCCCGAAACCGTCTTAGTGGTGAGGTCGTAGGGCATCGTGCCATACCAGACAGAGTGGACCGCCTCGAGCGTACCGTCGACCGTGATGTCGTCGAGGGCATCGCTCACGGCACGGCACAGTTCGTCATTGGACGAGAGGCCCGCAACACCAAGCGTCGAGGGCGCCTCGAGCGCACCGACATAGGAGACCTCGCTCATCAGGCGTGCAAGGTAGCCGCCGGCCGTGGAGTCGCAGATTACATAGTCGACCTCGCCGGACTCGAGCGCCTCAAAGCACTCGTTGATGTTGGAGTAGGTCTTTTGGTTGGCGGTAATGCTCTGCTTAGCAAGCGCCTCCTGCGAGGCCGAGGACATCTGAACGCCCAGGGTGGACGTGCTAAGGGTATCGGTGGAAACGCTTAGCGACCCACCATCTCTAGTTTTACCGAACACGGAAGTGGCATCGTACAGGCAGGTGCCGAGCGAGCTAATGTCCTCGTCCGTGGAGTTAATCTCGCCGATAAAGATATCGGCCTTTTTGTCGCCGAGCGCGGAACCTGCCGAGGACGCATCGACAAAGGCGACCTTAAGGCCCATGCGGCTTGCGAGGGCGCGGGCGGCGTCAACCGCATACCCCGTGAGCTCGCCGTCGGCGTCCTGCATGGCCTGCGGCGCATCGGAAGTATCGAGGGCGACCGTCAGGGTTCCGGGAGTGACCAGGGCGTCGTCCGACACCGCCGGCGTGACGGTCTCGTACTCGATCTGGTCGATCGTGGGAGTCGTGAACGTAGACAGCGGGTTGAACGCGCATCCGCTCAGGCCCAAAACGGCGATGACCGCTGCGGTCCCAGCACCTAACCGAGCCGCGTGCATCAAGCTGCCCCTCACCATGTCCACTACCCTGCCTTCTGTGTCGTATACGATCCGTGCGTTGCGCGGAATATCGGGTTGTTCCCACCAGCTGACCTGGTATTTGACCCCACACTTGCGCACCGGGGTGTTTGCTCGGGAGGCCGCAGCCACCTTCACGACTGGCCCGCTCGCCCGCGAGGCGGTATTGCCCCAAAGAAAGTAGAACGGACGGTGCGGCTTACATCTAGGACGCGCCATGATCGCGCCGCGCGCACGCGGTCGCTTACGTGGATCCCTTTGACCGCGTCTGTCTTGGACTAGGACGGGCATTTCGTCCGCCCGCAACCACAGCCTGGCAGGAACGTAGCGCATTATAGCTAAGTTCAAGCTAAAGTTTAAGGTTAGGGGCGTCATTCGCATCGCGAGTACAGATTTCGCAGGTCGGAGCGGGCTATTCGTGCCCCCATGAAGCCCGGAGCTCCCCCACGGGGAGCTCCGGGGCACCCGTCTCAGGGTGCCGTGTGCAAAAAACGGCAAATATGAGTACTGTTACCAATTTAGTAGCAGCGTATTACCGCCTCACGAGCCCTTTTTGAGTTCCGCACAGCCTGCTTGGCGCCAAGATATTCCACATTCGTTTATTATCTCTTCGCTGAATCCTGATTTTCGGCCCAAGTTTCTTTGTTTTTGCTGTCACTAATCTAGTAACAGTACTCATATTTGCCGTTTTTTGCACAGAGCATATAAACAGACCCCCTATAAAGCCATAGTTTTACGCTGGCTTGAGCCCAAAGCACGCTCGGAGCGTATTCAGCAGAGCATCTTGCCTCTTTCGACGAGCCTCTACGCGATTCTGATATCGCTTACCCATACGCTGGTGGATGCGCCATGCGAGCGCTTCCATCGCTTCCATGTCGCGGAGCATTTCGTTGTTGACCGTCGCGACCTCGATTCCCATAGTAATCAAGCCCGTGTTGCGCTTTTCATCATGGATACGTCCCCTCCGAGAGGAATGGCCCAGCTCACCGTTGTATTCCAGGTCAAACCGGGCTGTTTCCTGATACGCATCGCAAACTGCATGCGGCATCCCCGAGATTGCCTGCGCGCGGTCATCGAACTCGATCTTGTAGTCGGTCTTAAAGGGACCGCAGGCAAATCCGCCATAGGAAAACGGAAGCGAAAACAGAGCGAGCATGATGCACTCCATGGGCGAGCGCAGGTTTTCTGACAAGTAGGGACACAGACGCTGCAGTTGTTTGGCCGCATTCCCCTTGCATACCGCGAGGTAATCTGCCAGACGATCGGGCGTCAGCACCGGCTCAACCTCAAAGTAGCCCACGTCTGCTGGCTGGTCCTTGTCCTTTGCAAGTTTATTCGTAACGGGCGAGGTGTAGGGAGGCAGATACTTCCCGCGGTCACTCAGCGAAATCTTAGAGCACAGCTCCTGGGCCAGGGCAAATGCCTGGATGCAGCCGACCTCGCGCGCAACGGCAACACAAAGGGCCTCGGGAGATAGACTGTACACCCCCGGTTCCGCCTCTAGAATCGAGCCGGCGGGCAACCCGGAGCATACGGACCAGCTCACGCCAAGAATGCGGCGGCGCTGCGCTGCAGACCCTACCAGCAAGCACAAATCCTCTTGCACCTCGCTGCTTGCGGCCCCAATCCGCACCAAGTCGGGAAGATAGATGTCCTCGGTCGAGGGCGACGACGTGCGCAGCACACGGCGCTCTTCATCGGGATCGAGGTCCTTCCAGCTTATGTAGCCCATCTGCCGGCGCTCGGCGCGCATCATGCGTAGCGCCGAGGCGCCTGTTAGGATTACGGAAGCCGCTAGCTGCTCTTTTGTCGGTTTGTTGCACCGCCTGATTGTTACCGCCACATGAATCACCCCTACCAAACGCGTGCGATAGCGAGGCCATCAACGGCCGTGGCACCGGCGCGCTTGAGTTCCGCCGAAGCCGCTGCCATCGTCGCACCCGTGGTGATAACGTCGTCGATAAGCAGCAGGCGGCGGCCGTGCACGTCCTCAACCGTCTCGTACATACCTCGGGCACGCTCGCGGCGCTCCTCACGACCGAGTTCGCGCTGGTCACCATGCCCGTACTTGACGAGAGCATCGAGCAGGGGAACACCCGACAGCTCGCAAAATGGGCGCGCAATAGCCTCCATATGATCAAAACCACGCCGCCGAAACGCTGCCGCCGTCGCAGGCACAAACACCACCGCATCCGCGCCGGACAGCACACCTCCGTAGCGATCGGGCGCTACGACCTGGGCATGCAGGGCGGTGTCGTAGAGCAGCTCCGCCAGATACGGAGCCAGACGTCGCTCGCCCGCGTCCTTGTACGCTTTAATGATGCGCGGCAGCGGATGCGCATAGACGGCGCACGCCAGGCAGCGGTCGAGCGCCTCCGCCATTGCCGAAGACGTGCCCTCGACCGAGCACTCAGTGCACAGCAAATCCCCAAACGGGGCGCCGCATCGGGTACAGCTATGACGTGGGTCGATGAGCGTGAGCGCGGCCAGGCAGTCTTGGCAAATAAGCGCACCGGCGCGCTCGCAGCCGGCACATCGTGTTGGCGACAATGCCTCGAGCGCCTCGCGTGCCACCCGCTCGGCAAACGGTAGCAATTCGTCCGCAAACGGTAGGGCACCGGCACCCTGCAGACAGCTCAATATGTTCAGATGGCTCTTCAAGACACAACCCTCCCTACGTTCGGTCGCAGGGAGGGTTGTTGATTCGGCGCTATGATACCCCGATGCGCTCGGGGCAAGGCGGGCTAAATCCGCTCGCGGGCGTTATTCGCCGGCAGGCGGTTGTGGTGCGGACGAAGACGGGGTCGAACCCTCGCCACCATCCTGGCGCGGCTTGCGGGAACGGCGACGGCGACGGCGCTTTTGACCCTGGTCGGCCGAGCCCTCGCCACCGCGCGGCTCGCGTTCGTCGCGAGCGGCGCCATGCGAAGCCTTGACAGCCGCTCCCCCGCCATCTCCGGGACGACGGCGCGTGACCTTGACCTCGCCATCCGAGACCTGATCGGCCACGGAGGGCACTGAAGGCTTCTGCTGCGCGCCCGAGGAATGGCGACGGCGCGGACGCGGCGCGCGCTCCTCCTCACCACGTGACTTGCCGCCCTTATCGGCAGGCGCATCGGAGGCCGAGGGGCCCTTGGAAGCGGCACCAGCCTCGCGAGCAGCTGCGGCGCGGAAGGCATCCTCGCGCTCCTCGCTCGACAGATGACGGCGGCGGCGACGTGTGGGGTTCATGCCACCGCCGCGATTCTGCTGCTGGGGCTGCTGAACCTCGCGCTCGCGAGAGGCGTTCTTGCCCGCGGCTGCAGCCTCGCCGGCATCGGCAGAGCCCGCACGCTTGCGGCGGCGACGGCCATCAGCCGCCCCCTCGGCCTCGAGCGCCTCGGCCTTGCCACGGCCCTTTCCGCGGCCACGACCCTCGCCCTGACCCTGACCGGAGCGAGCATCGGATTCGGCATCGCGGCGACGGCGCTTGGGCATCGACGTACCGGCCAGACGGTCGGCACTCGACAGGCCATCGCCCACGTCGACGCCGTTCTCGCGATCGAGCTCCATGAGCGCCAGGCGCATCTCGGGCGACTCGATGCGCTCGAGCACGTCGCGTGTCACGCAGTCGGGGCGGCAGTTGCAGCCCTGCTCGGCGGCCTTCTTTTTGCAGCCCTCCGAGCACGTCATATCGGCTAGGTTGACCTTAAAGACTTTGCCGTTCTCCAGGCGCAGCACCAGCTGCTCACGCGGCGTGTCATACTCCTGGATACGCGCCTTGCCAAGCGGCGTATCGATGAGCGTCTTCTTTTTGGGCGCACGGCTCTTAAAGTCCTTGTAGGCCTCGAACTCGTAGCGCAGGCAGCACATCAGACGACCGCACACGCCGCTGATCTTGGAGGAATTGAGCGGCAGGTCTTGCTCTTTTGCCATGCGAATCGAGACGGGCTCAAACTGTCCGCCAAAGCGCGTGCAGCAGAGCTCCTGTCCGCACTGGGCATAGCCGCCCACCAGGCGGGTCTCGTCGCGCACGCCGATCTGGCGCATGTCGACGCGAATGTGCAGCGTCGAGGACAGGTCCTTGACGAGCTGACGAAAATCGACGCGCTCCTCGGCCGCAAAGTAGAACACGGCCTTCTCGCCGCCAAACAGGTACTCGACGCCGACCGGCTTCATCTCGAGGTCGAGCTCTTTGACCAGACGGCGGAAATCGACCATCGCCTCGTCGCCCTGGATGGCCAGGTCGTCGGCAAGCTGCAGGTCGATGTCGCTCGCCACGCGCAGCACGGGCTTGAGCGGCTGACCGATCTCGTCTTGCGGCACCTCGAAGGGATCGGCCGTGACCAGGCCGATCTCGGTTCCGCGCTCGGTGGAGCAAATGGCATAATCGGCCTCGAGGATATCCAGATCCTGCGGGTCGAACCACAGGTCGCGCGAGGCGTAGGTAAACTTAACGGGTACGACTAACGGCATTTCAGTGCCTTCCTGATATCGAACAGCATGACCTCGATGGCCAGCTGGGGAGTAACGTTTCTGGCGATGTTGCGCTCGGCGGTCGCGACTGCCTCGAGCGCCCGGGTGGCACCCTCAACATTGGTCGCGGCGGCAAGCCGACCGATTGTGTCGCGCACGTCTTCGTTCACTACGTCGGCCGCCTCGTCCTGAAGTGTCAGCAGCACGTCGCGCATGAGCGTCCGTGCGCTCGCCAACGCTTCCATGATACCCGAACGCTCACGCGCGTTGAGTTCGCGCTTGTTGCGGTCCTCAAGCTGCTTCAATGCTCCACGCGACAGATAATCGGCATTTTGCTCGAGCACCTTTTCCTGCGTGGACTTGACCTCGGCGAGCGGAGCCTTGACGGCGACAATAAGCGACTTGGCGCGGCTGAGCACATCGGCCTCATCGGCAGCGATGAGCGAGTCGATGGCGCGGACCATCTGACGGCGGGCGTCCTGGCGCTCGGCGCTCTTAAGGAACTCGATGCCGCGCGTGGGGCTCCCCGCCACGGCGACCGCCATGCGGCAACGCGCGAGGTCCTGACCCGTCGCGCGACTCACGGCACGCGCGGCCACGGCGGGCGACACCAGCCGAAACGGCACGCACTGGCAGCGGCTCACGATGGTGGGCAGCATCACGTCTGCCGAGGTGCCCAGCAAGATAAACATAACGCCCTCGGGCGGCTCCTCGAGTGTCTTGAGCAGTGCGTTGGCGGTGTTAGCGCGCAGCTGCTCGGCACGGTCGATGATGTAGACCTTGGCCTTAGCGCGGATGGGCGCCAGCGGCACGTCGTCGAGCAGCTCGCGGGTCTGGGCAATGAGGTAGCCCGTGGCGCTCTCAGGCGTGTAATAGTGCACGTCGGGGTGTGTGTGCCGCGCAACGCGCACGCAGCTGTCGCATGCGCCGCAGCCGTCCTGCTCGCACAGGAAGGCCTGGGCGAGCGCCCATGCGGCATCGAGCTTGCCGGCGCCGGGAGCGCCCAAAAACAGGTAGGCGTGCGATGCACGGCCGCTGGCGACGGCGTTGGTCAAAAAATCGCGCACGCGCTGTTGGGTGTCGAGCTTGGCCAGCAGGCTTGCCTGAGCGGGGGCCATGTTACTCGGCCTCCTTGGCAAGCGCAGCGGCGACGGCGTCTTGCGGAATGTCGAGACCGTACGCGCGAACCTGCTCGACCGTCTGCGCGAAGACTTCCTCGATGGTCGCGGTCGCGTCGATGAGCTTTACGCGGTTTGGTTCCTCGGCGGCAATGGCGCAAAATCCCTGGTAGACGCGCTCTTGGAAGGTCATGCCTTTTGCCTCCATGCGATCTGCCGCGCCACGGGCTGCCATGCGTAGCGCCGCCTGCTCGGGTGTGATGTGGTAGACGAGCGTGAGCGCCGGATGCGTACCGGCGACAGCCAGGTTGTTGGCATCGCGTACCATCTGACGGTCGAGACCATCGGCAAACGCCTGATAGCAGGTCGTGGAATCGTAGAAACGGTCGCACAGGACCACCTTGCCGGCCGCGAGGGCGGGAGCTATGACCTCGTGTACCAGCTGGGCACGGGCGGCCTCATACAGCAGCAGCTCGCAAGTGTCGCCCATCGCCGTATTGGCGGGGTCGAGCAGCAGAGCACGGATCTTTTCGCTGATGGCGGTACCGCCCGGCTCGCGCAGGCTCACAACCTGGTAGCCAGCGAGCTCGAGCGCACGGGCAAGCAGGCGCGCCTGCGTAGATTTACCGGCGCCATCGACACCCTCGAGCGTAATGAAGCTATGTTGAGCGGGCACAAAAGCCATGGGCGCAGCCCCTTCCTACAAGGCGCGTAAATGCAGATATATCAACCAAGCCATGATACCCCAGTGCTCGGTGCGTCCCCAATGGCTAAAGGTGCCTTTCCAAAGTTGCGGTGAAATAGGGACTGATTGAAGCTCTGAGACCGCCAAACAGTCCCTATTTCACCGCAACTTATGATGGGGAATTTTGGACGCTGGGTATAATCGTCGTATTGCATTGAAATGTGGCGAAAGGAGTGGCAATGTCTCGGTATTGCGCCTCGTGCGGCAAGCTTCTTGCAGATAATGCCAAGTTCTGCACCTCGTGCGGTGCACCCGTTGAGCAAACAGTCGCGAGCGATAGCCAGCCCGCTTTTGAGCAGACCGGTTCCCTCGATACGCCGCAAGCCAAGGCGGACGACCCCCTCGCCTATCGACCCGACCCCGCCGCAAGCCCCGCGGCCGTCGAGACCACGCAGCGCATACCCGTCGCGAGCGGCTCGCCCCAACAGCAGCCGGCTCCCGCATACGCGCCCGCTTCGCCACAGACCCCCGCTCCCAAAAAGAGCGGCACCGGGCCGCTTATCGCCGTTATCGTTGTGCTGGTGGCGATCATCATCGCCCTGGTCATCTTCTTTGCAATCAGACCTTTCGACAACGCCGCCACGCAGACGGCTGCCGAGGTAGCTAAGCTGCACCATGACGTCGACGAAGATGACCTAAAGCCTCTCGGCGATCCCAACAGCCTGTACGACGATGATGACGATGACGACGAGGATGGCGGCGAAGCAACGCTCTCCGAGCAGAACCTCTACCGCCGACTGAGCGAATACTACGACTTGCTCGAAGACCTCGACAACTACGTCCGTGGCTGCGCGCAGAGCTTCAACGGCAGCTATCTGGAAGAAGATCGCACCACCCGTCAAAATCTCGCCGACGTCGCCGAGCGCACAGAGGACACCATCGAGCAGTATTACGACATCGTCGAGGACCTGGACGTCCCGACGAGCTCTAAGAACTACAGTTCCTGGAAAGACATCGTTGCCCTGTATGACGACCTGGATCACCGCATTGACGCAATCTGTGATGCCTGGGAGATCAGCCTGAAATACACCAAGCCTGCGGATCACAAGAATGAGATCGTGGCGCCGCTGTCGCGCGACAACGTGGCGGGCACCAATGACAATAAGTACCGCCTAGACTTTGAGGAGCGCTACCCCGGCGCCAAACCCGTCGAAGTGAACTAGCGCTTTGTCGTTCCCGAGCCGGCAGTTAGGGACGTTCCTAAACTGCCGGCAGAAAAGGAACGTCCCTAACTGCCGGTCAAAAAACGAGCGAGGATCGTGGGGTCCTCGCTCGTTTTTTTGGGCAATGTTTCGACTGCGCCGTTACTTGTCGGCGGCTGCTTTCTTGGTAGTCGACTTCTTCGCGGTCGTCTTCTTGGCGGCAGTTGCTTTCTTGGCGGTCGTCTTCTTGGCAGCAGTTTTCTTGTCGCCGTGGTCTTCTTAGCCGTGCTCGCCTTTGTCGCAGTCTTGCGGCCACGGGCGGGCTTCTTCTCCTTGGTCGGGCAGTCCATGTTGACGCAGATACGCCACGGACCGCGCGCCGTGTTGACCACCACGATGGGGGCGCCGCACTCGGGACAGGTCTCACCCGTCGCCTCGAGTTTGCCACGCGCCGGCAGCGGATAGCTCACGCCGCAATCGTCATAGTTGGTGCAGCGGATAAAGCGCTTGCCGCTCTTCTCGCTCTTGTGCGCAATCAGATCGCCATGGCGTCCGGCCTCGGCACACACCTTGCACTCGCCCACCTTAAGGTCGGGCTCGTAGTTGGTGGGGCATGTGGGGTTCACGCAGATCTCGAAAGCCTTCTGGCGGAACGGCTGGCACTTAATGCGCGGTGCGCCGCATTCGGGGCACACGGCAGCCTCGCCCTCGAGCGGGCTCACCTTGACGCCGCTCGGCACCGGATAGGTCACATCGCAGTCGGGCCATCCCATGCAGCCGATAAAGCTGCCGCGGGTCTTGGCGCTCGTCTTCATAACCAAGTCCTTGCCGCACTTGGGGCAGGCGCCCACGCGCGCATCGGCCGTGACGGCGTCGCTGATGGCGTCGCCCAGCTCCTGCGTGTGCTTGAGCAGCTCGTCGAGCACGCCGGCCAGCAGCGCGCGCGAGTGCGTCACGACATGCTCTTCGGTATCCTCGCCGCGCTCCACGCGGGTCATGTCGCCGTCGAGCTCACTGGTCATATCGGGGCTCGTGATGCGCGGGGCAAACTGCGACAGTGCATCGATGATGGCGATACCCAGCTGACTCGGCTCCACGGGATCGTTTTTGAGGTAGCGCACGGCGTACAGGCGCTCGATGATGCTCGCGCGCGTGGACTTGGTACCCAGGCCGCGCTTCTCCATCTCCTGCACGAGCTTGCCCTGGCTGTAGCGCGCGGGCGGCTCGGTCTGCTTGGCCTCGAGCTTAATGTCGAACACATCGACCGTGTCACCCTGCTCCAGCGGCGGCATCTGCTCGTCGCGCTTGAGTCCGTACGGGTACGCCTCGCGGAAACCCGGGGTCACGAGCACATCGCCCGAAGCCACGAACGGCTCGCCGTTCACGTCGAGCTCGAGCTTGGTGTTCTCGATGGT
>DBGBLM010000072.1:0-6362 GCA_048448865.1 Collinsella sp.
AACAAGGGCTGCTACAAGGGCGTTCCCGCCGTCATCGACAAGGACCTGGGCGGCGAGCTGCTGGCCGAGGACTGCGACGCCGACGTTCTGTTCCTGCTGACCGCCGTTGAGCATGTCGCTATCAACTTTGGCAAGCCCAACCAGGAGGAGCTCGAGGACATCACCGCCGACGAGGCCGAGCGCCTGGCCGACGAGGGTCAGTTCGGCAAGGGTTCCATGGAGCCCAAGGTCCGCGCTGCCATCAAGTTCGCCCGTTCCCGCAAGGGCCGCACCTGCATCATCGGTGCTCTGGACAAGGCCGCCGAGACCATGGCCGGTCTCTCCGGTACCCGCATCCACGAGTAGCCTCTACTCCATTGCCTCTCTCGTGGGCGCCAGACAAGACGCCCACAAACTAGCCTCTCTTCATGAGCCCCGCAGTCCGCTCCGACTGCGGGGCTTTTGCTATTTACCTAGTCCCCGATGGGTGGGTAGTCATTGGGGACGTTCTTAAACGACTAGTCAAACAAGAACGTCCTCAATGACTACTAATTTAAATCTGTCCCCAATGACTGCGGAAAGCGCATCTCACACCGACGCATTGCTTTCGGGCCCTCTCTCCGTGCTCCCTATAAGTTCAGCTGGACTCCCCGCAACCTGTTCCGCGTTGGCGGAACGAGCGCGACGTGGAGTGTCATTCTTTACCGCGTTAGACTAGACGCAGGGAAAGGAGGAGGACATGGATGCTCGCGTCAAGCAGCTTGTAAATATGATCGAGGACGCTCAGCCTGTCGCTGTCGCGGTGCTTGCCAAGCGTCTCGAGGTAAGCGAGCGCGCCGTGAGAAACTATATCCATCGCGCAAACGACAAGCTTGCGGGGGTTGCACGCATCGTTGGCAGCAAAGGGCAATATCGTATCGATGTTGCACATGCAGATGAGCTTGCTCGCTTGCTAGACGGTGCGGCTCTGGCCCATCCGGGCATTCCTGATACGCGCGACGGCCGTGTGTCCTTCCTTCTTAACGACCTTCTCATGCGGTCCCAGTGGGTGACGATTGAGGAGTATGCGGATTTACTCTACGTTTCGGCGCGAACTCTGTCCAATGACATGCGTCTGGTAGAGCAGAAACTCGCCCAATTTGACTTGACGCTCGAAAAGCGCCCTCGCTACGGAATCCGCGTTGCGGGTGGGGAGTCGCAACGGCGTCTGTGTCTGGCCTCGCTGGTGAGGCCCGTGTTGCCCGACACCGACGATGCAGAGCTCGCCGAGCGCCTGCGGGCCATCGCCGCATGTGTGGACGATGCCCTGACTGCCTCGCCCGTCACGGTGAGCTCGCTGGCATCCCGCAATCTCATCATGCATCTTTACATCGCTCTTGGCCGCATCGAGCAGGGCTGCTATGTCCCGGCTGCAGAATCGGACGTTTTAAAGCTGGAGGGAACGCGCGAATACGCTGCGGCTTTCCAGATTGCCGCAAACATCAAGGATGCCCTGGGCGTGAGCATGCCCCGAGAAGAGGTTGCCTTTATCGCAATCCATTTGCTCGGCAGGGGCACGGGCGTGCCTGAGAAGGGCTCGGCCGTTATCTCGGACGAGATGTGGGAGATCGCTTCCGAGATGGTATGTGCGGTCAACGATGAGTTTAGGTTTGACTTTAGCAGCGATCTTGAACTTCGCATGAACCTTGCTCGGCATATTGGCCCTCTGGGCTATCGCCTTGAATATCACATGCATATGGATAACCCCATGCTGCCCGATATCAAGACGAGGTTTCCGTTGGCCTATTCGATGGCGGCCGGCACCTCGCAGGTACTCGAGCGTCATTTTGGCAGCCAGCCCTCTGATGAGGAGCTCGGCTACATCGCCATGGCATTTGCCCTGGCCCTCGAGCAGCAAGCCGACCAGCCGCGTCGCAAACGCATCCTGATCGTGTGCGCCTCGGGAGCGGGAAGCGCCCGTATGCTCGAGCACCAGTACCGCAAGCAGTTTGGTATGTATATCGAGTCGATTGAGACATGCGACGTCGCCCGCGTGGGAACGCTCGACTTTTCGCACATCGACTACGTGTTCACAACGGTGCCGCTCAACGTCAAGTTGCCTGTGCCCGTCCGCGAGGCCGATTTCTTCTTGGAGACGAGCGATGTCAACGCTATCCGCAAGGTGCTGAGTGATGACGCTGCGCAATCGGACTCCCTGAGCGCTTTCTTTAGCCGTGCCCTGTTCTTCAACCGCGTTGAGGCGTCGTCGAAGCAGGCCGTTCTCCGATATCTCTCCGAGCGCGCCGTCGAGAGCGGCCGTGTCGATGCCCAGTTTGCCCAAGAGGTTGCCGAGCGCGAGAGCGCGAGTGCCACCTCGTTTGGCAATGGGGTGGCCATGCCCCATGGGATGCATCCTTTGAGCGCCGAGGCCTTTGTTACCGTGGGCCTGCTCGAACATCCCATTCTTTGGGACGAATACGGCCATGAGGTCGATATCGTCTTTATGGTGTCGTTTGCCCGGTCGGGCGGCGATGAGGCGCGGATCTTGAGCTCGCTGCTCGCTGAGATCTTTATGGACCGCCAGGGGGTCGAGCGCTTACGCGAGCGCCGGTCCTGGCATGAGCTGATGGCGCTTGTGCAAGCGCATACGGCTTAAGGCTTCTTTTGTCGAAAACCCTGCCTGCCTGCAATAAACCTCGAGGATTGCGGGTGGGAGATAGGCGTTTCGAATATTCAAGTACAAACCAAACATCACGGGAGAGGAGACCGTTATGGACGATCAGGGAACCGAGATGGTTTCGTTTCAGCTGGTCGCTGCAGCGGGAGAGGCGCGCAGCCTTGCCTTCGAAGCCCTTGAAAAGGCAAAGGCGGGGGATTTTGACGCTGCCGCCAAACTCATGAAGCAGTCAAAGGATGTGGGAATCAAGGCTCACCACATCCAAACGCAGCTGCTTTCGACCGAGGCGGCGGGCGAGCATCTGTCGGTGGATGTGTTGCTGGTCCATGCTCAGGACCACCTCATGTGCTCCATGCTTGCTCAGGAGCTCGTGCAGGAGCTGATCTGCCTGTATGAGCGCACTGCAGCCAAGAACGCCTAACGGCGTGCGGCGACTATCCAACCAATCAATGCGAAGGGAATCCCTTATGAAGATCCTTCTTGTTTGCGCAGCTGGCCTGTCTACAAGCATTCTGATGAAGAAACTCGAGAAATACGCGGAGCAAAACGGCATCGAGCTCGATATCGATGCGGTGGGTATCGGCGAGTATCAGGAGACCTGCGCCGATTATGACGTGCTGCTCTTGGGGCCGCAGGTGTCCTACCAGCTCAACACCGTCAAGCAGGGGAGCGGTAAGCCGACCGCGGTCATCCCCGCACAGGACTACGGCATGGGCAACGCCGCCAACGTGCTGGCACTCGCCCAGTCGCTGTTGGGCTAGGAGGCGACCATGGAAAAGTTCATGACCCTGCTTCAGGAAAAACTGACCCCTATTGCCAATTTCTGCGGCACCGAGCGCCACTTTGCCTCCATGCAAAAGGGCTTTATGAGCGCGATCAGCTTCATCTTGGTCTCTGCCGTCTTTATGATCATCGCCAACCCGCCGGTCACGGCCGACCTGGTGGCGCAGGGCGGGTTCTGGTCCGTCTTTGGCCCTTGGCTCGATTTTGCCACGGCCAATAAGCTCACGCTGCTCATCCCGTTCAACATGACGATGGGCATACTGTCGGTGATCGTGACGTTCGCAATCGCCTATAACCTGGCGGGCACCTACAAGATGCCCAAGCTTAACGCCGGTATGACCTCGCTGGTGATGTTCCTGATCGCCGCGGCGCCGTCGTCCTACTACCAGCTTGCTGATGAGTCCGTGCTCCAGGCGGTCCCCTGCACCTATCTGGGTGCGCAGGGCCTGTTTACCGCCATCATCGTTGCCCTGGTCTCCGTCGAGGTCACGCGCTTCTGCCAGACCAAGGGCATCACCATCAAGATGCCCGATGGCGTGCCGCCGTTTTTGTCCGAAACCTTTGGCGCCATCGTGCCTATGCTCGCCAACATCCTCATCTTCTTTGGTGGCAACCTGCTGATCCAGATGATCGATCCCACGCTGTCCATCCCCTCGGTTATCGAGAAGCTGCTCGCTGCCCCGCTTTCCGTCGCAGTTGACTCTGTGCCCGGCGCACTGCTTATCTGCTTCATGACGCTGCTGTTTTGGTGCTTTGGCGTCCACGGCAACATGATCGTGATGCCCATCACCGCCCCGGTCACGCTTGCCGCCTTTGCTGCCAACGCCTCGCTCTACGCTGCTGGGCAGCCGCTTGAGTTCCACCCGGTACTCATGTCGATGGTCATCAACCTCATCGGCGGCACGGGCAATACGTTCTCTTTTGTGGCGCTCTGCGCGTTTAGGGCAAAGTCGCAGCAGCTCAAGGCATTTGGCAAGGCATCGATCGTGCCGAGCTTCTTCCGTATCTCCGAGCCCGCGATCTTTGGCGCACCCATCATCTTCAACCCGATCCTCATGATTCCGTTTGTGCTGGGCGGTATGATTTCGGCCCTGCTGTATTGGGGTGCAATCTCACTGGGTCTTGTCTCTAACTTCTACATCTTGGTGAGCGGCACGTTCCCCATCTTCGTTCAGGGCTTTATCCAGTGCCTCGACCCGCGCATCTGGGTATTTACGATCGTTTTGATCGTGGTCATGGCTGTGGTCTGGTACCCGTTCTTTAAGGTGTACGACAACCAGCTCCTGGCACAGGAGCAGGAGAACGCCGCGGCAGCTTCTGCCAAGGATACTGAGTAGCATGGGTTACTTTGACAGAACGTCTGCTGCCGGTATGCCCGAGGGCTTTTTGTGGGGCGGCGCGCTCGCTGCCAACCAGGCCGAAGGGGGCTGGAACGAGGGCGGCCGCGGTATGTCGCACTCCGACCTGATTCCACAGGGTCCCGACCGCTGGGATGTGATGTTTGGCAGGCAAAAGCCCGTGGATGATCCGGACAGGCTGTATCCATGCCGTTGGGGCAACGACTTCTTCCATCATTGGCGCGAGGACGTCGAGCTCTTTGCCGAGATGGGCTTTAAGTGCCTGCGTCTTTCAATTTGTTGGAGCCGTATTTTTCCCACAGGGATGGAGGCCGAGCCCAACGGTGAGGGCTTGGAGTTTTACCGTCAGGTATTCGAGGCGCTGCGCGAGCACGGAATCGAGCCGCTCGTGACGCTGTCGCACTACGACTATCCGTTGGCTCTGGTCGAGCACTATGGTGGATGGCAAAGTCGAGAGATGATCGAGCGGTATGCGCACTACGTCGAGACCGTCGGACGTGCGTACCAGGGCCTCGTGCGTTATTGGCTCACCTTCAACGAGATCAACAGCGTGGCGCTGTCCTATCTCAACGCGGGCGTCACGCTCGAGGATGAGCGTGACCGTGCAGCCGTGACCGCGGCGTTCTCGCACCATATGTTTATGGCGAGCGCTCGCGCCGTCGAGATCCTGCACAAGATCGATCCCGCAAACAAGGTGGGTTGCATGATCGCTGCCGGTGCGACCTATCCGTACCGTTGTGCGCCCGAGGACGTATGGCTTGCGTATGAGGAGGACCGCGGCCGCTACTTCTACACTGACGTGATGGCTGCGGGCGCCTATCCTACTTGGAAGCTGCGTGCGCTCGAGAAAGATGGTGTTTACGTGCCCTTTGAGCCGGGCGATACGGAGTGTCTGGCCGAGCATACCGTCGACTTCATCTCGTTCTCGTACTATTGCTCGCGCTTGGTGTGCGCCGATGACCAGGTGATCGCTGAGAAGGCGGAGGGCAACGTGTTCCCGACGCTGCGCAATCCGTACCTCAAGGATAAAGAGACTGCCTGGAAATGGCAGATCGATGCGCTGGGTTTGCGCGTGACGCTTGCCGGCTACCACGATCGTTACCATCTTCCGCTCTTTATCGCTGAGAACGGTGTGGGCGGACTCGATGCGCTGGAAGACGGCAAAGTCCACGATGCGTATCATATTGATTACCTGCGCAGGCATATTCTTGCGCTACGCGATGCAATTGTCGAGGACGGTGTTGACCTGATGGGATACACGCCGTGGGGCTGTATCGATCTGGTATCGGCCTCGACGGGGCAGATGAAGAAGCGCTATGGCTTTGTTTATGTCGATGCCGATGATATGGGCAAAGGCACGTTCGATCGCTACCGAAAGGACAGCTTCTGCTGGTATCAAAAGGTCATTGCATCAAATGGCGAGGACTTGAGTTAACCCTTGCAAGCCTGCTGCCCCCGCGGCCCGTTTCGGCCGCGGGGGCTTTTGCTATTTACCTAGTCCCCGATGAGACCCTCATTCTGTGGGTAGTCATTGGGGACGTTCTTAAACGACTAGTCATTTAAGTCTGTCCCCAATGACTGCGGAA
>DBGBLM010000073.1:0-4013 GCA_048448865.1 Collinsella sp.
CACCTAAAATGAAACGCCGTTTGTGACAGTACTCACAAACGGCGTTTTTTGACCACGGGGTGTCTGGCAGAGGGCCAGTAGCACCCGGATCCGAGTTTCGAACGCATCCAAACCGGTTCGGTGTCTGTTTTCGAACTTTTACTCGTCCTTGGGCGCGGGGTGCTTGCAGATCACACTCATGTAGATCATGCCAAGTACGGCCGCGGTGACAGAGCCGGCGAGAATAGCGGCCTTGGCGGCCAGAACCTCAAACTCAGCCGTCGGGAAGGCAAGGCCGCTGATGAGAATCGACATGGTAAAGCCGATGCCGCCCAGAATGCCCACACCGGCGATCATATGCCAGTTGACGTTGTGCGGCAGCTCACAAGCCTTGAGCTTAACCAGGGCAAACGTCATACCAAAGATGCCGATCGGCTTGCCCAGCAGCATGCCAAAGTACACGCCGAGCGTCACCGGGTCGGTGAGCAGCGTGCTCATGTCCACGCCCACTAGGCGAACCTGTGCGTTGACGAACGCAAAGATCGGCAGGATCACAAAGTTGACCGGTGTGGAGATCAGACGCTCCATGCGGATGAGCGGCGGGGTCACGCGGTGCATGACGCGCTCGACCTTGGTGGTCGAGACGGTAAAGTCATGCTGGCCCAGGATGTGCGCCTCGTCGTCGTAGCGGTCATCGAGCAGCGGCAGGCACTCGCCCAACCAATCGGTGAGGCTATCGAGCTTGACGCCGCACTTGGCCGGGATGGTGAAGGCCAGGATGACGCCGGCAAGCGTAGCGTGCACGCCGCTCTTGAACATGCAGAACCACAGCAGCAGGCCCAGCACCGAATACGGGGCGAGGCGGTAGTGCTGCGTCTTGTTGAGCCACACGAGTGCGCACGTCACAAGCGCGGCGGCGCCCAACCAAAACGGATTGGGGCTCTGACCGTAGAAGATGGCGATGGCGGCGATGGAGATGAGGTCGTCGGCGATGGCGAGCGTCGAGAAGAACACACGCACGCCGTTGGGCACGCGATTGCCCAAAAGCGACAGCACGCCCAGCGCAAAGGCAATATCGGTTGCCATGGGAATGGCCCAGCCGTTGTGCGCGCCGGCATGGTTAAAGATCAGATAGATGCAGGCGGGAACGACGACGCCGCCCACGGCCGCCAGCATGGGAAGCATAGCCTGGCGCGGGTTTTTGAGCTCGCCGACCGTCATTTCATATTTGAGCTCAATGCCCACCAGCAAAAAGAAAATCGCCATGAGGAAGTCGTTGACGAAAAGCTCGACGGTGAGGCCAGCCGTCAAATGCCCCAGACCCACATACAGCGGGGTCTCCAAAAAGTGATGGATAGCCTCGTAGGCATCGGTATTAGCGCAAATGACGGCGGCGATGGCGGCGAAGACCATGACGGCGGCGGAAATCGTGCCGTTCTCGGCGATGCGCTCCCAGATGTCGTGACGTTCAAAGCGCTTGCGCTCGCGAACGTTGAACAGCTGCTCAGTTGCTGCCATGGGCGGCTCCTTTCACGGGATGGCTCCCGTCTTAAAAAAGCACGGCCCGCCCAAGTGGCGGTGCCGCGCTCTAACGTATTACGCTTGCATCTAGCCTACCCTGCACGACAGGCACGCAGGCGTGGCCGAAAAGCGGAACCACAGGTTGAACATTATTTGCTCAACGACACGGGCACGCCTGTCCAAGAGACGACGCGGCGCCGCGCACAAAAAACGACCGGAGCGCGGGGTGTCCGCGGTCCGGTCGTGGCGTTTGGTCAACTAAACCTAGCAGACGGCCATGATGGGAGCAGCGACCTGCTTCTTACGGGAGAGGACGCCCGGCATCCAGACGCCGTCGTGCTCGTCGGCAATGCCCAGACCCTTCTGAGCGGCCTCGGTCTCGCCCTCGAGCAGGACCTGCGAGCCCTCCTCCATGATGTCGGTGATGCACAGGACGATGCCGTCGGCACCCTTCTCGGCGGCGTAGGCGCGCATGGCCTCGCGAATCTCGTCGATCATGCCAAGCGCACGGCTCTTGTCGACAGTCTCGTACTGGCCGATGAGCAGCTTCTTGCCGGCAGGCTCGAACATCTTGATGTCGTTGCCGACCATCTCGGCTGCGGTGAAGGAGCCGGACGGACGGGTGAGGAAGACCTCCATGCCAAACTTGACCGGGTCGACGCCCACCTGCTCGCCGAGCTTGGCGGCGACGGCGCGGTCGACATCGGTGGTGGTGGGGCTCTTGAGCATGAGCGTGTCGGTCATCATGGCCGAGAGCAGCAGCTTGGCCTGAACGTCGGAAAGCTCAACGCCGAGCACGCCGGCGAGCTTGGTGACGATGGTGCAGCTGGAGCCCCAGGGCAGGCAGATGTAGTGCAGCGGGCCGGCGGTCTCGAAGTCGCCGATGCGGTGATGATCGACAACGCCAAAGACCGTGGCGTCCTTAAGGCCGGCGACGGACTGGGCAGACTCGTTGTGGTCGGTGAGGACGACGAGCTGACCGGCCTCGACGGACTCGATCACGCGGGGCTCGGCGATGCCGGCGTCGGCGAGCAGCTTGGCGGACTCGGCCGGAAGCTGACCAAGGGCGCAGGCCTCGTAGGTGTTGCCGGCATACTCAACCTGGTTGAGCAGCTGGGACAGGACGACGGCGCTCATGATGGCGTCGTTATCGGGGTTCTGGTGACCAAAGACAAGAACGTTTGCCATGGATATCCTCCACTTGATATGTGTACTTGGACGTAGCTATGGTAGCACGCTGCGCCGAACCTTATGAGACGGAAGGGGCGCGGCGCAATTTGGGGTGAGCCTGGGGGGCGAAGTCTGTCCCCCTTGTACCACCCGCCCCCCCTGCACCCGCGATTTGCCAGCGGCGCGCCGAGCTACGTAGGCGGCGCCGATGATACCGGCGTCGTTTCCGAGCGAAGCGACCTTAATGGGCGTCTCGCGCGAGGCAGAGAGCGCGTACTGCTTAAAGTGCTCGCGAACCTTGTCGAGGTAGACATCGGCCGAGGCGGAGGCGCCGCCGCCGATGAGGAACATCTCGGGGTCGACCACGTTGGCGATAAGTGCCAGGGCGCGACCGAGATAGTCGGCCATGGTATCGGCCGCGGCCAGCGCGAGCTTGTCGCCCTCGCGGCAGGCCTGGAACACGTCCTTGGAATCGGAGGGGCCGGTGAGCTCGATGGGCTCGACGCCAGCCTTCTTGCACTCGGCAAGGTAGTTGCTCACCACACCGGTGGCGCTGGAATACTGCTCCAGGTGGCCATGGCCGCCGCAGCCGCAGGTGCGCTCCTCAGCCGGATTCAGGCACATGTGGCCGATCTCGCCGCCGGCACCCACAACGCCCGACACCACGTCGCCGTTGACGATAACGCCGCCGCCCACGCCGGTACCGATGGTGACCATCACCACGTTCTGCACGCCCTTGGCAGAGCCGAGCCAGGCCTCGCCCATGGCGGCGGCGTTGGCATCGTTCTCGTACTTAACGACCGCGTCGGGGCAGTGCTCCTGAATGGCGACTCTCAGCTCAGGCAGGTTAATGGCAATGTTGGCCTTGACCTTGGCATCGCCCGATGCCGGGATGGGGCACGGAACGGCCAGGCCAATACCCGCCACAAAGGCGCGCGGAATCTGGGCCTTAGCGACCACCTGGTCGATAGCCTCGGTCACCGCGGCAAAGCCCGCGGCGTCAACGATGGGAGGCGTGGGCACGCTGGCCTTGGCCAGCAGGTTGCCGTCCTCGTCGAACAGGCCCTCCTTAACCGAAGTGCCGCCGACGTCGATGCCGATGTAATACTGCTTAGGTTCCATGGGAGCCCGCCTTTCTCGTTTAAACATTGCCTGTATGGTACCGCTCCCAAGGCAAAAACCTACCAAAAAGGGACAGGTTTGTTTTGGCAGGTTTTATCTGGGAAAACGCGAATGGCCGCTTAACACGACATTACTCAGATGTTTATCTATTTAGAGCGCTCTAATTTATATGCAAAGCGACTTTTAATTATATCTTTCTCGAACTTTTTAAATATATAATA
>DBGBLM010000074.1:0-6573 GCA_048448865.1 Collinsella sp.
ACACAGACAGACAGATTTGGATCAAATGGAATTCGAGCAGAAAGCAGAGGAAAAGAAGATGAGCATGAGCAAGAACATCGCACGCCTGGCAGTAACCGCCGGCCTCACGGCAGCCCTGAGCTTCGGCGGAGTCATGGCCCCGGTCACGATGGCGTTTGCGGCGGATGGCGACAATACGATCACCATCGGTCAGGTCGATAAAACCGCAACCATCAAGTTCAAGGCGTACCAGATCTTCAAGGCCGATGTCGTGGATGAGTCCGGCAAGCCGGACAAGGTCGTTTCAAATGTTAAGTGGGCCGTTGATGATGCGGCTCAGACTGCCATCATCGAAGCTATTAATAAGCGTTATCCGAAGGTGCTTAAGTCTGATGCAAAAGCACCGGACGTCGCCGACTGGCTGACCGCGAACGTGAAGGACACCACTAAGGAGACGCGAGTCGATAAGGATAGTGTCCTCAATGATATTGCCAAGGTGGTCAAAAACAAAGTTCAGCCGACGGGCGATTCGTTTGAAGCGGGCTCTACCTTTGAGCCCAAGAATGCTGCTGACAACACGCCCAACACGGGCTACTATCTTTTCTTGACCGATGACGCTGGTATCGGCCAGATGACTGAGAACAAGAAGAACACCGGTACTTCCCCAATTTTCGCTGTCGTGGGCGGCAGTGCTGTTGAGGTTACCGAGAAGACCAGTATTCCTACGGTCGAGAAGAAGGTCAAAGACGACAAGCTCGATAGCGATTGGAAAGACAAGGCAGATTCCCAGATGGGTCAGGATGTCTATTACCAGCTGACGGGCACCGTTGCCGACAACATCGCCACGTTTGACACCTACTATTATGAGTTTAACGACGTGCTCTCTGACGGCCTTACGGCAAACGTGGGCACCATTGAAGTTAAAATCGGCGATAAGATCCTTTCGCGTAACTCGACTGAGGGCGACAAGACTGGTTACGATGTTTCGACTGATGATGCAACTAACACGTTGACCGTAAAGTTTACCGACCTCAAAACTGCTGCGAACGAGGCCGGCGCGACGCTCGACGGCCGCTCTAATGTCGTCGTCACTTATACTGCCAAGCTCGACCAGGAGAAGGCCGATAAGGTTACTGTTGGCGGCGAGGGCAATTCCAACAGTGTCAAGCTCATCTACTCCAACAATCCCATGAGCGATGGCAAGGGCGAGTCCGTGCTCGATACCGTCCGTGACTATACCTATGCGCTCAAGCTGGTCAAGGAGGACGCTGTCGACGAGAGCACTAAGCTTGACGGCGTGAAGTTTACCATCCAGGCTACGAATCCCGACGAAAACGCGCAGGGTGCTGCTGCCGGTGCCAAGTATGTTCAGGGGGACGGCACCCTCTCCGAAAACGAGTATGAGTTCGAAACTAAGAATGGCGGCGTAATCGAGGTCAAGGGTCTCGATGCTGGTACCTATACCGTCAAGGAGACCCACACCCTCGGCGGCTACAACACGCTGCCCGACTTCACCTTTAAGATCTCGACTGCTGAGGGCGATCTTGCTAAGCCTGAGGGCGAGAGCAGCAACACGCTCACCGTTAGCGTGACCAAGGATACTTCTTCGCTTGTGAAAGAGGCAACTGTGAACGGTGGTGTGGTTAACCTTACTGTCCAGAACAAGAAGGGCTCCGGCCTCCCGCTCACCGGTCTCAACGGTGTGACCTTCACTTGGATTGCTGGTGGCGCGGTGCTGTGCATCGGCGTGGCGCACCTCATCCGCAGCCGTAAGCAGGCTGAGGAGTCCGAGCAGGAGTAACGCTCACTCACTCATCCCTTTGGCAGGTGGGATGTGATGGCCATGAGACTTGCGGACACTTTTCTCGTCCATCGACGTTCTTGCTTTGCCATTCTCTTTTCGGGGCAGACTCCGCGCTGGAGTTTGCCCCGTTCTTTTTGGACAACACAGGCAGCCTCCACCGTCCGATGCGGACTCATCCGTCATCGCGTTTCTTGACTCGTATGAGGTTCGGTTTAAGGTCCGTAGGCGCACGCGCGGTGCGGACGGTAGAAGGCATTTGCGCCGCAACAAGCGCAAATAAGAATGCCCGGGGTTAGAGGCCCGGGCATTTAACAACACCGGAAACTGGTCGCCCGCGCTCCAAAGTACTTACGCGGGGTGCGTCGTTTCCTGTAGCTATTGTATCCCGAATCGTCCCGCCGATTCGGGACATTTTGAAAACGCAAACACGTCGGGCAAGCCCGGACAATGCGGCCAGGCTCCGCCGGACGAGGGACCGTGTGTGTAACTATCGAACAAATGTTTGTCAAAATCGCGTTTACCAGGCGTGGGTGCATACACTCGCAGTAAAATATCCTTGCGACGCATCCCGTGCGCGGGCGGCCGACGACTCGATCGGAGGTCACCATATGCTGAAATTCCTTAACGCGCTCGCCGCCCTCGCGGCGGTGGGCACGTTCGTCATCGCGTTTCTTGACTCGTATGAGGTTCGGTTTAAGGTCCGTAGGCGCACGCGCGGTGCGGACGGTAGAAGGCATTTGCGCCGCAACAAGCGCAAATAAGAATGCCCGGGGGTAGGATCCCGGGCATTTAACAAAAGCTGAAAACTAGGCCGCCCGCGCTCCCAAACATTTACGCGGGGTGCGTCGTTTTCTATTGACATTGTATCCCGAATCGCCCCGCCGATTCGGGACATTTTGAAAACGCAAATGCTGGCTTATCCTCGACTGGACGGTGCAGTCTAGCGGTGTTGTCCGGCGCATGAGCTCGCTAATCGGCTATTATTTGTTTAGACAACCTGAGTTGTAGAGGAGTGACCGGCGATGGTGCAGGGCGCCAAACATATGAAGAGCAATAACGCCGCGGCCAACGGTGGCTCAAGCCCTCAGCCCAAACCTCAACCAAAGCCCAAGCGCCGTCGCAAGCGGCTGCCGCGCTGGGCCGACCGGCTCATCACCATCGTCATCATCCTTATTGGCGTGGGCCTTATGACCTGGCCGTGGATCTTGGACCGGCTCGAGGCCTCGGGCGTGTTCAACCAGATCAGCACCGTGTCCAGCACCGTGGACGCGCTGTCTGCCGAGGAGCGCGAACGCATCCTGCTCCAGGCGCGCTCCTTTAACGAGCAGCTGGCGGGCGAGGCCACCGAGCTCCCCGCCGACCAGATCGAGCCCTACGCTCAGCAGCTCATCTTTGACCGTGACCCCATGATGAGTTGGGTCGAGATCCCCTCCATCGACGTGAGCATGCCCATCTACCACGGCACGATCGAGGAAGTCCTTATGGCGGGCGTCGGCCACCTGGAGGGTACGAGCCTGCCGGTGGGCGGCACCTCGACGCATTGCGTGCTCACCGCACACTCGGGCATGCGCAACCTGAGCATGTTCGACGACATCCACTCGCTGGAGCCCGGCGACCTGGTGCTGCTGCACACCATGAACAAGACGCTCGCCTACAAGATGGTGGACTCCGAGGTGGTGCTGCCCGAGGAGATGGAGTCGCTAACCATCGAGCCCGGCGCCGACAAGGTGACGCTCGTCACCTGCACGCCCTACGGCGTGAACGACCATCGCCTGCTGGTGCATTGTGTGCGCACCAAGTACAACAAGAAGGATGTCGACAAGCAAAAGTCGTTGGCCGGCCGCCACTGGGGCAAGCGCGAGTTTGCCGTGCTCATCGTGGTCGTAGCCATTGTGCTGTTGCTGCTGGACATCGTGATCCACGCGGTTCGCAAGCGCCGCAAGACCAAAGTCTCGGCATAAGACATTCTCCAGAACCACCACAATGGGGACAGGCACCTTTGTGGTGGTCGGGGCTTCTAAACCATCACAACATTCGATGAAAATCGCGATTTTGACGATAAGCGTCGAATGTTGTGATGGTCTTCGTTGCGGTCGGGACGGTCTTCGTTGTGGGCGGCGCGGTTTTCGCTGTGGGCGGGACGGTTTCGTTGCAGAACCGCCGGCCCGCCGCCTGCCAACCGCCGCCCTCGTTACGTTTTCGCTGCATTTAGGTAAAGCACCTGCTCCAAGCGGCGTTGCCTTGTATACTAGAGCGGTTTATCTGTTATGCGGAAGGGAGCGCCTATGGCACTCAGCGAGAAAGACGTGCGCGGCATCGCCGAGTACGCAAAGATCGCACTGACCGATGACGAGCTCACCCAGATGACGTCCTACCTGAACGACGCCGTCCAGATGCTCGAGCCCGTCTTGCAATATGACTTGCCCGACGTGGAGCCCACGTTCCATCCTATCGGAAGCCTGTCCAACGTGATGGGCGATGACCTGCGCGAGCCCGAGCGCGACCTGCCGCTCGACGTCGCGCTCGAAAACGCCGGCAGCGCGCGCGACCGCTACTTCCGCGTGCCGTCCATTTTGGGAGAGGGGGAGAGCGAGTAATGGCGCTAAGCTTCGATTCCCTTACCGCCGCCCAGATCGCTGTGGGCGTTGCCGCCGGCGACTTTACCGCTACCGAGGTGGCCCAGGCCTCCCTTGCTGCCATCGAGGCGCGCGAGGGCGGGGTCCAGGCATTCCTGCAGGTGGCGCCCGAGCTTGCGCTCGAGGCTGCTGCGCGCGTGGATGCCGACCGTGCCGCAGGCAAGCCGCTGCCCCCGCTTGCAGGCGTGCCGCTGGCCATTAAGGACAACATGAACCTCGTGGGCACGCACACCACCTGCGCTTCCCGCATGCTCGAGAACTACCAGAGTGTTTACACCGCCACCTGCGTCCAACGCATGCTCGACGCCGGCTGCTTGCCCATGGGCAAGGCCAATATGGACGAGTTCGCCTTTGGTAGCTCTACCGAGAGCTCGGCGTTCCATCGCACCAACAACCCCTGGGATACCGAGCGCGTGCCCGGCGGCTCCTCGGGCGGCTCCGCTGCAGCCGTCGCCGCGGGCGAAGTCGCGCTCTCACTGGGCTCGGACACCGGCGGCTCCATCCGCCAGCCGGCGTCGCTGTGCGGCGTGGTGGGCTTTAAGCCCACGTATGGCGCCGTGAGCCGTTACGGCGTGGTCGCCTTTGGCTCGTCGCTCGACCAGGTGGGCCCCTTTGGCCGCACGGTCGAGGACGTCGCGCTGGCCATGAACGCGCTTACCGGTGCGGGCCACGATCCGTACGACTGCACCAGCCAGGATTGCGCCGTCGACTTTACCGAGCATCTCAACGACAGCATCGAGGGCAAGCGCGTGGGCATCATCCCCGCGTTTATGGAGGCCGAGGGCCTGACGCCCGAGGTCAAGGCCGCTGTTCAGCGCGCCGCCCAGGAGCTGCAGAACCAGGGTGCCGAGCTGGTCGAGGTCGACCTGCCGCACCTGGACGCCGCCATCGCCGCCTACTACGTTATCGGCCCGGCCGAGGCGTTCTCCAACCTGGCACGTTTTGACGGCATTCGCTACGGCTATCAGGAGGAGGGCTGCGCCAACCTGTCCGACCAGAGCTCGCTTTCGCGCGCCCACGGCTTTGGCGCCGAGGCCAAGCGCCGTCAGATGCTCGGCGCCTACCTGCTGAGCTCGGGCGTGTACGACAAGTACTACTACGCTGCGCAAAAGGCCCGCACACTCATCACGCAGGACTACGACGCCGCGTATGCCAAGGTGGATACTATCCTTATGCCCGCCTCGCCGCGCACGGCCTTTAAGTTTGGTGAAATCAGCGACCCCACGCAGATGTACCTCTCCGACCTGTACACCATCTCGCTCAACATTTGCGGCAACGGTGGTATCTCGGTGCCGCTGGGCCTGGGCGAGGATACTCAGCTGCCCGTTTCTGCCCAGCTGGTGGGTCCGGCGTTTAAGGACCGTCAGCTGCTCACGTTTGCCCGCGCCCTGGAGCGCGGCTTTGCCGATGCCGCTACGGGTGCACCCGCGCTTTCCGTCGCGCCCGATTTTGCCGGGAAGGGAGGCGAGCTGTAATGAAGGAGCTTTCCGAGGTCCTGCAGGATTGGGAGGCCGTGATCGGCCTGGAGATCCATACCGAGCTCACCGCACTCGATACCAAGATGTTCTGCAACTGCAAGCTCAGCCACGATGACGAGCCCAACGCCAACGTGTGTCCGGTGTGCTTGGGCCTGCCCGGCGCCCTGCCGGTTCCCAACAAGCGCGCCATCGAGAGCATCGTCAAGGCCGGTCTCGCCACCAACTGCGAGATCCAGCGCCACTCGATGTTCTACCGCAAGCACTACTTCTATCCCGACATGGCCAAGAACTTCCAGACCACGCAGGGTCCGGTCGCCTTTGCCATGTACGGTCACCTGGACCTGGACGTGACCGGTCGCGGTGCCGCCGAGCGCCCCGACTGCGCGTTTGGCGAGGCCGAGGCTCAGAGCCTGGCGAGCGCCTCGGCCAACGCCGAGGGCCTGTCCACGTCCATGACGTCGACCATGCGCGAGGGCAATCAGCGTGCCGGCCATCTGGCCAGCTATGACGCGTCCAACCTGCAGATGCCCGAGCGCCGCGAGGACGGTTCCTATACGGTGCCCATTCGCATCCTGCGCATCCACATGGAGGAGGACGCCGCCAAGATGGTCCATGTGGGCGGCGCCGAGGGCCGCATTACCGCCGCGGCCGAGTCGCTCGTCGACTACAACCGCTG
>DBGBLM010000075.1:0-9995 GCA_048448865.1 Collinsella sp.
TAACGTCCAGGGCAGTCGTGGGCTCGTCGGCAATCAGAATATCGGGATCGCAGGCAAGGGCCATGGCAATCATGACGCGCTGACGCATACCACCAGAAAACTGGTGCGGATACTCATTGACGCGTTTCTCGGGCTCGGGAATGCCAACGAGGTCCAAAAGCTCGGTGGCGCGCTTGAGCGCCTCCTGCTTGGAGTAGCCACGGTGCAGACGAAGGCCCTCACCCACCTGCTTGCCGATCTTATAGACCGGGTTCAAGGAGGTCATAGGATCCTGGAAGATCATCGCGATATCGTTGCCACGAATGTGCTGCATCTCTTCCTCGGTCATCTCGAGGATAGAACGACCGCGATAGCGAACGTCACCGCCCTCAATCTTTCCCGGAGGCATCGAGATAAGACCCATGATGGTCATGGCGGTCACGGACTTACCGGAGCCGGACTCACCGACGACACCCAGGGTCTCGCCACGATCGAGCGTGTAGGACACACCATCGACAGCGCGAACGACGCCATCCTCGGTGTGGAAATACATCTTAAGGTCATCAACCTCGAGCAGATGCTGGCCCTCGGGAACCGGCTGGTCCTTCAGGTCCACATAGTTCTTGTTCTTCTTCATCCTTATGCGTCCTTCATCTTGACGTCGAGGGCGTCGCGCAGACCGTCACCCAGCAGGGTGAAGGCGAGCACCGTCGAGAGAATTGCCAGACCGGGCATGATCATCATCCAGGGAGCAGTCAGAAGATACTGCTGACCGTCCTGAATCATGGAGCCCCACGAAGGCGTAGGCGGAATAACGCCCATGCCGAGGAAGGACAGAGCGGACTCGGTCAGAATGGCGCCACCAATGTTCATAGTCGCGTAGACCACGATGGAGGCAACGGAGTTCGGGAAGATGTGACGCACGACGATACGAGCATCAGATGCACCCATCGCGCGCGCAGCGTCAACATAGTCGTTTTCCTTGACCGTCAAGATCGCGGATCGGAAGACGCGCGCAATCGAAGGCCAGCCAAGAATACCGATGGCGATAAAGACGTTCTGAAGACCACGGCCGATAACGGCGATCATGGCGACAACGAACAGCACGTACGGGAACGCAAGGAAGATGTCCGCACAGCGCATGATGATCGTATCCCAGATGCCGCCGTAGAAACCGGCCAGAGCGCCCATGACCAGACCAATCACCGTGGAGATCGCAGTAGCCATAATGCCGACGGACAGCGAAACGCGTGCACCGTAGATAACGCGGACGAGAATGTCACGGCCAAGGGAGTCGGTGCCAAACGGGTGCTCTGCACACGGAGCCAGCAGCGACGTCTCGGCCATGGTGGTCGAATCGGAAGCCGTCGGCGAACCGAGCCAGGGCTTAGCCCACAGATCTGCGGTCAAGGCAACCACAACGACGATAATGATCCAGCAGACACCGATAACGGCGAGCTTGTTCTTACGAAGACGCTTAAAAGCGTCGCCCCACAGCGTGCGAGACTTGGCGGGAGCAGATGCGGCCATGGTGGCGGTAGCCTGCTCCTGAGACTGAGAATCAGTTTCCTGCATGAGACGTACCTCCCTTAGGCCTTATCCGACGGACCGCCAAGGCGGATGCGCGGGTCGAGGAATGCATAGCTAATGTCGACGAGCAGGTTGATCACCATGACGACAACGACGATGAGCGTAACGCCGCCCATAACGATGGGCCAGTCACGCATGCTAATGGCGCGATAGACCTCATAGCCGATACCGGGCCAGTTAAAAACCGTCTCGGTCAGGATCGCGCCCGATAGCATGGCACCAAAGTCGACACCAATATAGGTAACGACGGGGATGAGTGCATTCTTAAGCGCATGCTTGATGATGATCGCGCGATTGGAGAGACCCTTGGCCTTTGCCGTACGGATGTAATCCTGGCTCATGACGTCAAGCAGCTGCGAGCGCATAATGCGGGCGGCATAAGCGGTCGAAACCGAAGCCAGCGTAATGGTCGGAAGCACATAGTGCATCCAATCCTGATACTGAGAACTGGAACCACCGGCACCCGAGATCGGCATGGAGAATGCACCGCCCGTGGCGTCCTTGAGAATGACGCCAAAGAACAGCTGCAGCAACATACCGAGCCAGAAGGCCGGGACGGCAACGAGGATCGACGTGGTGAGCGTTACCAAAATATCCCAGAAGGAATAACGCTTTACCGCCGAAATGATACCCGCACCGATACCCATGATTGCCTCGAGTACGATGGCGCACGCGGCAAGTTTGACCGTGTACGGATACTTCTGGGCAAAGATTTCCGTAACCGGCAGCTTGCGCTGATAGGAATTACCCAGATCGCCATGAAGCAGGCCGTTCATGTAATACAAGTAACGGTCCACGAGCGACGTTTGAACGGGGTCGCCGTTCTCGTCAAGGATCGCGTTGCCGTCCTCGTCCGATTGGACCAGGTGATAGCGGACGCGAAGCTGAAGCTCCACCTCGGGGGACAGAGCCTTGTCTCCACCGATCAGCTTGATCGGATCTCCCGGCACGATATTCTGGAGGGCGAACAGAATCAGCGTAACGCCCAAAAATACCGGGATGAACTGAAGCACACGTTTAACGATGTACTTACCCATACCACTCCCCTATCTAGGGATTAACTTAAATGGGATGCCGATCGCCAGACCGGCATCCCAAAATTACCATCAGCCAGTTTACCCCAGGTTAGGGAGAACTGTATGTTTCCCATGAGGTCTACGTAAATACTTGACCCTCACGGAAGTTGCAAAACTCTTAGGCGAGCTCAGCGGTACCCAGATCGGCGTGCTTCTGCGGATCGACATAGAGGTACTTGATGCGATCGGAGCCGGCGATGGTGTGCGTGTAGAACATCAGCGGGATGACCGGGCAGTCAGCAGCGACCATTGCGTCGGCCTCCTGCATCTTAGCGACGCGCTCTTCGTCGTCAATCGTGGTACGGGCCTCGTCGACCTTGGCGTCGAACTCGGGGTTGTTGTAACCAGAACGGTTGTCGCCACCGAGGGAGTCGGAGTGGAACAGCGGATACAGGAAGTTGTCCATGATCGGGTAGTCGGCAATCCAGCCCAGACGACCGAACTGATAGTTGAGGTTCTGGTACTGCTCGAGCAGGGCAGACCACTCGGGGGTATCGGAGACGGCGGTAATGCCAACCTTGGCAAGGTCACCGATGATGGACTCCATGATCTCCTTGTGGCCACCGTCCTGGTTGTAGGACAGAGTCACGTTAATGCCACGATCACCGTTGGCGTCAGCGGGAGCAACCTTGTCGAGGTACTCGTTAGCCTTGTCGACGTCGTAGGCGCAGAACTCCCATGCGCCCTCCTTGTAGCCATCGATGCCCGGAGGAACAATGCCGTCAGCGGGGGTGCGGGTACCCTTGAAGATGGTCTTGCAGATGGCCTCACGGTTGATGGCCAGGGAGATACCCTTACGCAGATCGGCGTTGTTGAACGGCTCGGCCGTGGTGTTGCAGGTCAGGTAGTAGGTGGAAGGCTCGGCGCCGAGCAGCATGCGCTCGCCGTCGCCCATGGTGTAGCCGTCCTTGGACTCGCCGCGATCCTTCTTGGCGGCGTCGATCTGAGCAACGGGAACGTCGCAGATGTCAAGGTTACCGGCCTGGAACTCCTTGTAAGCGGTCTCCACGTCCTTGATGACCTGGAAGTGGATGCCATCGATTTTGGCCTTGTCGCCATAGTAATCGTCGAACTTCTTGAGGTTGATCTCCTGACCATCCTCCCATTTGCCGTCCATCATGAACGGGCCGTTACCGATCGGGGCAAGGTAGAAGCTCTTGACATCGGACTCGGCGCACTCGGGAACCGGGGACAGAGCCGGATGAGAGGCGACGAAGGGGAAGTCGGCGTAAGCGGAAGTCAGCTTGACGACGAGGGTCTCATCGTCAGGGCAGGTAACACCGCTGAGCTCAGTAGTGTTACCGGCAAGCAGATCGTCATAGCCCTCGACCATGGAAAGGTGATAGGAGACCTCGGAAGGACCATACTCTTTAGCGACAGCGGACTTGGTGCTGACCAGACGCTCCCAACCGAGCTTGAAGGACTTGGAGGTAACGTCATCACCGTTGTGGAACTTGGCCTTCTTGATCTTGAAGGTAAACTCGGTGGCGTCGTCGTTGGCCTCGAAGGACTCGCAAGCCAGCGGAACGATCTCGCCCTTCTCGGCGTCATAAGAGGTCAGAGCGTCAAAGAGCTGGTACTCGACCTGAGTGCCCTGGTCCTCCTGGACATTGTAGGGGTCGATGCAGACCGGGTTATTGATGTAGAAGTTCAGCGTCGAACCGGACTCAGAACCGGAAGCGTCGCCGCCCTTCTTGCCGCATGCGGCAAGAAAAGCCATGGAGCTCGCAGCAAGGGTACCGCCGACAAAGGCTCGACGACCCATAACGGGCTGGTGGAACATAGAATCAGCCATGCCATCCTCCTTATGAGATAGGACAAAGAAACGTTCAGTCGGACATATGTCGAGACAATCCGATCCGAACTATCGAAACGCCGCCCGTTGCTATGGCTGGTTATGCACAACAGGCCAACGTTTTCAATACAGTAGCGCATTTTATGCACGGTTTGGGGCTAATTCCGGTTAACGGTCGAGAATTTCTTTAGTTGGGCGCAGTATGTGGTGATATTCTGGCTCTGTTACAAGTCTGTAAACAAAAAGGGCCCCGTACATGCGGAACCCTTTTCAATTATTTTATGCGGCTCGTGCTTAGTAGCCCACGATGCCCTGCGGGAAGAAGAACATGCACAGCACGACGCACACGGCAAACACGACAGCCATGATGACGGTCAGGCGGTCAAGGTTCTGCTCCATAACGCCCGTGGCAGAGCTGGAGTTATACAGCGAGCTGGCAATCATATCCGAAACGCCGGTGCCCTTACCGGAATGCATCAGGACGAGAATCGTCAGCGCCACGGCAGAGACAGCCCAAACTACAAACAGCAGAATCTGAAACGGACCCATAGAGAAGCTCCTTAATAGAACAATTCAAACTCCAGTACTGTACCACAACCCCCGACACTCCCCACCTGCCATTTGGGGACGAGGTAGAAATGGCAGAAATACCAAAAAAGGGGGGTTGCCCGAATATGGTCAACCCCCTTGCAAAGAAACGCTTGGCGTTTTCTCTTAGGCCTCGGTCGCGAGCACGCGGCCCGTCATCTCGGCGGAAGGCTCCAGACCAGCCATGGTGAGCATAGTCGGGGCGATATCGGAAAGTCGACCGTCCTCGATACCGGTGAGCTGTGCCTTCTCATCAACGATGATGAACGGCACGCGGTTGGTGGTGTGAGCCGTAAACGGATGCTTGGAACCGTCGGAAGCAACGTCAAACATGTGATCGGCGTTGCCGTGGTCGGCGGTAATCAGCGCAAAGCCGCCCTTAGCGAGAATCGCCGGGACAACCTTGGACAGGGCATCGTCAACAGCCTCGACGGCCTTAACGGCCGCGTCGAAGACACCGGTGTGACCAACCATGTCGCAGTTCGCGAAGTTCACGATGTAGAAATCAGCGCGGTCCTCGTTGATGGCAGCGACGAGCTTCTCGGTAACCTCGGGAGCGCTCATCTCGGGCTGCAAATCGTAGGTAGCAACCTTGGGGGAAGCGACGAGCACGCGCTCCTCGCCCTCCTTGGGCTCCTCGATGCCGCCGTTAAGGAAGAACGTCACGTGGGCGTACTTCTCGGTCTCGGCGGTGTGCAGCTGCTTCAGGCCATTGGCTGCGATAACGTCGGCCAGGACGTTCTCGGGGAACGTCTTGGGGAAGGCGACCTCGACGTCAAACGTCGGATCGTATTCGGTCATCGTCACAAAGTGCGAGAGCTTGATCTGCTCGCGCTCAAAGCCGTCGAACTCCTTGTCCGTGAACACGCGGGTCATCTGACGAGCGCGGTCGGGACGGAAGTTGAAGAAGATGGCCGCGTCGCCCTCGTGGATGCCCTCGTTGTGGGCAGCGAACGGCTCAACGAACTCATCGCCGCGCGGATCCTTCTCGTAGTAGGCCTTGATACCGGCAACGGGGTCGGTATCGGCATCGGACGCATTGACCATGACATCGTAGGCGCGCTCGATGCGCTCCCAACGGTTGTCGCGGTCCATGGCCCAATAACGGCCCGAGACGGTAGCAACGCGAGCGTCGCAACCAGTCTCCTCGGAGATCTTGGCCAGGAAGGCGCAGAACTCGCTCATGTAGCCGGCACCGGACTGCGGATCGACGTCGCGGCCATCCATAAAGGCGTGAACGCGAACGGTCTTAATGCCATGCTGGGCAGCCATCTTGACCAGGGCCTCGACATGGTTCATGTGAGAATGAACACCGCCGGGGCTCATGAGGCCCATGAGGTGCAGGGCCTTGCCCTCGGCCTTGACGTCATCCATAGCCTTGACGAAAACCTCGTTCTTGGCGATGGAGCCGTCCTTGATGGCGTTATTGATGCGCGAAAGCTCCTGAAACACGATGCGGCCGGCACCGATGTTGAGGTGACCCACCTCGGAGTTGCCCATCTGGCCGTCGGGAAGGCCCACGTCCTCGCCCGAAGCACCGAGCGTGGTGTGAGGATACTTCTCGTACAGGCTATCGAGGAAGGGCGTCTTGGCGGCAGCGACGGCGTTCTCGCCATCGGCCGGAGCAAGGCCGCAACCATCCATGATGATTAGGAGTGCAGGAAGATGACGCTGTGCCATATGTCCTACTCGCCTGCCTTGACGACCATAGAGGCGAAGTCGGCAGCCTTGAGCGAAGCGCCGCCCACGAGGGCGCCGTCAACGTCGGGCTTGGCGACGAGCTCGGCAATGTTGCCGGGCTTGGCGGAACCGCCGTAGAGAACGCGGATGCCGTTGGCGAGCTCCTCGCCGAACATCTCCTTGAGGGTCTCACGGATAGCGCCGCAGACCTCCTGAGCGTCCTCGGCGGTAGCGGTCTTGCCGGTGCCGATGGCCCAGATGGGCTCGTAGGCGACGACGACCTGCTTGGGGCAGGTGATCTCAAGGCCAGCAAGGCCAGCCTTGACCTGGTTCACGACGTGCTCGACATAGGTGCCAGCCTCGCGGACCTCAAGGGACTCGCCGCAGCAGAAGACGGGAACAAGACCGGCGGCAACGAGAGCCTTAGCCTTCTTGTTCTGGTCCTCGTCGGTCTCGTGGAAGTAGTCGCGACGCTCGGAGTGACCGATGATGCAGTAGGTGCAGCCAGCGGACTTGAGCATGTCGCAAGAAGACTCACCGGTGAAGGCACCCTTGGCCTCCCAGTACACGTTCTGTGCACCGAGGGCGATGGGGGCAGCCTGAATGCGGTCATGAACCGTAGTAATGTCGATGGTCGGAGGGCAGACGAGCACCTCGACGCCAGCCGGCACCTCGGGCAGAGCCTGGGCCAGCTCGTCGGCAAGCTTGGCAGCCTCGGCGACGTCGTTGTTCATCTTCCAGTTACCAGCGATAAGAAGGGTGCGATTAGGCATCGAGAAGCGCCTCCACTCCGGGCAGGGCCTTACCCTCGACGAGCTCCATGGAAGCGCCACCGCCGGTGGAGATCCAGCTCATCTTGTCGGCCAGGTTAAACTTGTTGACGGCTGCGACGGAATCGCCACCACCGATGATCGAGGTGCAATCAGCCTCGGCGACAGCCTCGGCGATAGCCTGGGTGCCGTGAGCGAAGTTGTCGAACTCAAAGACGCCCATGGGGCCATTCCAGAATACGGTCTTGGCGCCCTTGACGGCCTCGGCGTAGAGCTCCTCGGTCTTGGGGCCGATGTCCATGCCCTCACGGTCGTCGGGGATAGCGTCGGAAGCGACAACCTCGGGGACAGCGTCCTCGCCAAAGTGGTCGGCAACACGGTTGTCGATGGGGAGCAGGATCTTGACGCCCTTCTCCTCGGCCTTCTTGAGCATCTCGCCAGCGCGCTCGACCCAGTCCTCTTCCTTGAGGGACTGACCGACGGTCATGCCCTGAGCCAGGAAGAAGGTATAAGCCATGCCGCCACCGATAATCAGGGTGTCGGCGGAGTCGATAAGGTGATCGAGAACGCCGATCTTGGAGGAAACCTTGGAACCGCCGACGATGGCGACGAAGGGACGCTCGGGCTCGGCGAAGATACCGGTCAGCGTGTCGACCTCCTTCTCCAGAAGGAAGCCAGCGACTGCGGGCAGGTAAGCGGCGGGACCCACGACGGAACCCTGGGCGCGGTGAGCGGTACCGAAGGCGTCGAGGACGAAGACGTCGCCATAGGAAGCGAGGGTCTTGGCGATCTCGGGATCGTTCTTCTTCTCACGCTTGTCAAAACGGACGTTCTCGAGAACGAGGACCTTGCCCGGCTCGACGGCGGCGACGGCCTCGGCGGCCTTCTCGCCATAAGTGTCGGCGACAAAAGCAACATCGAGACCAGAGAGCTCGGCGAGCTTCTTAGCGACGGGCTCGAGGGAAAGCTCGGGCTGGAAGCCGGTGCCCTCAGGACGGCCAAGGTGGCTCATGAGGATAACGCGAGCATTGTGCTCAACGAGATAGTTGATGGTGGGCAGGGCAGCCTTGATACGGGTGGTGTCGCCAACGACGCCATCCTTGATAGGCACGTTGAAGTCAACGCGGACGAGAACGCGCTTGCCGTCGACATCGATGTCGCGGACGGTCTTCTTGGTAAAGGCCATGTTTGCTTCTACCTTTCGTACGTGTCTGCCTCCCATTACGGCAGACGATTTCTTATAAAAAGGGCGCGACCTTAGGGTGTAAGCCCTATAAGGCCGCGCCCTTTTTTAGACGCTCAACGAGCTATTCGCTAAAAGCCAAATTAAGCAACGAACTTCTCGAAGTACTTGATGGTGCGGACCATCTGAGAGGTGTAGGAGTTCTCGTTGTCGTACCAAGAGGTAACCTGAACGAGGGTCTGGCCGTTGCCGAGGTCAGAGCACATGGTCTGAGTGGCGTCGAAGATGGAGCCATGGGTCTCGCCGATGATATCGGTGGAGACGATGTCGTCCTCGTTGTAAGCGAAGGTCTCGGAGATGGTGGCAGCGTAGGCCTTCATAGCGGCGTTGACCTCGTCGGCGGTAACCTTCTTGTCAACGACAGCGTAGAGGTTGGTGAGGGAGCCGGTCGGCGTCGGGACGCGCTGGGCGGCACCGATGAGCTTACCGTTGAGCTCGGGGAGAACCAGGCCGATAGCCTTGGCAGCACCGGTGGTGTTGGGGACGATGTTGACGGCGCAGGCGCGGCTACGACGCTTGTTGCCCTTGCGCTGCGGGCCGTCGAGCGGCATCTGGTCGCCAGTCCAGGCGTGAATGGTGGTCATGATGCCGGACACGATGGGAGCGAAGTCGTTCAGACCCTTGGCCATCGGGGCGAGGCAGTTGGTGGTGCAGGAAGCAGCGGAGATGATGTTGTCCTCAGCGGTCAGCGTCTCATGGTTGACGTTGTACACGATGGTGGGCAGATCGTTGCCGGCCGGAGCGGAGATGACGACCTTCTTGGCACCAGCGTTGATGTGGGCCTGAGCCTTAGCCTTGCTGGTGTAGAAGCCAGTGCACTCGAGAACGACGTCGACGTCGAGGTCGCCCCAAGGAAGGTTGTTGGCGTCGGCCTCCTTGTAGATCTTGATGGTCTTGCCATCAACGGTGATGGAATCCTCACCGGCGACGACCTCGTGATCGCGAGCATAGTTGCCCTGCGTGGAGTCGTACTTCAGCAGGTAAGCGAGCATATCGGGAGAGGTGAGGTCGTTGATAGCGACGATCTCGGAGCCCTCATGACCGAACATCTGACGGAAGGCCAGACGACCGATGCGACCGAAGCCGTTAATAGCAACCTTTACTGCCATTGTGTCTCCTTTCGTAAGGCCCCCGCAAGCTACAGCGCCCGCCGTTGAGGCCCACAAACTAACCACTCGCCTAATATACCTTTTTTTTGACTTGAATTTCACGAGAATGCTCGAAATTGAAAATCAAATTTGCTTTAAATCGTTTTAAAGCATAAAACAGCAGTT
>DBGBLM010000076.1:0-15826 GCA_048448865.1 Collinsella sp.
GCGCTCAACAACCCCGATTTTACGTCGGTGTTTGCGCCCATCGATCCGCAGGCCAGCCGCAAGAAGATGGCCAAGCAGGCCGGTGTCGAGCCCGTCATCCTTATGGAGCATGTCACCAAGATCTATCCGGCACAGCCCAACAAGCCTGCACTCGACGACATCAACATCGAGATCTATCCGGGCGAGTTCGTCTTCCTGGTCGGTCACTCCGGCTCGGGTAAGACCACGCTGCTGTCGACGCTCAACCGTGACGTCAAGCCGACGAGCGGCCGCATCCTGGTTGCCGGTCAGGACCTCATGAAGATCAAGAACCGCAAGGTTCCGTTCCTGCGCCGCCAGATTGGCGCCGTGTTCCAGGACTTTAAGCTTCTGCCGCAAAAGACCGCCTACGAAAACGTGGCGTTTGCCCTGCAGTGCATCGGCAAGCCCAAGGGCGTCATTCGTAGCCAGGTGCCCGAGGTGCTGCGTCTGGTCGGCCTGGCCGATCAGATGGACTCGCTGCCCGACCAGCTTTCCGGTGGCGAGCAGCAGCGCGTTGCCGTCGCCCGTGCTATGGTCAACCGTCCGCCGCTGCTGATCTGCGACGAGCCCACGGGCAACCTCGACCCGGCGATCTCGCTGGGCATCATGAAGCTGCTTGAGCGTATTAACCGCACCGGCACCACCGTGATCGTCGCCACGCACGACCGCGAGATGGTCGATAGCATGCACCGTCGCGTGATCGCCCTCGAGGGCGGCCACGTCATCCGCGACCAGGAGAGGGGAGGTTACGGCAACTATGGCACCAACTAACGTGGGCTACTCCTTCAAAGAGGCAATCAGCCACTTCTTCCGTAACTGGACTACCTCGCTCGGCGCCGTCATCACGATCTTCCTTTCGCTGTTTATCATCGGCCTGTTCATCATGGGCTCCGCGATGCTGAACTCCGTGATCGGCACCGTCGAGGATCAGGTTGTCATCAACGCGTTCATTAGTGATGACGCTGATCAGGCCGATGTTCAGGCTTTTGAGGCCGAGCTTAAGACGTGGAATAACGTCAAGTCCGTGACCTATAAGGACAAGGACGACGCGCTGGCCGAGTATACGAGCAAGATGTCGGGCAACGCCGACGCCACCATGAGCGCGCTCGATGGTCAGAACCCGCTGCCGGCTTCCTTCGCTATTGAGATGGACGATCCGTCCAAGGTCGAGAGCACGGCAGAGAAGCTCAAGAAGGATGCCGATTTCCAGAAGATCGCGGATGACGGCGACGTCAACGCGAGCGTGCTGTACGGCCAGGAGGAAGTGAGCCGCCTGTTCCAGGTGACCAACTACATCCGCATCGCCGCCGTGGTGCTCGTTGGTCTTCTGACCTTTATCGCATTCATCTTCATCAACAACACGATTCGCCTGTCCATCACGGCGCGTCGTCGTGAGATTGCGATTATGCGTCTGGTCGGCGCCAGCAACGGCTTCATTCGTGGCCCGTTTATCACCGAGGGCGTGCTGCAGGCCATTTTGGGCTCGCTGCTTTCCATCGGCGTTCTGGAGCTGCTGCGCAATCTGATGATCCCGCGTCTGCAGGAGAGCATCGGCTGGATGTCGTTTGCCCTGCCGATGCAGTACTACCTGGTGACCTATGCTGCGCTGATTCTGGTCGGCGTGATTATCGGTCTCTTTGGTTCTGCCATCGCCATGCGCCGCTACCTGCGCGTGTAGGCATGCTTGGAATTCATCCCTTCCAACGGGTCGTCTCTTATGGGGCGGCCCGTTTTTTGATCCCTAGGGGACGGCAGGAAAGCGAATCATTTGGGTAGACTCTTTGGAGTTCGCAATCGATAGTTAGGAGGCGCCATGGGGCGCAATAACAAGCATAAGCGTGGAGCTCGCAATCAGCGCGGGCCGGTGCGCAGCGAACGCCGTCCGAGCCTGACCGGGCGCGTGCAGCTCCATGAGCATAGCGCCTACGTTGTAACCGAAAACGGCGACTACAAGGTCATGGGCCGCGGTAAGCGCGAGATCATGGATGGCGATACCGTTGCCGTGAGCATTAAGAACAGCCCGCACGGTGAGCGGCGCGCCGTGATCGAAAGCGTGGTTGAGCGTGCAGCCATAAGCGTGGTGGGCACGTACCAGACCGCCGGTCCGCTCGGTGTGATCGAGCCGCTCGATTCGCGTCTGAAGGCCGACTTCTTCATTCTGCCCGAGGATACCTCGGCGGATCGCCTGGGTGTCCACCCGGGTGATGCTGTTGTCGCGCGCATTTTGACCTACCCGACGCGCCTGGAATCGGGTACCGTGACGATCGAACGCCGCATTGGCGGAGATGACGCGCCCGATTTGGGCGTTCAATATGTGATGGCGCGTTACGGCTATACCGATAGCTATCCCGAGGCCGCGCTAGACGAGGCCGAGGGGCTTTCGCTCGATGTGTCCGCGGCGCTTAAGGACCCGCTCCGCCGCGATCTGCGCGACCGCTTTGTCATCACGATCGACCCAGTCGACGCGCGCGACTTTGACGACGCCATTTCGCTGGAGCGCACGCCCGAGGGTGGCTACAAGCTGGGTGTGCATATCGCCGACGTTTCACACTATGTGGCTTGGGACGGGCATATCGATCTTGAGGCTCGCCATCGTACGACATCGGTGTATCTGGCCGATCGCGTGCTTCCCATGCTGCCCGAACGCCTGTCCTGTGACCTGTGCTCGCTTCGCCCTGACGAGGACCGTCTTGCGTTTACCGTTGACATTGAGCTCGATGCACAGGGTCGCGTGCGGCATTACGATCCGTACCCCAGCGTGATTCGCTCGCGTGTGCGTATGGACTATGACGGCGCCGAGGCGCTGCTGGTGCGTGCCGGCGCGGTTGAGTATTCGGTGCTGGAGGGTGCAGCCGAGGATGTTGCGGCTGCCGAGACCTCGCGCGAGGAGGCGCTTGAGCGCGGTCTTGCGTGCGAGGAGGCCGCCCGCGGCTACAACGTCGACCTCGGCGATTTCCTTGTCGCCGCTAACGAACTCGCCGAACTCCGCCGTCGTATCCGTCGCGCCCGCGGCTCGGTCGATTTTGACACGGCCGAGATTCGTGCTCTGTTGGATGAGGACGGAGTGCCCGTGCAGATTGTGGCGCGTGAGCGTTCGTGTGCCACGTCGCTTATCGAGGAAGCTATGCTGCTCGCCAACGAGTGCGTTGCAGAGTGGCTGGCAGACCGTGATATCGAGGCCTGCTATCGCGTGCATGAGGATCCGAGCCCCGATAGCCTGCACGGTGCCGCCGTTGCGCTGGCGCAGCTAGGCATCATCGACGATCGCCGTGCTGCCGGTATTGCCCTGGGGAGCCCCGATGAGCTGCAGGCTGCAGTCGATGCTGCCGCTGGTACGGCCAACGCACCGCTCGTTAACACGCTGCTTCTGCGCAGCATGCAGCGCGCGCTGTACAAGCCGCGCAACGAGGGCCACTTTGCGCTCGCCGCGCCGTGCTACTGTCACTTTACGAGTCCCATCCGTCGCTACCCCGACCTGGTGGTGCATCGCGTACTCAAGCTGCAGCTGGCCTACGAGCGGCTCGGCGGCAAGGACGCCTTGGTCCGTACGCCGCGGCTGATCGGCAAGGGGCGCGAGTCGCTGCCGCGCATTCTGCCGCAGATCTGCCGCGCATGCAGCGATGCCGAGCGCGCGGCAGATGCCGCCAGCCATGCGACGCAAAAGATCAAGATTGCCCAGTACTATGAGGACCGTCTGGGCGAGCGCTATGCCGGAACCGTCTCGTGGGTTAGCAGCATGGGCCTCTTTGTGCGCTTGGACCTAACGCAGGTCGAAGGCTTGGTTTCGATCAAGAGCCTGGGCAACGAGTGGTTCGAGTTTGACGAGGACGCGCTTACGCTGACGGGCGCCGACACGGGGACTCGCTATGAACTGGGTCAGCGCGTGATTGTCGAGGTCTCGCGCGTCAATACCACGCGTGGGCACTTGGACTTTAAGCTTATCCATTAGCCAAATCCCGACTCATGGTGGGGGAGCGGAGGGCGGCCTTTCGGGACCGCCCTCCGCATTTGAATCGTGACTACCTTGCCGTCTGCTCGGCCGCCCGCTTACCTGCTGTTTGAGAGGTAAAACCTACCAAAATAAACCTGTCCCTTTTGGCAGGTTTACAAGAAAGCGGGGATGAGATGGCGACGGTGTACGGTTATGCGCGGGTGAGTTCGCGCGATCAGAATCTGAATCGGCAGCTGGATGCGCTGGGCGCCTATGGCGTGGGCTCGGCGAATATTTATGCCGACCATGCGAGCGGCAAGGACTTCGATCGACCGCGTTATCGCGAGCTGCTGCACGTCCTGGGAGACGGGGACGTGCTGGTGGTGCTTTCTATCGACCGACTTGGCCGTAATTACTCCGAGATTCTTGAGGAATGGCGACGCATTACCAAGGAACTCGGGGTTGCCATTGTGGTGTTGGACATGCCATTGCTTGACACGCGCGCTAGGGCCAGCGGCGCGCCGGATGTGACCAACGTCCTGATTGCCGATATTGTGCTGCAACTGCTGAGCTACGTGGCGCAGGTGGAGCGCGAGAATATCCATCGGCGCCAAGCGGAGGGAATTGCAGCGGCGCGGGCGCGAGGGGTCCGTTTCGGTCGACCTCGCAAGCCGTGCCCTCCTCAGTTTGAGCTGGTGCGCGATAGCTATGAGGCAGGCGATATTACCCGCAGCCAGGCAGCAAAGTGCCTGGGCGTGTGCGTGGGGACGTTCGATCGCTGGATGCGCGAGGCGGGGTAGGGGGTTTGCGTCGCTTTGTCGCTTCCTGTTGCGATTCAAATTTTGATACGGTGACGATGCCATTTGGGGCTACACTCGCTGATATTCAAAAAAGGAGGTTGGCCCTTGGCGCGAGTAAAACAAATAATCGGTTTGACCGCGATCGTTCTGTTCGCTGCAACGCTGGCGGGCATCTGGGTGCTGACGGAGCAAAATGCGGTGGAGACGTCGTTGCTGAGCGAGTCCACCGCGCGTGTGGTGGAGGGCCAGGCTACGGGCGTTCAGGCTGTCGATGCCACGGGTGAAGCCCAGACGGAGTACGGAATGACCGGGGGCGCCGATTCGACTGCCTCGAATGTCCGGTCTGGCCGACTTGCTTCCATTCGCATGTGGGTGGGCACAAACGTCCGTCGCGTTGCCCATACCGTAGAGTTTTTCTTCGTCGGATTGTTCGCCTCCGTGGTCGTGGTTTGCTTTTCCAGGCGTCCGTGGAGCGTATGCTCCCGTTGCGTGCCCGTATTGCTCTTTTGCGCCGCCTGCTCCGTTGGCGATCAGGTGCATAAGATCTTTGTTCCCGGAAGGCATTTCGACGTTATCGATTTAGGATTCGACGCTGCGGGCTATGTCACCGCCATGCTGTTGGTATTGCTGGCGGCGGCGTTGGTGCGCCATGCGACTCGGCCGATCGGTGCCCATGCGAGGCGCTAGCCGGTAACAAACCCGTTTCTGATAATGCGACCTTGTTGAATTATTTTGTGTCGCGCGTATTTCCGAGCGGTCGGATTTGAGGGGCGAGCGGTAGAACGCTCGCCCTTTGTGCGCCACGATGCGGCACAATGTACCGCAAAAGCTGTTTGTATCCGGTACGAATCGTTCGTTGGTCTTTAATTCTTCTCAACGGAGGTGTTTGAGATGGCAAACGGATTGCTTTTGCGGCTTCGCGAGCGTGAGCTCAGCGCGAGCCCGGCGGAACGCAATGTCATCGCATATGTAAGCGCTCATCCGCACGAGGTGGTCGGGCTGTCCGTCCGCGGTCTTGCCGATGTCACGTTCTCCTCGCCCTCGAGCATTTTGCGCTTTTGCAAGCGTTTGGGTTTTGCGGGCTACAAGGAGTTCCAGCGCGAACTGATTGCCGAGCTGGCGCTCTTAGGTGACAAGAAAGACGTAGCCCTCGAGGACATCTCCATGGACGACAGCGTCGAACGTATCGTGGGGAAGGTGATGAAAAGCAACGTGCGTACGATCGAGGCGACGGCGCGAACGCTCGATTACACCGTCTTGGAGCGATGCGCGGCCCGTCTTAAGCGGGCACGCGCGGTCGATCTGTTCGGTATTGGTGCCTCCCGTTTGGTCGCGCACGATCTGGCGCAAAAGCTCATGCGTGTCGACAAAGAGTGCCATCTGTACGACGACTGGCATGATCAGCTCTTGTGTGCCAAGAACATGCATGAGGGCGATATGGCAATCGCCTTTAGCTACTCGGGCTTGACGCAAGAGGTGCTGGACTGCACCGCCGAGGCTCAACGCCACAACTGTCCCGTCGTGGCCGTTACCAAAGTAGATGGATCATCCAAGCTTGCCACCATGGCCGATGCCGTGCTCGGCGTCGCTGCGAGTGAACCCTTGGTCCGCAGCGGTGCCATGGCTTCGCGTATGGCCCAGCTTATGGTTGTCGATGCCCTGTACGCTGCTTACGTTGCCAGCGACTACGAACGGGCGACGCATGTCATTAAGCAAAACTACATCGAGAAACAGGAAAGATGAGGTGAATGAAATGCTCGATTTAACAAAATTCACGACCGAACAGCGTAATCAAAGGTCAATGGACCTTGATACGATGACATCGCTGCAAATCGTCACGACGATGAACGATGAGGATCTTCGTGCCGTCCAGTCGGTCACGAAAGTGTTGCCCCAGGTTGCCACAGCAATCGACTGGGCTGCTGAGACACTCGAGCGCGGCGGGCGCGTCTTTTACATGGGCGCAGGCACCAGCGGTCGTCTGGGCGTACTCGACGCTTCGGAGTGTCCGCCCACGTTTGGCGTGTCACCCGATCTGATTGTCGGGCTCATTGCCGGAGGCGAGACGGCGTTTATCAAGGCTGTCGAAGGTGCCGAAGATAGCGATGAGCTTGGCGCGAACGACCTGCGGGAGCGTGGACTCTCGGACAAGGATCTTGTCGTTGGCCTGGCGGCAAGCGGTCGTACTCCTTATGTGGTGGGCGGCCTTGTGTACGCCAAGGCAACTGGGTGCAAGACCATTGCAATTGCCTGCAACCAAGGGTCGAAGATCGGGGAAAGCGCAGATCTTGCCATTGAGCCCGTGCCCGGTCCCGAGGTGCTGACCGGCTCAACGAGGCTCAAGGCGGGAACGGTTCAAAAGCTCATTCTCAACATGATTTCGACCGGTGCCATGGTCAAGATCGGCAAGGTATACCAAAACCTGATGGTCGATGTGCAGCAGACGAACGAGAAACTGGTGGTGCGCGGGCAGAACATCGTGATGGAGGCGACCGGCTGCACGCGCGAGCGCGCTGTTCAGGCGCTTGCAGATGCCGGCGGCCACGTAAAAACCGCTATTGTCTCGGTACTGCTGGACTTCGATGCCGAGCAGGCTGCGATAGCTCTTGAGCGGGCGCGAGGCCATGTCCGTGCTGCGGTGAGTGGCCATGAGAAGAGCAATGCCGACGCCCAATAGGTGCGCGGCGTGAGCTGAGATGACATCCAGACGAGATACCCAATACAAGGAGGAGTTATGACGAACAAAGAGCTGGCTCAAAAGCTGCTGGACCTTTTGGGCGGTAAAGACAACGTGCTGGCAAACGCGGCGTGCATGACGCGCCTGCGCGTGACCGTCAAAGACACGGGCAACGTCGACACGGAGGGCATTAAGGCACTCGACGGCGTGATGGGCCTGGTCGAGGACGACACGATGCAGATCGTGCTGGGTCCGGGCAAGGTGAATAAGGTGCTCGAGGAGTTCTCCAAGCTCACTGGCCTTGCGAAAGGCGTTGCCGACGAGAGCGTGGTTGACGCTGCGGCCACAAACAAGGCCGCGCAGAAGGCCAAGTACGAGTCCAAGCCGGTTCAGGCCTTCCTCAAGAAGATTTCCAATGTCTTCGTCGCCCTGCTTCCCGGCATCATTGCGGCTGGCCTCATCAACGGTATCTGCAACGTCATTAACGTTTCGACGGCAGGCGCGCTTGCAGGCGAGTGGTGGTACCAGGGCATTCGTTCCATGGGCTGGGCCCTGTTTGCCTATCTGCCCATCTTGGTGGGCTATAACGCGGCACGTGAGTTTGGTGGCTCTGCTGCGCTGGGCGGCATCGCCGGCATGATGTGTATCGCCAACAGTGCCATGCCCCTGCTTGCGCCTGGCGCGGCTGATCCTGCCACTGCCATTCTGCTGCCGCTCACCAATGCGCAGTACAACCCCGCAGCGGGCGGCATGATCGCGGCTCTCATCGCTGGCGCATTTTTTGCCTGGATGGAGCGTCAGATTCGCAAGATTATGCCCAACGCACTCGACACGTTCTTGTCCCCGCTGCTGGTGCTCATCATCGGCGCCTTTGCTCTGATGCTCGTCATCCAGCCGGTTGGCGCATGGCTGACGACTGCCATCTTTAGCGTTTTGACCTTTATCTTCGAGAAGCTGGGCGTCCTGGGCGGCTATATCCTGTCGGCAGGCTTCTTGCCGCTGGTGTCCGTCGGCCTGCATCAGGCGCTCACGCCGATCCACGCTATGCTCAACGATCCCGACGGCGCTACCAAGGGTATCAATTACCTGCTTCCCATCCTTATGATGGCTGGCGGCGGCCAGGTCGGTGCCGGTTTGGCGCTGTACTTTAAGACCAAGAACGCCAAGCTCAAGAAGTACGTCGCAGAGTCCATTCCCGTTGGAATCCTGGGTGTGGGCGAGCCTCTGATGTATGCTGTTACGCTGCCGCTCGTTCGTCCGTTTGTGACGGCCTGCCTGGGTGCCGGATTTGGCGGCGCGCTCGCGGCGCTGCTTCACATCGGCACGGTTTCTCAGGGCGTTTCCGGTCTGTTTGGCCTGCTGATCGTCGTTCCTGGCCAGCAGCTCGGCTACGTTGCCGCTATGTTGCTTGCCTATGCCGCCGGCTTTGTCCTGACGTGGTTCTTTGGCGTCGACGAGCAGAAGATCAACGAGTTCTTTGGCGAGTAGTTTGATATCGCGAGCCGTGTTGCTCGGGGTTCGCGGCGCGCGGCAGATTTCTTGATGTTATGGTTGTGCCGGCGGGGCTAGCTGCTCCGCCGGCCTTTTTTAAAGGAGCTTTGAAGCGTGAAAACGGGTATTTCAATTTATCTTTCCAGCCCTTTGCAGGATATTGAGCGGACGATTGAACGTGGTGCCGCGGCGGGTGCGCGCTATGCGTTCACCTCGCTGCATATTCCCGAGGATGGGGGAGCGGCGTATGCCGATAAGGTCCGTCATGTGCTTTCGCTGCTTTCCGCCCGCGGCATTGCGTTCATTGCCGATGTGGGGCCGCGTACGTGCGATTTACTCGGGCTTGAGCGTATCGAGGACCTGCGCGATCTGGGGTTGGAATACCTTCGTTTGGACTATGGCTTTAGCGCCCAGCGGGTCGCGGAGCTGTCCGGTGTATTTCGCATTGTGGTCAATGCATCGACGGTGAGTTCTGATGAAATCGCATCGTGGCGTGAAGCCGGCGCCGATGTGACTCGTTTTGCCGCCTGCCACAATTTTTACCCCAAGCCTTATACCGGTTTAGCTCTGGAGGACATTGCTCGGGTGAATCTTCGTCTTGCGGCGCTTGGATTCGAAATCATGGCTTTTGTGCCGGGTGATGCTAACGTTCGCGGGCCGGTTTTCGAGGGACTGCCGACGGTCGAGGCGCAGCGCGGTCGCGCGTCAAAGGTTGCTCTCAATATGCTTGAGCTTGCACATGGCGCCGATTGCGACATTGTGTTGGTCGGCGACCCCGATCTATCCGATGCGGGCTGGGCGCAGTTTGCTCAAGTTTCCGCCGGATACGTGGACCTGCAATGCGAACTTGAGCCCGGTTATGCCTATGTGCGCGGGCAGATTCATCACGACCGGCCCGACTCGAGCGTCCTCATCTTTAGGTCTCAGGAGTCACGTACGACGCTTAAGCCGGATTCCGTGCCGACGGATTCCGGAGCCGGCCTGCCGCGAAAGGCGGGGTCGATCGCTGTGAGCAATAGCGGATATGGGCGCTACGAAGGCGAGCTTGAGATTGCGCGGGTCGATCTTCCCGGTGACGAGCGCATGAACGTTGCGGGCCATATCACGCCCGAGGCAATGGAACTGCTGCCGTTTATCAAGCGCGGATTCGGGGTACGGTTCGTTTAACGTGTGACCCGCGGGCTACAATTGGCCCATCATACGAAGGCGCCTCGTGTGGCGTGTGCCTGCGTTGGCCGATCTATATTCGGAGGATTCCCATGACTGTACTGTTTGTTGAATATCCCAAGTGCTCGACCTGTAAGAAGGCCAAGGCATGGCTGGACGAACATGGGGTAGAGTATATCGATCGCGATATCGTTTTGGACAATCCCACGGCTGATGAGCTTGCGACCTGGATTGCTCGTTCGGGGCTGCCGGTGCGGCGCTTCTTTAATTCGTCGGGCATGAAATATCGAGAGCTGGGCCTGAAGGCGCGTCTGGATGCGGGCATGACGGATCGGGAGTGCTACGAGCTGCTGGCGACCGACGGCATGCTGGTCAAGCGTCCGCTGCTGGTGGGCGACGACTTTGCGATTCCCGGCTTTAGGGAAGCGGCTTGGGCCGAGGCGTTGCTGTAGCGGCTGCGGAAAGTGCGACCCGTTTTGAGTGCTCAGGGTGGGACGCACTTTCCGCCGGCGGGCCTGCCTCAGTCAGTCCGCCAGCTGTGCCCATTCGTGCGGATCGTAGACTTTTACGTGCTTGTTGGGCTTGCCACTCCAGTACTCCTCGTCCATAAAGGGCAGATATGCCTGAACGCCGGGGCAGATAAAGGGAATCCGCTGCTGTTGCAGTCGCTCGCGCTGGCGCTGCTCCAGGTGCGCCTCGGATATGACGGTTGGCATGCCGGACAACTCGACGAGGCTTGCCTGGATTCGCTTAAGGTCGGGGAGTCCCGCGTGCCATGACATCCGCATGATCAAAAAGGATGCACGGCGGTATTTTGCCTGCACCACAGTAATGGCGGGGCGCAGTGTGGGATGGATTTTGTCCCGTTCGGGCCAAAGGTCGGCAGTGATCTCAAGGCCCAGGGTCTCCCATAGGTAATCAAGCTCTTCGTCCATGGCGCCTCGATATCTACGCGATCATTGATACTTCGATTGTGTTGCCTGGTGCTATCGTTTTCACGGTAGAATCTGCCAACGGTTGACGGCTACCGCTCGCGGCGTTTTGCCCTTCGTGTACAGCGGTCGGCTTCACAGGTCCTTCACGGGTTGGACTAAATTAGGCCAATTTGACTGAATTTCAAAAAAGTCAAAATTGGGGCTTGCGTCACGGCGAGACTTCCCGTATATTTCTTTCTTGCGCAAAGGCACAGCCGAGCGCAGCGATGCAGTCATTGGGATGTCGTCTAATGGCAGGACAGCGGATTCTGGTTCCGTCAATGGGGGTTCGACTCCCTCCATCCCAGCCATTGCATTTGCTACATATGGCCCGTTCGTCTAGCGGTTTAGGACGCCGCCCTCTCAAGGCGGAGATCACCAGTTCGAATCTGGTACGGGCTACCAAAACTGAACGCCCGGGCCTCGTAAGAGACCCGGGTTTTGTGTATTGACCGTATATACGGCGCCTGCCGTGTTTCGCTCAGATCGAGGAGTAGCCATGGATCTGCCCATCAGCTTGCAAGACATCACGTATGCCGAGAACTATCTGGCGCAGGGCGACCTGGCTACGGCGACGCCGCTGCTGGAGCGTCTGGTGGAGCTCGCCGAGGAGTATATCGACGCTGAGTGCAAGACGGAGGAGAAGCGCCAATACTTTAGCTTCGATAGCAAGTTTGAGCGCTTGGCCTATCGCCGCGTGGAGAAGGATCCGCGCGAGCTCGTGCAGGTCGAGGTGCCGTTTGACCGCCTGTACTCTGATATGGCTTTTGCCTACATTCGCCAGCAGGATTATGTGAGCGCTCGTAATGCCCTGATGCAGGCTGTGCGTTGGGACCCCATGAACTGCAACTATCGCTTGGATTTGGCCGAGCTGTTCCGCGCACTCGAGGACAAGCAGGAATGGGCATCGCTCTCGTTCTCGGTGCTGGAGCGTGCAAGCGATGGCAAGTGCGCCGCCCGCGCTTACGCCAATCTAGGCCAGTACTTCTTGGAGCCCGAGACCGAGAACGTTTCGGCTGCCGTGGGCTGCGCGCGTCTGGCGCTGCGCCTGGCGCCCAACGATGCGCATACGACGCGCCTGCTCAACAAGATCCATACCACCTATCCGGATGCCGCTGATGAGAGCGACGACCACGTGATGGGTGAATTGGCCCTGCAAGGCGTGCCGACCTCGCCTTCGGCCGAGATTGCCATCTGCCTGATTATGTGCGCGACCGATGCTGCAAGCGACGGCGACAAGCAGGAGGCGACGCGCCTGACGGTACGTGCTCGCGACTTGGTGGGCGAGGAGGCCTGCGCGGCGATTATCAAACTGGTGCGCGAGAGCGATGCCGAGCTCAATGCCGAGCGCAAGGCAAAGCGCGAGACTGCGGGCTCAAACGCCGATGGAGCCAAGGAGACCGGCGATGCCCAGTAAGCGCGAGCGCAAACTCATTTCCAAGAATCGCTCGGCACATCACGAGTACTTTATCGATGAGACGTTTGAGTGCGGTATTGAGCTGAGCGGCACCGAGGTCAAGTCGATTCGCGAGCGCGCCTGCCAGATCACCGATACCTTCGCGCTGATCCGCGGCGGGGAGTGCTGGCTCGTCGGCCTGCATATCCACCCTTATAGCCATGGTGGCGTGTGGAATCGCGATCCCGACCGTCGGCGTCGTCTGCTGCTGCACCGCAAGGAGATCGACTTTCTTGACGGCAAACTTCGCAACCGTGGTTATGCGCTGGTTCCGTTGGAACTCTACTTTAATACCGACGGCCGCGTAAAGCTGCTGCTGGGTCTGGGTCGCGGCAAGAAGCTCTACGACAAGCGCGAGGACATGGCCAAGCGTGATGTCCAACGCGAGATCGACCGCGCCCTCAAGGAACGCAACCGCTAGGCACTCTGTATAAGTTGCGGTGGAATACGGACTGTTTTCCTGTTTGAGGGGCTATTCAGTCCCTATTTCACCGCAACTGCGGGCGTCTCATCTTTCTTACTGTTCTGACACATATGTCTTAAAGGCGGCGTCCGTTATGGGTGCCGCCTTTTTTGTGGGTACATACATTCATGAGGTTCCAACCCGAGCTAGGGGAGTGATCGTTATGGACAAAACTGCGTTCTTTACCATGCCGAGCGGTCTGTACGTGGTGAGCGCTGCGGCAGACGGGTTGCGCGCCGGCTGCGTCATCAACACTGCGGTGCAGGTGACGTCCATGCCGCCGCGTATTTCGGTTGCCGTGAACAAGGACAATGTCACCTCGGGCGTCATCGCATCGGCCAAAGCGTTCGCGCTGACCGTGATCGATCAGACCGCCGACATGCTCTACATCGGTAACTTTGGGTTCCGCACCAGCAGCGATTATGACAAGTTTGCCAAATACGAGACCCGCGAGACGGCTCTGGGCATGCCCTATGTGCCTGAGTACGCGGCGGCCCTGTTTAGCTGCCGTTTGATCGACACTGTGGATGTGGGCACGCATCTGCTGTTTATTGGCGAGGTCGAGGATGCCGAGCGCCTGAGCGACGAGACGCCGCTGACGTACGACTACTATCACAAGGTGCTAAAGGGCAAGACGCCGCCCAAAGCCTCGTCGTATCAAGGCTAGAAATGTTCTAAAAATACTTGCATTATGTTATTGAGAATATATACTAATAAGTAAGTACACCAGCAGTCACGTTCGAGAGGAGAACATCATGGCTGAGGAGAAGAAGACGTATAAGTTTGTGTGCACCGTTTGCGGTTACGAGGTTGAGGTCGACACGCCCGAGCTGCCCGAGGATTACGTGTGCCCGGTGTGCGGCGTTGGTCCCGATGAGTTTGAGCTTGTCGAGGAGTAGCTCGTAGACACACGGCGATTAGCCATACAGAGCTCTGTCCAAGGGTCCCAGCTGGATATTCCGGCTGGGACCCTTTTGATTTATCTGACGGTTTAAAACGGCCTTACGTGTTACAGATTGAGACGTTATACCATGACAGCCAAGCCATCCCAATTACATCCCCGTTAGCAGCACGATGTCGAGAATCGTCACGATGACGCCGATCCCTACGAGCAGCGCGTTGAGCGGGCGCGAGTTGGCGTATTTGCCCATAACGCGGGGCGAACTGGTGAGTCGTATGAGCACAAAGACCGTAATCGGCAACTGAAGCGACAGCAGCGCCTGACTCCAGATGAGACCCTCAAAAGGATTCGGGACGATCAGGCACGCCGCCACTGCGCCGACGAAACAGACCGCCACTCCAATCGATGAGTGCCGGTCGTGGATGTCGTATTCCTCGTCGAACATGCCCGCGGTGATGGTGCCCGCCGCCATGCCCGCCGTCACACTACTTGATATGCCCGCAAACAGCAGTGCTACCGCAAAGATGGTCGAGCTTGCCGGGCCCAGAATGGGGGAGAGCGTGTCCGCTGCGACGGCGAGGTCGTCTACGACAATGCCGTGCGCAAAGAAGGTCGTTGCGGCCAGGATGACCATGACCGAGTTGATCGCCCAGCCCACGCCCATCGAAAAGAGCGTGTCGAAGAGCTCGTAGCGCAGACGTTCCTCGATAACCTGCTCGCCTTGGCCTTCGAAGTGCATGGAGTGGATGACCTCGGAGTGTAGAAAGAGGTTGTGGGGCATAACGACCGCACCCAGGACACTAACGATAATCGCGGCCGAGCCGGTGGGCATACGGGGTGTGATCCAGCTTGTGGCGGCTTGCGGCCAGTTGACGTTGACTAGTGCAAGCTCGGCCAAAAACGAGAGTCCTACCACGCCCACGAAGGCGATGATCCATCGCTCGGCACGCTTGTAGGAGTTCGTCATGAGCATCGCCATCGATACTGTCGCCACGATGACGCAGCCCGCGCGCACGGGCAGCCCAAAGAGCATCTGGAGCGCGATCGCACCGCCCAGGACTTCGGCCATGGCGGTGGCGATGGTCGCGAGATAGGCGCTGGCAAGCACCGTGCGCCCAACGAAGCGGGGAAGGTAACGTGTCGTGGCCTCGGCAAGACAGGCGCCCGTGGCGATACCCAGGTGTGCCGCGTTGTGCTGCAGCACAATGAGCATAATTGTGGACAGCGTGACGATCCACAGCAGTGCGTAGCCAAACTGCGAGCCCGCGGCCATATTGGAGGCCCAGTTGCCCGGGTCGATAAAGCCGACGGTCACGAGCAGCCCGGGGCCGACATGCCGCGCAATGTCTAGGCCTCCGTGACCACCGGTGCGCCGGGAGCCAAAGTGTTGTTTGAGATGGTTGAGCATGGCTGGTTCCTACGTTGGGGTGGCGTGGCGCTGCGCTTGGGTTGCGCGGCGCCACGCCCTGGGTTTAGGTTTGGGCTACTTGTGCGCCTTGCCCTGATTTGCAACGGCATCGATCTTAGCGGCGATGGTTGCCGGGTCGCCGATGTAGCGCTTGTCGAGGACGTTGAAATCGGTGTCGAAGGTGTAAACGAGCGGCACGCCGGTGGGGATGTTGACCTTGAGGATTTCCTCGGGCGTGAGGTGCTCGAACTTCATGACGAGCGAGCGCAGGGAGTTGCCGTGTGCGGCGACGAGCACGCGCTTGCCGGCGAGCATCAGGGGGCGAATCTCGTCTTCGAAATAAGGCCAGGCGCGGGCAATCGTATCCTTGAGGCACTCGGTGTAGGGCAGCTGATCGGGCGCGACATCGCGGTATTGCTCCTGGGTGTGGGGGTCGCGCTCGTCGCCCGGCTCGAGCGCCGGCGGGCAGACATCGAAGGAACGGCGCCAGATGAGCACCTGCTCGTCGCCGTGTTCCGCCGCGGCATCGGCCTTGTT
>DBGBLM010000077.1:0-2704 GCA_048448865.1 Collinsella sp.
AGAAGAGGACGGCCTCAAGCTTCCGCCGCTCGAGATCCTGCACGCCAACCCGCAGTCGGCGTCCTCCGCGTCATCTGACAAGGAGCTGGAACAGACTGCCGAGTCGCTGCAATCCACCTTGCTTGAGTTTGGCCGCAGTGCCCGCGTGGTCGGCTGGATCGCCGGCCCCACGGTTACGACCTTTAAGCTTCAGCCCGGCGAGGGCGAGCGCGTGAGTAAGATCTCGAGCCTCGAGGACGATATCGCGCTTTCGCTCGCTGCCCAGTCGGTGCGTATCTTTGCCCCGATCCCCGGCACCTCGCTCGTGGGCATCGAGATTCCCAATCGCAAGCGCCAAAACGTCAATTTGGGCGACGTGCTGCCCTATGTGAAGGGCGGTCCGCTCGAGCTGGCTATCGGCCGCGATGCCGAGGGCACGCCGGTTGTCGCCGACCTCGCCAAGATGCCCCACCTGCTTATTGCCGGTACCACAGGTTCCGGTAAGTCGGTGATGATCAATTCCATCATCACGACCCTGCTCATGCGCGCCCTTCCCGAGGATGTTCGCCTGATCATGGTCGACCCCAAGCGCGTCGAGCTTGCGGGCTATAACGGTCTCCCGCATCTCTATGTCCCCGTGGTGACCGAGCCCAAGCAGGCCGCGAGCGCTCTGCAATGGGCCGTGTCCGAGATGGAGCGTCGCCTGAAGGTCTTCGAGCGCCTTAACGTGCGTAAGATCTCGACCTACAAAGAAAAGCAGGCCGCCGGCGAGTTTGAGCATTACGACAACCCGCCGCAAAAGATGCCCTACCTGGTCATCATCATTGACGAGCTTTCGGACCTGATGATGGTCGCCGGTAAGGATGTCGAGGCGTCGATTGTGCGTATCGCCCAGCTGGGCCGTGCCGCCGGTATCCACCTTATCGTGGCCACGCAGCGCCCCAGTTCCAACGTGGTGACGGGCCTCATCAAGGCCAACATTACCAACCGCATCGCCTTTAACGTCGCCACGGGCATCGACTCGCGCGTCATCATCGACCAGATGGGTGCCGAAAAGCTCACCGGTTTGGGCGACATGCTGTTCTCCAAGGTCGACTGGGGCAAGCCTCGCCGTATCCAAGGCTGCTTTGTCTCGGACGACGAAATCAACGAGATTGTCGAGTTCGTCAAGTCGCAGAGCGAGCCCGATTACCACGAGGAGATCCTGTCTGCCGTGGCGCCCGCTTCCATGTCCATGGCGGGTGGCGGCGGCATTGTCCGCACCGGAGTCGCCGAGCCGCAAGACGATGATCCGCTCATTTGGGAAGCCGCCCATATTGTGGTGGAATCGCAGCTTGGCTCCACATCTGGCCTGCAACGTCGTCTGAAGGTTGGCTATGCGCGTGCCGGGCGTATTATGGATATGCTGGAAGAAAAGGGTGTCGTCGGCCCGCCCGACGGTTCCAAGCCGCGCGAGGTCCTGTTGGACGAGGAGGGGCTTGCCGCGCTGGAGTCTGTCGACGCCGAGATGGCACGTGAAGATCGTGAGTTTGGAGGATTCTGATGGCTGCACGCTTTGGTGACATGCTGCTTGAGCAGCGTCGCCGAATGGGCCTTTCCATTCAGCAAGTCGCCAACACCATCAAAATCAGGCCGCAGATCATCGAGTTTTTCGAGACCGGTAACTTTGCTTCGATGCCGCCGCGCGGCTATGCGCAGGGCATGATTTCGAGCTATGCTCGCTTTTTGGGCCTCAATCCGCGCGAGGTCGTCAATGCCTACTTTGACGATCTGATGGCATACGAACGCGAGACGTCGCAGCAGGGCGGTCGTTTTCAGGACGCCGCCGGCTACGTCAATTCGCGTTCCTCGGTCGATAACGGGCGCTTCCTGATGGTTCAGGGCGGTCGTTCGACCCGCTATGGACAGCGTCCTCAGCAGGCCGGTTATATTACCGAGACGGGTTCGGGCGAGGAGATTCGCTCACAGCGTGACCGGTTCCGCAGTACGCCGATGCCCGAGGACCGTGCACTTCCCGCTGCCCGAGGCGTGGCGCGTGACCCTCGTGCCGGCTACGGCGACGGCGGCTATTCCGATCGCGGTTACCGTGGTGCCTCTACGGGACGCTCTCGCGGTGGCTATGCGGATGCCGATACCACGCAGGTGACGCCGCGTCTTCGCTCTCAATCACAGCCGTATGGCCAGCGCTCTTCGGCTCCGCGTTCGGGCCAGCGTGGCTATCAAGGCCGCGGTGAACTTGCGCCCCGCTCGGGTCAGCGCAGCCTTCAGGGCCAGGGTGGCTATCGCGGCCGTTCCGATAGCAATCGTGGTCGTATGCCTCAGGGAGGCGGCCGCAGCAGTTCCGGTCGTGGACGCGGCGGATCACGTACTCCTCAAAACAACGGGCTCGATCCGCGTATCGTCTACGCCGGCATCGGTGCCGTTGCGCTGCTGTTGATTGTGCTCATCGTGGTGCTTCTGCGCGGCTGCGCATCTTCGGCGCCCGAGAACACGCCCGAGACGCCCACTGCTACCAAGATGACGACCAAGAAGTCTTCTAAGAAGACCGAAACGGTCGACGAGGACGTTGACACCGATGAGGCGACGGATGAGTCGACTGATTCGGACGCTACCAAGACGACGGCCAAGAAGGAAGAGAACGAGGTCACGAAGGTCAAAGTCTCCGTTGCCAAGGGAAAGACCGCGTGGATTGAGGTCAAGGTTGACGGCAAGTCGGTCTATGGCG
>DBGBLM010000078.1:0-3993 GCA_048448865.1 Collinsella sp.
GGAGCTCATCGCCGCACTCGTCCAGAAGATCCGCGACCTCAACGACCAGCTCAACATTCCGCAGTCCATCAAGGATTACGCGAATGGTGGCGTGAAGGTCGACGCCGAGAACCCGCAGATGGTTTCCGAGGAGGAGTTCCTCGCCAAGCTGCCCGAGATCGCCGCGAACGCCGAGCAGGACGCCTGCACGCCCGAGAACCCGCGTGAGACCAAGGCTGCCGACTTCGAGAAGATCCTCAAGGCCTGCTACTACGACACCGACATCGATTTCTAATCGACTCTTGTTATCGTAACGAGGGGCTCCGCACGTATCCGTACGGAGCCCCTTTCTTTTTTAGAGAATGGGATAGTTATGGCTGCAATTTTCAATAGCCCCAGCAAGTACATCCAGGGTCCGGACGAGCTCGCCAAGCTCGGCTCCTATGTCGAGCCGCTCGGCGCTAAGGCCCTCGTCATCGTGACGCCTTCGGGCAAGAAGCGCGTCGGTGCCAAGATCGAGGGCGGCTTTGCCGAGGCCAAGGCCGAGCTGCTGTTTGAGGACTTTAACGGCGAGTGCTCCAAGGGCGAGGTCGATCGCCTGGTTGCGCTCGCTCGCGACAACGGTTGCGACATCATCGTCGGCGTCGGTGGCGGCAAGATCCTCGACACCGCGAAGGCCGTCGCCTATTACCTGGAGTCCCCGGTTATCATTTGCCCCACCATTGCCTCGACCGATGCACCGTGCTCGGCACTTTCGGTGCTTTACACCGATGACGGCCAGTTCGATAAGTACCTCTTCCTTAAGGCAAACCCCAATATCGTCCTGATGGATACGACGGTTATCGCGGCGAGCCCGGTGCGCCTGACGGTTTCCGGTATGGGCGATGCGCTCGCAACCTATTTCGAGGCCCAGGCGACGCACGATGCCGACGGTGGCACCTGCGCTGGCGGCAAGGGCGGCATGGCCGGCCTGGCGCTCGCCAAGCTCTGCTACGAGACGCTTATGGCCGATGGCGTCAAGGCCAAGGTCGCGCTGGAGAAGGGTGCGCTCACGCCCGCCGTCGAGCACATCATCGAGGCCAATACGCTGCTTTCGGGCATTGGCTTTGAGAGCTCGGGCCTTGCTGCTGCTCATGCCATCCACAATGGTCTGACGATGCTGCCCGAGTGCCACAGCATGTATCACGGCGAGAAGGTCGCCTTTGGCACTATCGTCCAGCTGGTACTCGAGGATGCCCCGACCGAGAAGCTCGAGGAAGTCTTGGGCTTCTGCATTGAGCTGGGTCTGCCGGTCACGATGAAGGAACTTGGCGTTTCCGAGCTTACGCGCGCGCAGGCCATGATTGTTGCCGAGGCCGCCTGCGCGCCCGATGACACCATGTGCAACATGCCGTTTGAGGTGACGCCCGAGATGGTCGCAAACGCCATTCTGGGTGCAGACGCACTGGGTCACTACTATCTCATGGATGAGTAAATCAAGCTAAGGAAGGGGCAAAGCCAACAGATGGCTTTGCCCCTTTTTGCTATGGTGCAAAGTGGCAAGGTTACTTTGCACCAATCGTTGTTTGATGAAGGGCGGATTCTCGTATGGCGCTTCCTATGGTTTACGGCGGTCCCGGCCGGTATGTTCAGGGGCCGGGCGAACTGTCGCGTCAAGGCAGGTATTTGTCATGGTTGGGCTGCGCTGCCTATGTCTTGTTTGACCAGGGCACCGAGGATCGGCTGTGCAGGCAGATCGTCGATGGATTTCTGGACGAAGATCTAAGCGAGCCGTTCTTTAAGATTTATGACGGTCCGTGTACGGAAGAGGCCGTTGTCGAAATGGCTAAGGAAGCCCAGGCCGAGTATTGCGACATGGTAGTGGGTATTGGCGGCGGCAAGATGCTCGATATCGCCAAGGCCGTTGCGTTTTATGCCGAGCCGCCGTTGTGCGTATGCCCCACGGCGGCTTCGATGGACGGTCCGTGCAGCGAGATTTCCGATGCCGATTTGCAGGGTGTTGCAAATGCGGTCTTTAGAAATGAGCGTAATATGGCCAACGAGCAGGCCAAGGTGACCAAACAAAAGCTCGTGCAGCTCATGTGCGAGGCATAGTTTGGCGCTTGATTGACCTTGTGCAATCGAGGCGGCGATAGGCCATAGGCTATTTGCCGCAAAGATGCTCCGCGTGTAATTTGCCCGAGGTGTGGGTCGATAGCGTATCATTATCTCTTGCTTGTTTGCACTGCTCAGGGAGGGGCCGCGCATGGCGCAGGAACACGATCTGTTTGATGACATTATCGAGATCAGCAAGGGTTTCGACTTTCTTAAAAACCCGCTTGGTGGCGTGACCGATGCACTCGATCCATCGGCACCGCAGTGGAATCCTGCCGACTACAAGGAGCGTCCGCGCGGCAACACCATTCCGTGCTTGACCTGCAAAAACGAAAAGAGCGGCTGCACCGCGTGCATGGACGTGTGCCCGGTCAACGCTATCGAGGTCGAGGAAGACGCCATCGAGATCCTCGACTCCTGTCGCAAGTGCGGTCTGTGCGCCGCTGCCTGTCCGACCGAGGCGATCATCTCGCCGCGCCTGGCGCCCAAAAACCTGTATGACGATATCGTCTCTGCTGCTACGAGCCACGAGACCGCCTACGTCACCTGCACGCGCGCCCTCAAGCGCATGCCGCGTGAGAACGAAGTCGTCGTTGCCTGCGTGGGCGATATTACGGCCGAGACCTGGTTCTCGGTACTGGCCGACTATCCCAACGTGAGTGTGTACCTGCCGTTGGGTGTGTGCGATAAATGCCGCAACACCGGCGGTGAGGACATTCTGGGCGAGGCGATTGCGAAGGCCGAGGAGTGGTCCGGCACGGGTATGGGCCTGGAGGTCGACCCCAAGAGCCTCAAATGCCATAAGCGCCGCGAGTACGAGCGCAAGGAGTACATGGAAAAGATCGCCCGCACCACGGGCCTGACGGTGACCAAGCTCAATCCGGCGACTGCGGCACTGGCCTCGGTGACGCAGAAGTTGAAGGCCCACCGTCACCAGATCACGCAGCTTGAGCGCACGCTCAACACCATGTGCGGTACCACGACGACCAAGCGCCGCCGTTCGCTCACGCATGGGCGGCAGCTGGTGCTCTCGACATTGCAAAACCACCCCGAGCTTGCCCAGAACATGCAGGTGAGCACGCCGGAGTGCGATTTTGACAAGTGCACGTCGTGCGGCGAGTGCGTCAATGTATGCCCCACGTTCGCCTGCGATCTGGTGGGAAGCGGTCGCTTTGCACTGGAATCCACGTATTGTTTGGGTTGCGGTGCCTGTGTCAAGGTTTGTCCCGAGCATGCGCTCAAGCTTGTTGAGCACGACGCGTCCAATCTGGTCGTCGTCGATCCCGAAGCCGAGGAAAAGGCCGCCCAGAAGGCGAAGGCTCACGAAGAAGCTGAGAAGGTCAAGGCCGAAGCAAAGGCCAAGCTCGACAAGATGCTCGACCAGGTAGAAAAGCTCGCGGACTAGCTTAAAGAGCGTAAATGATGGCCGGTGGGACAGGTGCTGCCCCGCCGGCCAAAAAAGTTGCGGTGGAATAGTTCCTGTTTTGCCCTTAAGCTGGCCATTCTAGGAACTATTCCACCGCAACTAATAGATGGTTAGCTCATACTGCTCTGATGGGTCTCGCTGCCGTTATTGCGGCGGGTGACCGTTTCGTGGAGTAAAAAGAAGCTGGGAACCTGCTTTGTCTCGGTGTATTCCATAAGGATACCGTCGGCGTTGTAGGTCTGCCCGCGTACAACGGCGAGTGCGTTAAAGTCGTCGAGATCGAGCACGCGTGCATCCTCGGGCGTGGGATGCTCAATCGTTACATCGCGTTTGCCCGTGGCAATCTTAATGCCAAGGTCTTCTTCGAGGTAACGATAGATCGAGTCGTTGACAATCTCGGGTGTCAGCCCCGGTACCTGTGAGCTTAGGTAATAGGAGTCGTCGGAGCACACGGCCCGTCCGTCTGCATAACGGATGCGTTTGGCGCGTGTGAG
>DBGBLM010000079.1:0-4819 GCA_048448865.1 Collinsella sp.
GCGCCGTAGCCGTAGCCTTCTTCCAGCCCGCCAACTAGCCGACCTGCCATAAACCACCACAAAGGTGCCTGTCCCCTTTGCGGTGGTTTATGCTTTTCAGGGTGGAAGGGAGCGAGCAATGGCGTCTGAGGGCTTTTTTGAACGGGTGTACGAGGTGGTCGAGCAGACCCCCGAAGGGATGGTCGCCACGTATGGTCAGGTGGCGCTGCTTGCCGGTCGTCCACGAAGTGCGCGGTACGTGGGGTATGCGCTGCACAGCAACCCACGCCCTGGCCAAATTCCCTGTCATCGCGTGGTATTTGCCGACGCCCGCATTTGCGAGGGCTTTGCCTTTGGCGGGGCCGATACTCAACGCGAGCTCTTAATGGGGGAGGGTGTGGCGTTTAAGGACGACATGCACGTCGACTTGGCCGCCTGTCGCTGGCTTGCCGGACTCTAACGGCTCTGTCGTGGCGAAAACTACCACACAGGTGCCCGTCTCCGTTGTGGTGGTTTAGTTTACTTGGGCTAACTTATGGAGAAGCTATGGCGGCGGAAATTGATCCTGCAAAGTAAACCACGGTGAACTATATTGGTTTCAGCAACGGAGCAGGCAATAGGCGATGAAAAAGCCTGCCCTGTTGAGTTTGATTCGCATTCCTCCCCTCTGTGCGATTCAACGGTGTACTTCGGGAACAGGCCCGCTGGCAACTAACTGCCGGCGGGCCTGTTCCTGTTTATCGGGGGAGTGCGATGGACGGAGCCGAAGCGGTCCGGCTCCAAAAAAGGCGGACGCCGTAGCGCCCGCCCTAAAGCAATCGAAAGCTCAAGCCGGCAGATCGGTCTAGTACACCATGCCCATGGCGTCCTGAACCTCTGCCAGGGTCTGATCGGCGATCTCGTTGGCGCGACGGTTGCCCTCGTGCAGGACGTCCTTCACATAGTCCAGATCGTTCTCGTAGCGCTGGCGACGCTCGCGGATCGGTGCGAAGTACTCGTTGACGGCCTCGGTCACGTACTTCTTGAGCTGGCCGGAGCCGCCCATACCGATCTCCTCGGCAATCTCGACCTCGGAGCGACCGGTGCAGATGGCGGCTGTCGAAAGCAGGCCAGACACGCCGGGGCGGTTCTCGGGATCGAATGTGATCATGCGCTCGGAGTCGGTCTGGCTCTTCTTGATGCGTTTGGCCGTCTCCTCGGCGGTCATCGAAATATTGATGGCGTTGCCGTAGCTCTTGCTCATCTTGCGACCGTCCAGGCCCGGCAGCAGCGGGGTCTCGGACAGCAGTGCGTCGACCTCGGGGAACACCTTGCCGTAGCGGTTGTTAAAGCGGCGGGCGATGGTGCGGGTGAGCTCGATGTGCGGCAGCTGGTCGCGGCCGACGGGCACCACATTGCCCTTGCAGAACAGGATGTCGCAGGCCTGGTGCACCGGGTAGGTGAGCAGAAGGCCGGTGAGCTCGTGCCCCGAGGCCTCCATCTCGGCCTTGACCGTGGGGTTGCGCGCCAGCTCGGCCTCGGACACCAGCGACAGGAACGGCAGCATGAGCTGGTTGGCGGCGGGCACGGCGGAGTGCGCGTAGATCATGGTCTTGTCGGGGTCGATGCCGCAGGCAAGGTAGTCCATGACCATGTTGTACACGTTGTCCTGGATGTGCTCGGTGGTGTCGCGGTCGGTGATGACCTGGTAGTCGGCGATGAGTACGTTGGTTCTGGCGCCCATGTTCTGCAGCTCCACGCGGCCCTTGAGGGTGCCAAAGTAGTGACCCAGGTGCAGACGGCCGGTGGGGCGGTCGCCGGTAAGCATGGTGAACTTCTCGGGCGTCTTGGCCAGGCCCTCGCGAATGGCGTTGCTCTTTTGCAGCGCGACTTCGTAGCTGTTCTCGTTTGGCATGATTGCTCCTAACGTTCGTTCGCAGGTTTTGATGATAGCGTGTTTATTGAGAGGGGTGGGCGTGAGTGGGTGAGGGACTGCCAGGGGCCGGCTTTCAAGTCCGCCGCGGCGTTCGCGCGAACGGCTGCCAACGCCTTGGTACATCCTCGGCAGCTTGCCCTAGAGCTTGTGGTGGCGCTCTTCTTTGCGCTCCTCGGCTGCCTGCTCCTCCTGCTTAAAAGCGGGGTCGTCGGGGGTGACCAGCTCGTCCTCGTGCGTGCGCTTGTTGTAATGGTGGCGCAGCACGGGTTCAAACAGGTGCAGGTGCTTGGCGAAGGCAGCCGAGCCAATGGCGAGCACGGTAAAGATGAGCACACGCATGGGCACCTCGACCTGGTTAATCGCGGCGGCGCCGGCCGAAAGCATGATGCACCAGGCATAGATGAGCAGCACGGCCTGTTTTTGGTTGTAGCCTTCTTGGATCAGGCGGTGGTGGATGTGGCCTTTGTCGGCCTGCCCGATGCTAATGTGGGCGCGCTTGCGGCGCACAATGGCGCTAAACGTGTCGATGATGGGCACGCCGGCAACGATGAGCGGGATGATAAGCGAGGTGAGTGCGGCGGTGCGGCTCACGTTGAGCAGCGAGATGGAGCCCAGCGCAAAGCCCAGAAGCAGCGACCCCGAGTCGCCCAAGAAGATGCTTGCGGGGTTGAAGTTGTAGCGCAAAAAGGCCAGACAGGCGCCAAAGAGCGCAATGGAGAGCGCGGCGGCGTCGATGCGGCCCGAGAGAACAGCCATCGAAAACATGGTGAACGATGCGATTCCGCAGATGCCCGTGGCCAAGCCGTCGAGGCCGTCGATGAGGTTAATGATGTTGGTGAATGCCACCAGATAGATCACGGTAATGGGGTAGGCGAGCCATCCGAGCATGATCTCGCCGGGGGCAAACGGGTTGACGATGACGCCGATCCGCAGGCCGCCCATGCAGGCGATAAGCGCGGCGAGGACCTGTCCGGCCAGCTTTTGCTTGGGCGTGAGCTGGAAGACGTCGTCGATAGCGCCGGTCGCAAAGATAACGGTAAAAGATAGCGCAAGTATGGGGTAGCTGATGTGCAGACGGGGGTGGGGCACCAAAACGGGCGGCCAACCCAGGTACCAGGTGCCTAGGATTTGCACAGTGCAGGCGACGACCAGGCCCAAAAACACCGCCGTTCCGCCCAAACGCGGGATGGGCTTGGTGTTGATGCGGCGCTTAGAAGGATAGTCGACGGCGTCGAGCTTGATTGCCAGGCGCTTGACCAGGGGTACCGTGAGGAAGGTCGTGATAAAGGCCGCCGCTGCCACGCATAGGTACGGTATGTAGCTCGGGGATGAAGCCATGAATCTAAAAACCGCCAAGCGTCGAAGGAAAAGGTCAGAAGAACGCCATGCGCAAAGGGCATAGCCGAACCATAATACTCGACCAAGGGGGGTGCATGGAATTGCACGCAGCGATAATCACGCGCTTACCAGATATTGGGATGTTGTCGATGGCTTGTCGGGATGCCGGCGGGGATCCATATGGACTGTAATGGTGATTTTCGGCAAAAGAAAACCACCCCCCACGTTACGAAAATGAACCCACCTAAAACAGGTGGGTGCCCTCATCGACTGTTCCAGCGTCCTTAACAACGAAGGATACCTGTACTAGGTACGACTGTGTGGGCTCCCTAAATAAACGCGACGGTTCACCCAGTTGCTCCGCGGGGGGCGGAATATCTACATCATAAAGCGGCACTTTATCGATTCCAGTCTTGACATTACAAAAATCGTGTCGGACGATTACGGCGCCTTGGGCTCGAGCCGTCTGTGGGGTTGATCCCTTTACGTTTGAGCTGCTGAATCGTTGTTTTGGAGCATGGTTTTATGCCGACGTCGTTGACCGAACTTTTTTCGCCCGCCTGCCATTTGTGTCCGCGCCGTTGCGGTGCGGCGCGCGATGAGGGCGCGCACGGCGTCTGCGGTTCTAACGACACGCTCAAGGTGGCCCGCGCCGCGCTTCATATGTGGGAGGAGCCGCCTATCTCGGGCGAGGCCGGTTCGGGCACGATCTTCTTTAGCGGCTGCTCGCTCAAATGTATCTACTGCCAGAACCACGAGATCTCGACCGGCAATTTTGGCCTTGAGATTTCGCCTGAGCGCCTGGTCGAGATTATGCTGGAACTGCAGGACCAGGGTGCCAACAACATCAATTTGGTGACGGCGACGCACTATGCGCACCTGTTGCCTGCCGCGATTGCCGCGGCACGGGCGCGCGGACTGGTTATCCCAATCGTCTACAACACGAGTGGTTACGAGCGCGCGAGTGCCGTGGCGGCGCTGGGCGACCTGGTCGATGTGTGGCTCACCGACTTTAAATATGCCGATGCCGGGCTTGCGCAGTCGCTCTCCCATATAAAGGATTACCCGCGTGTGGCCGTGTCGGGTCTGGCCCAGATGGCGCGCGAGATCGAGCGCCGCGGGGGAGAGTTGGTGGACGAGGACGGGCTTATGAAGCGTGGCATGATCGTGCGTCACCTGGTGCTTCCGGGGCATGCAGACGATTCGTGTCGCGTGCTGGACCTGGTGTGGCAGACGGTGGGCGACGTGCCGATCTCGGTTATGAACCAGTACACGCCCAATGCGCTCATGCGCGAGCAGGGCGGCGACCTGGCACGCGCCGTGACGCGTGAGGAGTACGAGCAGGTGCTCGACCATGCCGACGACCTGGGTTTTACGACGATGTTCTGGCAAGAGGGCGGCGCGGTAGACGAGAGCTTCACCCCGGCCTTCGACACCACCGGTGTTCTTACCAGCGCAAAGTAGTGCGTTCGTCGATGATTTTTCTGGGACGGGGATAAAAAATCATCGAGAGGATCGCCTGTTCGAAAAGTTGCCAAAATAGCCGCGCCCCAAAAAGACTGGTTATTGGGCGTTGACAGTTGGCGA
>DBGBLM010000080.1:0-17515 GCA_048448865.1 Collinsella sp.
GCCCTCGTGGGCGGCAAGCCCTCCCCTACCGGCAACGGACGCATCGTCGTCGCCTGCGCCGGCACGAGCGACCTGCCCGTCGCCGAGGAAGCCGCGTTGACGGCCGAGTTCTACGGCAACGAGGTCGACCGCCTCTACGACGTAGGTGTCGCCGGCCTGCACCGCCTGCTCGCACATGCCGAGGAGCTTGCCCAGGCTCAGGTGGTCATCGCCATTGCCGGCATGGAAGGCGCGCTGGCGAGCGTTATCGGCGGCCTGGTGAGCTGTCCGGTCATTGCCGTTCCCACCAGCGTGGGGTACGGCGCGAGTTTTGGTGGCGTAGCCGCGCTGCTCGCCATGCTCAACTCCTGCGCCAGCGGCGTTTCGGTCGTCAATATCGACAACGGCTTTGGTGCCGCCTACCAGGCAAGTCTTATCAATCATCTGGGCGCCGGCACATCCCGCGCCCGTTAAGGAGCATTCCATGTCCAACCATCAGCACACGCTTATCATCGACGGCACCTCGGGCATCAGCGGCGATATGACCGTTGCAGCCCTACTCGACCTGGGCGCCAGCGAGGAACACCTGCGCGAACAGCTCGCCACGCTGCCGGTCGACGGCTTTACGATCGCCGTCACGCGCGTAAACAAGCATGGCATCGACGCCTGCGACTTTGACGTCCAGCTTGCAGAGGAGCTCGAGAACCACGATCACGATATGGCCTGGCTCTACGGCAACGAAGCAGCCGCCGAGCACACGCACGAGCATGAGCATGAGCACCACCATCATGACCATGGCGAGCACGAACACGAGCACTGCCACGAGCATGGCCATGAGAACCATCATCACGCCCACCATCACCACCGTTCTTTGGCGGATGTCACCGCCATCATCGACGGCTCACAGCTAAGCGATGGTGCCAAGCGTCGTGCCCTCGCCATTTTTTCCGTACTTGCTGATGCCGAGGCCAAGGCTCACGGCAAAACGCCCGACACCGTCCTGTTTCACGAGGTGGGCGCCGTCGACTCCATCGTCGACGTCTGCTCTGTCGCCATCTGCCTCGATGACCTGGGCATTGAGGATATCGTGGTCGAGTCGCTCTCCGAGGGCCACGGAACTATCCGCTGTGCCCACGGCCTCATGCCCATTCCCGTCCCCGCTGTCGTCAACCTATGTCAGGCAGGCAATATCGCCCTCACACCTGCACCGGTCGCCGGCGAGCTCGTGACGCCGACGGGCGCCGCCATCGTCACCGCGCTGCGCACGTCCGATCAACTGCCCTCACGCTACCGCATCGAAGCCGTCGGCTACGGCGCCGGCAAACGCCCCTACGAGGGTTGCTCCGGCACGCTCCGCTGCCTGCTCGTTCACGCGGACGCATAGCCATGGATGCCCGCAAGGCAAAAAGCCGTGCCGCCATCGTTGCGGCGTTCTCCGAGCTCCTGTGCGAGGAAGATTACGGCAAGATCACCGTCGGCGACATCATCGCTCGCGCCCACGTAGGTCGGGCCACGTTCTACGGCCTCTTCAAAAGCAAAGATGACCTGCTCGCTGAACTCGTGCGCGATATCTGCACCCATGCCCTCGACGATGACGGTACACCCCTCGACGACCCGCTCGTACAGGTCGAGCATATCCTCAACAACCTCTGGGAACGCCGTCAGGGTGTACGGGCACTGGTAGCCGGCGCCGGTTCACGCGTCTTCGCCGACAGCCTCCGCAAGACCATCATGGCCCGAGCAGCCGAAACCGTCCCTACCGACCCAAACGGCCCCGCCGGCACCATGGACCGCAGCTTCCTACTACACCACATAGCCTCAAGCTTCGTAGGAATGGTCCAATGGTGGGCCTGGCACAACTTCCAAGCAGAAAAAACCGACGTAGCCAAAGACTACCTATCAGCCATAAAACCCCTCTTCAGATAGACGCCTCCTCCCAAGGCGTCATCCCTTCCCAAAGTATCGCTCTCATCTCAACGCCCCCAACAACCAAGCGCCCATCACATCCAAATTCAGATATATATGTTGGGTTGCTTGCTCGGGCGCAGCAAAGACCCTGCAGCTGGCCGCATGGGGTAACTTCCCAGCGCATTCCGCAGGACGCAAAAAGGCTCGCCGCACGAAGTGCGCAGCGAGCCTTTTTGCATGTCCGAGGATGCGCTGGGAAGTTACCCCATGCGGCCAGCGGACAACTATGTAGCCTCAGACTAGAACATGCCCAAGAAACCATGCACAAACAGCGCGGCCAGAGCAGCACCGACAAACGGCGCGATGCCAGGAACAAGCAGGCCATACTTCCAGTTGTTGTCGGCCTTGTTCTTGATCGGCAGCACCTGATAGGCCATGCGAGGACCAAGGTCACGAGCCTGGTTCATGGCGAAGCCGGTGATGCCGCCCATGCCCATGCCAACAGCCCAAACGATCAGACCGACGCAGATGGCGAGCATCAGAACGTTCTCGCCAGCACGGTTAGCAGCAGCAAGGATGGCGCTGATGAACACGAAGGTGCAGATAGCCTCGCAGAAGAAGTTGCGGGCATAGTTGGTGCCCTCGGTGGTGGGGTTGGTCGAGAAGATGTTGCGCTGAGCAATGGGATCGATGACACCATCGGAAGCCTTGAACTCATCGGCATACATCAACCACGCGATCACGGCACCCGCAAAGCCGCCGAGCATATCAGCAACCATGAAGGGGATGCAGCTGCTCCACGGCACCAGGCCGACGATGCACTGGGCAAGCACCATGGCGGGGTTCATGCACACGGCGCCGCCAAAGATAAACAGAGCAACCGAGATGCCAAAAGACCAGGTGGTGATGGCAAACATGTGGCCGGAGCCCTGATACTTGGTGCCCTTAAGCACGGTATCGCAGTGCACGCCCACGCCAAAGATGATCATGAGGGCCGTTGCGCCGAATTCGCAGAGGAGTTTGGTAAGCATAAAACCTTATCTTTCTTGTCGGTTATAAACGATTCGTTTAGGCCGCGTACTAGTGCTGAGCGACGACAACGCCCAGGCCATCAGGAATGACGGCCACCTTGGCATCGGCACCCTTCATCTCAAAGGCGAGCTTGAGCGCCTCCTCGATAGTGTTGACCGGCGTCATGTGCATATCCTTGATCATCTGGTGATCGCACAGGTCGGTAACCATGATCACAGGGTGATGCGCCAGGATGCGGGCAAAAATCTGGCTCGTCCACTGGTCGGGCAGGGTCTCGTCCTTAGGACGGTCGATGCAGGCGCGCTCAAACTCTGCCGGATCGTTGTCGGCGATGTTGTGATAGAAGCCCTCGCCACCGTGACCGTCGGCGCAACCGGCAACGTCGATGATCACACCGCCCTCGGGAAGCGTGGCCTCGGCAGAGCACATGCCCTTCACGGCCTGGTAGATGTTCTGGTCGAGCGGGTAGCCGCCGTTGGTGGTGATGGCGATCTCGCATTCGACGGGCTCAACGCCGGCAAGGCTCTTCACGAACTCGCAGCCGGCCTCGTGCGCCTTGTGGATATCGCCGGCAAAGGAGCCGATGACCTCGTGCTTGCCGTTGAGCACCACGTTCAGCACAAAGGCAAGGTGAGCCATCTCGGCAGCGGCGAACATGTCCTCGCTCACGTGGTTGTGGCACAGGTTGCCGGCACGCGAGTGGGAATCGTTCACAAACTGACCGTTGTGGTTGTACATGATGGTCTTGTAGCTGGCAATGCCGGGCAGGACGGACTTGCGGCTACCGGAGAAACCAGCAAAGAAGTGCGGCTCAATAAAGCCCTCGGCAAGCAGCAGATCGCAATCGGCAGCAATCTTGTTGATGATGCACTCGCCACCAGAAGGCAGGGTGCCGATCTTTTTCATCATGCTGTCGTCAGTCGCGACATGCATAACGATTTCCTCGTTGGCAACGATCTCCTCGCCATACTTGTTGACGAGCTCCTCGTGCGTCGACGGACGATGCATACCCGTAGCAACCAGAATGCGCACGCGAGCCTCGGGCGCAGCGGAATGGATGTGATGCAGCAGAATAGGCATCGTCACACGCGAGGGGACGGGACGCGTATGATCGGAGCTAATGATGACGATATCCTTCTTGCCAGCACAAAGCTCCTCGAGCGAAGGCGAGCCATAAGGGTTGGCAAGCGACTCCTCTACCAGCTCTTCCTGCGATTTCGTGGTCTTAAACTCGTTTTGATGACCTTCCATCACACCCGCGAAGTTCTTATCCTCAAGCTCCAGATGCAACGTCTTGTGGTCAAACGGCAGTTCACATTCAAACAATGACGAGCGCCCTCTTCCTTTCAACTGACACACTAGATAAACCGTTGGAAGGATACGCCGCTCACCGAAAAACTCCACCGTACACCGAGTCATTAACACAACGTTCATATTTGACCCACAACAAAACGGCCGCAATCCCAAACGGGACCGCGGCCGCAACAGTCGTAAGGCGAGAAGCGCCAAATGCATCTCAATCCCGATCGATAAGACGCGAAGCGCGCCAGCTTTTCCCAGCCCGTAATCCGCCGAAGACCGGACATCGCAGGGTCCGCCATCAGTTTACTTTTAGGCACACTCCGCAGGACGCAAGAAGCCCTCGCCGCACGAAGTGCGCAGCGAGGGCTTCTTGCATGTCCGAGGACGTGCCTAAAAGTAAACTGATGGCGGACCCGGACGACTACAGGGCTATCGATTACCCCGTGTTTTGCAATCCTGCCGAGACGCCGGTCACAGTCGAAAGAATCAGGCTCATGTACTCGGCCTTCTTCTCCTCGGCCATCTCGTCCTGGTTCATACGCACCTCGCGAAGGGCGCGGACCTGGGCGATAGACAGGGCGTCGACGTAGGGGTTGCGCACACGAACGGCGCAGCCGAGCACGCGGCGACGCTGCAGCGGCCACTCGTCACCGACGATGGCAAGGACCCACTTACGCGTGAGCTGCATCTCGGTGAAGACCTTCTCGGACAAATCCTGGCGATCGCCCAGGTGCAGATACATCTTGGCGATGCGCTGGTCGGTCTTGGCAATCGACATCTCGATGTTGTCAATGAACGTGCGGAAGAACGGCCACTCCTGGTAGGCAGCCTTAAGCTGGTCCAGATCGCCAAACTGCTCGCAGGCGGTACCCAGGCCGTACCAAGCGGCCAGATTGATGCGCGCCTGGCTCCAGCTGAAGATCCAAGGAATGGTACGCAGGTCGTCGAGGGACTTGGCACCCAAGCCGCGCTTGGCGGGACGCGAGCCGATCGGCAGCAGACCGACCTCGGTCAGCGGCGTCACGGTCGAGAACCACGGCGTAAAGTCCTCGGTGTTCAGCAGGTCCAGATAGCGCTCGTGGCTTGCGGCGTTGAGCTTCTCGGCCATATCCCAGAACTTCTGCGTGGTCTCGGTGTTGGTCTTCTCGACACTCGGGGCCGACTGCAAAAGCGTTGCAGCGGCAACGGACTCAACATGGCGCTGAGCCAGCGTGCGGTTGCCGTAACGGGCAAAGATGACCTCGCCCTGCTCGGTGAGCTTAAAGAAGCAGTTGACCGAACCCTTGGGCTGAGCCAGCACGGCCTTGTTGGCCGGGCCGCCGCCACGGCCCACGGCACCGCCGCGACCGTGCATGAGCACCAGGTCGATATCGTTCTTCTCTGCCCACTTGGCGATGCGCTCCTGCGCTGAGTGCAGCGCGAGCATGGCCGTGGTGGGACCGGCATCCTTGGAGGAGTCGGAATAGCCCAGCATGACCTCCATGCGGCGGTTGGTCTGGGCAAGGCGCTTTTGCACCACGGGCAGCGTGAGCATCTGGTCGAGCACGTCGACGCAGCCCTCGAGGTCCTCGAGCTGCTCGAACAGCGGGATCACGTCGAGCTCGGGGACATCCTCCTCGTGTGCAAAGGACAGGTGCGCCAGCTCAAAGACGTCGGCCACATGCTGGGCGCTCTTGGTGAACGAGATGATGTAGCGGTGCGCCATCTTCTTGCCGTAGCGCTTTTGGATGGAACCGATGGCGCGGAAGGTATCGATGACCTCGCGCGTCATGGGCTGCAGGTCGCCATGGATACCGTTCTCGTGGATATCCTTAAGGGCGCGGGCATGCACCACGGAGTGCTGACGGAACTCCATCTCGACCATATGGAAGCCGAAGGACTCGACCTGCCAGATGATGGTTTGGACCGGGCCGTAGGCAGCACGGACGGCACCGCAGGCGGCCAGCGAACGCTGGACGACGCGCAGGTCATCCAGGAACTCGTCGGCGCTGTGGTACATGGTGTCGGTGATACGACGGACGGTGGCGTTCAGGCGGTCGGCCATGACGAGCATGACGGCGCGATGCGGCTCGTGCTCGGAGATCAGCTCGGCGCGGGCCGTGTAACGAGGGCTCATCTCGACCTGATGGTTCCACAGGTTAATGAGCTCGGCCGACGGCTTGCTGTAGGTAGCCTCGAGCGTGAGGTTGCGGCCGATGTGGCGGCACTTGTCCTCGAGCTTGAGCACCATGTGCGTAAAGTACTTGGCGGCGACCTCACGGCTCACCTTGGCGGTGACGTTGGGGTTACCGTCGCGGTCGGAACCGATCCAGCTGCCGGGATGGAAGAACGCCGGGCACAGCGGCGGCACAGTACCGGCCTTGTCGCCCAGCACCCAATCGTCAAAACGACGATAGATAACGGGGATAACGTCGAACAGCGTGTTATCGAAGATGTCGATGATGGTATCGGCTTCCTCGACCGGCGTGGGCTTCTTGAGCGCGATGGGGCTCGTACGCACCAGGGCGTCGATCTCCTGCAGCATATGGCGCTCGTTCTCCACCAGGTCGGAGCCGCCCAGACGCGGACGCTCCTCCAGCAGGTTGGAGATACGGCGGATCTTGCCCTCGACGGCCTTACGACGGGCCTCGGTGGGATGTGCGGTAAAGACAGGGTGGAACTCGAGCTTGTCGAGCAGCTCGTTGGCACCCTCGACACCCAGCTCATTCACCAGCTGGTGATAGGCAACGGTAAGCTCGTTGGCAGGATCGACCTCGGTATCGGTCGACGCGCCGGCCTCGCGCTCGCGCAGCTGCGCCACACGGTAGTTCTCCTCCGACAGGTTTGCCAGATGGAAAAAGCTCGTAAAGGCGCGAACGATGACCTGCTGCTTATCGAGCGGCAGGCTGTCGATCAAATCGACGACCTCACGAAATGCCACGGCAGTGGGCTCGTCGGCGGTGGGCACGCCCTGCTCGTCGACGGCTTCGTCGGCAGCGCAGGTACCGGGGTTGCCGGCATTGACCACAATCTCGGCTGTCAAAATCTTGTCGAACAGGTCCGCGATCTCGGGATCATACTCGCTAAGCACACGGCGCTCCAGGCGCAAGAACAGCGCCAGATTGTCGCGCAGCTCCTCGGGGATCTCGATCTCGGCGAGACGCTCCCTGGACTCGGCATTCGAGCCGATTCGGTTAACGAGGCGGTTGACCACGGCAGCGACGCGCGCCGCGGCTTCGGGTACAGACTGGTTGCTTAGGTTCTCAGCCACGTTTCCTCCCATTCCTCCTTCTATGCACGTAACATGCGGTATTCATTATAGGCGCTTGAGAAATACTTTCGACACTGATTGCGCTTTACCACACAAAAGTATTTTCTGCATTGCAAAGGTTTTTGCCCTAAATGGTCGTATTTCTCGGTGGGCGGCATACGTAAACGGGGGCATTCCGCATAAAAGCGAAACACCCCCGTAACAATCGCTCTCCATGAGCAGGGCACGTTAGCAGGCCCGAAGCTCAAAAAGATGCGCTACAGGCGCTCGCGAACCGCCTCGACGACGTTGTCCAGATCGGCGAGCACCTCGTCATGGCTCTGCATGTCGCGCACTTTGACCTTGCCGGCGGCAAGCTCGTCGCCACCCAGGACCAAGATGAGCTTGGCGCCTACCTTATCGGCTTGCTTAAACTGGGCCTTGAGCGAACGACCCTGATAGTCGGCCTCGGTCACGATACCTGCGGCGCGAAGCTCCTGCGTAATGGCAAAGACGTTCTGACGCAGCTCCTTGCCGGCGTTGGCGACATAGACGCACGGGGCCTCATCGGCACCCAAATCGCTGCCAAAGGCCTGCAGGGCCAGCAGGGCGCGCTCAAAACCGACGGCGAAGCCGACGCCGGCCGTAGGCTTGCCGCCCTCGAGCTCGACCAGGCCGTCGTAGCGGCCGCCGCCGCCGATGGAGCCGATGCCGGCGCCAGGGGCCTCGACCTCAAAGACGGTACGGGTGTAGTAGTCCAGGCCGCGCACCAAGGTGGGATCCTCGACATACTCGATACCGGCGGCATCCAGATAGCGCTTGACCTGCTCGTAGTGCTCGCGGCACTCGTCGCACAGGTTGTCACCCATCAGCGGAGCCTCGGCCATGATCTCGCGGCAATGGTCGTTCTTGCAGTCGAAGGCGCGCAGCGGGTTAAGCTCGGCGCGCTCGCGGCACTCGTCGCACATCTCGTCGGCGTGATCGAGAATGAACTGCTTAACCTGCTCGCGATAGGCCGGACGGCACTGGGGATCGCCCATCGAGTTAATGAGCAGACGGAGCTTGGAAAGATCGAAGCCCAGCCGCTTGTAGAACTCCATGAGCATGATGATGCACTCGGCGTCTGCCGCCGGATCGGGAGCGCCGAGCCACTCGATGCCCACCTGATGGAACTGGCGCAGGCGGCCCTTCTGGGGACGCTCGCCGCGGAACATGGCCTCGGCGTAGTAAGCCTTAAACGGCGTGGAGCCCTGGGGCACCAGGTTGTTCTCCACGACGGCGCGCACCACACCGGCCGTGCCCTCGGGGCGAAGTGCCAGGCGCTGCTTGGGCTTGAGTTTGGTGTCGGTGCCCTCGGTAAAGACGCGCTCCAGGTTGGCACCGCTGAACACGCGGAACATTTCCTTGCGCACGACGTCGGTCGACTGGCCGATACCGTGGACAAACACGTCAACCTGCTCGATCGCGGGCGTCTCGATGGGTTTAAAACCAAACGGCTCGAACACGCCGGCCGCAATCTGCTGCATCTTTTGCCAGGCGCGCATCTCGGCGCCGATAAGGTCGCGGGTTCCCTCCGCCTTCTGTGCCTGCATGGGCAAACACCTTTCTTTTGTATCGCGTCATAGGTAGTGGACATTATACGGCACAAAGCAGCAACGCGGCGGCGCGCCTGACCGAACGAGGGTATGGGGACTCGTTCGGCCAGATGCGCCGCCGCTGTTTGTGATCCGTTTTCCTCCGTCTCTTTCGAATCACGTGATCTGTTGGGGACGGAGGAAAGTGGATCATTTCGTAAGCCCGTGGCCGCCTTGGAAACCGAATGATGGTACGAGCATCCATTCGGCTTCCAGGGCGGCCACGGACAGAACGGGGCGAACAGAAAAGAGCGACGGACGTCTACTCCCCCGCCACGCTCGCGCGCAGCCTGGCGGCGATGGGCTCGGATGCCAGCAGGAACACGAGCATGACCACGGAGCACGCCAGGCACACAATCCAGGCGCTCGCAAAGGAGCCCGTGGCATCGAACAGCACGCCCGAGACGATGGCGCCCACGGTGCCCAAGATTGCCTTGAAAGACAAGGGCATAGGCCTTATGGCCATGCCCGTAGGCTTGAAAGGCAAGGTTGGGTGCTACCGGTGGTCGGCGATGTAGCCCAAAGCGACGGCGGCATAAGCCGCAGCGCCAAGGGGAAGCTCAGCATCGCTAAAACGTGCCTTGGGATGATGCTGAGCAAAATGCTCGTCCGTATCAGTCACGGCAGCGCCCACGGTAAAGTACGCACTCGGGATCTCGCTCGAAATCAACGCGAAGTCCTCGCTCGCCATGGCGTGGAACAGCGGCAGGAAGGCGGCCTTGGGCAGCGTCACACCCACATAGCCAAGCGAAGCCTGAGTCATATCGTCATCGAGTACGAGCGGGGGAACATCCGAGAGCGTCTCGATAGTCGCCGGCGTACGATAGGTCGAGGCAACGCCTTTGACGACCTCCACGATGCGGGTCTTGAGGTGCTCCATGAGCTCGACGTCGAAGCCACGCAGCGTTCCCTCGAGCACGCAAGTGTCGGGGATGACATTTGCGGCCTGACCGCCGGCGAACTTGCCAACGGTAAGCGCGACCTCCTTGGCCGCCGGCACCTCGCGGGAGATGAGCTCCTGAAGCGCCAGATGCACATGGACGCCGGCCGTGATGGGGTCGATGCAGATCTCGGGGCTCGAGCCATGGCCGCCCTTGCCCTGAAGCGTGATGCGAAAACCGTACACGCCCGAGAGCGCCGGGCTGCCGTAGAGCACCAGGCCAAGCGGCGACTGGCTATTGACATGCATGGCAAAGGCGGCCTGGGGACGCGGATTCTGCAGCAGACCGTCGGCAATGGCGGCGCGGGCGCCCTCAAAGGTTTCCTCGCCCGGCTGGAACAGCAACTTAACCGTGGCGTTGGCGTCGACAAGCTCGGACTCGCGGGCCTTGAGCAGGTGGGCGGCACCAAGCAGGGCCGTCGCATGCATATCGTGGCCGCAAGCATGCATGCAGCCGTTGACAGAGGCGAAAGGCTCGCCCGACTCTTCCGCGACGGGCAGTGCGTCCATGTCGCCACGGAGCATGATGACCGTGCCGGCCTGATCGTCCGTGCACATACCGTTGCCCTGGGCCGCCACAGCCGCACCAGCACCAATAAGGCCCACAACACAGGAGCCGTCGACGAGCGTGGCAAACGGGATGCCCATCTCGGTCAGACGTGCCTGGATATACGCAGAGGTTTGCGGAAGGCGATTACCCAACTCGGGCGTCTGATGCAGGTCGTGGCGCCACGCAGCAAGTTTGTCTGCAAAAGCTTGAGCCTCGGCAACAAGACCGTCACCGATAGCGGCTTGCGCTGCCGGGGTGGCCTTGGGCGCTGATTGCGGTTGAAGATTGGACTGAGCTGGTGCCATAGATGCCCTCCAGTATTATTTGTGCAGCAAACACTTTGATGGTCTAAAGTGCAAGGTATAACTGTAAGGGCGTTACATAAAAAACGCCGCCCCAGGAGGGCGGCGCAACAAGTTGTTTACAATTGCGCACAATTATTTCGGCGCAAAAAATCGAAATGTGTCTCGCTCAAGATGATCGACAAGAAGATGAGGACGAAGCCGGCAAGCAGACGCGAGGTGAGCGCCTCCCCCATCAGCAGCACCGAAAACAACACGCCCGAAGGGGACTCCATCGATAGGAGCAATGAGCCCGTCGAGGCCGGGACGTGTGCCAAGCCGACGTTTTGGATGAGCAGCGCCACGCACGTGCAGCCCACCGAGAGAAAGGCCATCACGCCGATAAAGCTCGGCGTCCACACGGACGCAGGAGCTTGGGTCTCGAACAACAACGACGAGATAAGGCTCAAGACGCCATTGCCCACAAACATCCAAAACGTGATGACGTTGATGTCCATCTTTCGGCCGTACTTGGCCGTCACCGACATCTGAATAGCAAAGAAAACCGCACCGCCCAGCGTGATGGCATCACCGATGTTGAACTCGACGCTATCGAGCGCCACCAAGCCAATGCCCGCCAAGCACAGCAGTGCCGCGCCCAGGTTATAGCGGGTGAGTTTTTCGCCGCTCAGAAAATAGCTCGCAAAGGGCACGAGGATGCAGTATGTTCCCGTCAAAAACGCGTTCTTGCCCGCCGTGGTGTGCGCCAGACCGACCGTCTGCAAGGCATAGGCTGCCCACATGAGCGCGCCCATACTCAGGCCAACGATCAAGTTGCGGGCATTGAAATGTGCAATGATGCGTTTGTGGAAGACGGCAAACATGACCAACGCTGCGGGCAGAAAGCGCACGTAGAGCAGCTCAAACACCGGAATGGTGTCGAGCGCGTCCTTCATGGTCGTAAAGGAGTAGCCCCAGATGACCGCCACCGAAAGGAGCAGAACCTTCCAGAACAGCGGAGAGCGTGCGCCGGCGCCGCGGAAGGTGCCGCCCGCGCCCAGGTCTTCACGGGCTACAGGGCTATCGGGCAAGTTTTCGATTTCGTTGGCAGCGTATTGGGCCATGGAACATCCTCGCACTCAATCTGGGCGTGGTGTCCGCACGCGTATGGCTGCGTGCCGCCTCATGGTCAAATAAAAACGGGGCGCGCCGGACCCCCGGCACGCCCCGCTACTGTAGCAACAACCAAGCAGCCCGTGCAATTCACCCCGCTAAAGCGTCGGCAAAGTGAACCTCGATGTTTTGCCAATGTCACGCTGTCGCGCTAAATAAGTTTTGTGCTTTCCAGCTTTTCGATGATCCAGTCGTTGGCTTTGATGACCGGGCGGCGGAAGACGACGCCCAGGGCCAGCGACGGAATCAGGTAGCTCGCCAAGATACCCAGCTCAATCCAGTACTCCATATGGTAGGCACCGGCCATGGCGGCGTGCATGGCGTTGATGCCGTGGGTAAACGGCAGGAACGGGTAGATCGCCTGGAACACGGGGCCGGTCATCTCGATGGGGAACGTACCGCCCGAACCGCCGACCTGCATGACCAGCAGCACGACGGCGAGGGCCTTGCCGATATCTCCAAACGATACCGTAAGCGTGTAGACGATATTGGAGAACACGAGACTCGCGACCCAGCCCGCCAGCACAAACTGCAGCGGGTCGTCGCACTGGATGCCAAAGAACAGGATGTCGCCCGCACACACGAGCGTTGCCTGCAGCAGGGCCAGACCGCCAAAGAACAGGTAACGGCCCAGATAGATCTCGTGCAGGCGCACGGGGATGAGCTCGTTGATGAGCTCATCGTCGACCGAAACCTTCATCATGGCAGCCAGCACGATCGAGCCGACCCAGAGCGACAGGATCGTGTAGAACGGCGCCATGGCAGAGCCGTAATTGCGGATCGGATAGACCGGCTTGCGGTCGAGCGCGACGGGACCGGAAAGCGACGCGGCCAAACCATCGGGGTCGTTGCCGATCATCGTCTTGATCGTGGCCAGATCGTCCGACATAAGGGCACCATCGAGCTCGTCCTTGAAAGCGCTAATCTTGTCCGCCGCCTCGCCCAGCTGGTCAGAAGCCTTGTTGACGAGCTTTGCAGCCTTAGAGAGACCCTTTGCCAGCGAACCGGATGCGTCGGTCAGACCGTCTACGGCACTATCCAGATCGCCCGAGATACCGTTGAGTGAATCCAGAACGCCCGAAATAGTCTTCTTGAGTTCTTTGGCCTTGACCGAAAACGTAGAGTCGTAGTCAGTCTTGGCGCCCGAGATACCAGCCTTGGCATCCGCGATTGCCTGATCGACCTCGGCACGCGACTTGTTAACTTCTGCCATGCTGTCAGAAAGGGACTTTGCGGTTGCCGTCAGGTCCTTGGCGTTATTGCGATACTCCACCGCGATTCTGCTCAGCGATGTTGCCACAGACTTGAGGCTGTCCTGGAGCTTTTCGTCAGTCACCTGATCGGCAAAGCTGCGGAGCTGGTCGGCCGTGGCGTCGATATCGTCGGCACGCGTGTTGAGCGCCGCCGCGGCATCGTTGAGCTGGGACACTGTAAGGTCGACATGTTGATTCGCGGCATCAAATGCCTTCGCAAGCTCGGCGGACACGTTGTCAAACGAGCCCGCGCTTCCGTCAATCGCGGCGTTGATGGCGTCGTTGGCGTCCTTCAGCGCTTCCTTGGAATCGCTCATACCGCTCTTGGCATGCTCCATCAGCTGCTTAGTCGACTCATCGACCGTGCCCGTCTGCTTGAGCATACCGCCCGCCGACGTCAGCGAATCGGACGTGGAACTCAAAATGCCCGCCAGCGACGTTGCGCTGGCCTGAACGTCTTGCAGGTCCTGGACCGAATCGCCGAGCGTCGAGGACAGGTTGGCGATAAAGTTGCTCACTTGATCGGTGCTCATGTAGTCGAGCAGGCTGGACACGGTTTTAAGACCGATGGTCGTAATGGTCTTGGTAAAGGTCTCGTTGACTTGGCTCTGGACGGCACTCGACCCTTTCTCGGTCACGATCTGGGCAATGGCGTTGGCCTTCTGATTCTCGTAGAACTCGATATCGGCATGCTTCACGTCGGTCGAAAAGAGCGTCATCATATCGGCACTAAACGTCTTAGGGATAACGACAGCCGCATAGTATGCGCCCGATTTGACGCCCTCGATGGCCTTTTCTCGATTGTTGAGTACAACCCAATCGAAGCTCTCGTTGCCGCGCAGGGTGGCGGTCACGTTTTCACCCACGTTGACCTCAACGGGGATCAAATCGCTCTCGTAACCCTCATCGGTGTTGACCACGGCGATCTTAAGATTGCCGGTGTTGCCGTACGGGTCCCAGCTGCCGGCGATGTTAAACCACGCGTACAGGCACGGTACGATAACGAGGCCCATCACGACAACCAAGCCGATTACGGAGCGAGACACATTTTGGACATCGCGCTTAAACAGATGCAGGATGTTCTTCATTTATGCCTCACCTCCTTTGGAGTGCTTGCCAAGCGCGGTGGTATCTCCATCATTTGTGGCTGTGCTGTCGCTGTCCTGAGATTTATGGTTCGAGCCTATATGCGGCAAGCGGCCCGTGGACTGATCGCCGCCCTTGACACCACGCTCGCTGGCGTTGAGGCCAAACATGTAGCGGGCGGCAGGAATGGCGGCCGTGTGCTCGCGCATCTCGCGACGCAGGTCCTCATCCGAAAGCGCCGAGATGCGCATCTGGGTATTGAGGCTCGCGCGGATATATTCGATATTGATAAGCCAGCCGCAGATGGCAATGACCGAGATGATCCAAATGACAAGCAGGATGATCTTGCCGTTATTGTCAATATCGAGAACCGTCGACAGGACAAAGAGCAGGACCTGCACGCCGACTACAGCGGCAAAACCGCCCTTGATGTAGTACGGGTAGCGATGTTCAAAGGCGACTGCATGATCGAGCAGTTCGCGACGGTACGAATCGGAATCGAGCATGACACGCATGGCCGTGCGCAGCGAGTAGCGCTGGCGCGGCAGGTCATTGGACTCGCAGATCATCATACCGGTCGTGGAAAGCTGTTTATCAAAGAGCAGGTTAAGGTTGAGCAGCAGCGGACGCAGCTGCAGACCGATAAAGAGCGCCACGATCAAGAACACGCCCAGAATGCACAGGTTAAACAGATAGTTGAACGAGTACATGCCGCCGACCGTCTCGCGCAGCAGATTGATGCCGTAGGTAAAGGGCAGCAGCGGGTGCAGCCACTGGAAGAAGCCGGGCATCATCTCGATGGGGTACATGCCCGACGAACCCGGGATCTGCACGATGACGAGAATGACGCCGATAGCCTTGCCGATATGCTTAAACGTGGTGGACAGCGCATAGATGATATTGACGTAGGTGAACGAGATGGCGATGCCGCCCAGCACGAACAGCAACGGGTTGACGCACTGTACGCCAATAACCAGATCACCCACCGTAACGATGATGGCCTGCAATGCGCCCAGGATCACCATGAGCAACCAGCGGCCAAAGTAGCCTTGGCGCGCCGTAAAGCTGCCAACACCTTCACGGTCGACCTCGAGCTTGTAAATGGCGATGAGCACATAGCCGCCCACCCAAAGCGCCAGATTGGTGTAGAAGGGAGCGATGCCCGAGCCAAAGCTCTTGACCGGATAGATTGACTTGGACGTCAACTCAACCGGAGACGCCATGAAATCTGCCACGTCATTGACATCGACGCCCATCAGATCGGCCAGCTCGCCCATGGACTCGGAGGTCTGCAGCGCCGCGATGTCATTGGCGGCGGTTGCAAGCTTGTCCTGGACCTTGGCAAGCGAGGAATCGGTCTGGGACAGCGTGGTCTTGGCCTGGCCGAGCGTAGCGCTAAGCTGCGCCAACGTGCCGCGCGCATTTGCAAGTGTAGGTGTCATACCCGAGACGATACCGGTCAGGTCGCCCGAAACGGCAGCAAAAGAGTCGAGCGCGCTCGAGGCCTTCGGCAGCGCGTTTTGGCCCAAGTCTGTCTGGGCTTGGCCAAGGTTGGTCGCACCGGTATGAATTGCGTTATTGATAGCGTCACTGGCACCCGAAACAGCCGCTGCGTCATTCGCCATGGCGCTCGACTGCGCGGACAGACCGTCCTTGATGCTCTGAAGCTTTTCATTCTGCTCTCGAAGCAAATCGATGGTCGATACAATGCGCGCGTCAATTTCCTCGGAACCTGTCGACGTGTCATTGGCGAGAATCTCCAAGTGCCCGATAACGGCCTTATTGTGGTCGATCGTCGCTTGAAGAGACTCGAGCGAGTTGTCGATACGGGTGGTCGTAGATGTGACCGCGCCCGTCAGCTTGCCGATGGCAGCGTTCGCAGAGGCCGACGTCTTGGTGAGCGCAAGGCTGCCTTCCGAGAGCGCCTTGGAGAGCGAGGTGATGGAGTTGCCCGCCGTGGTGCGAGCTTCGCTCAGCAGGTCGTTGCCCTGGGAGATCGCCTGCGTCAGCGACGGTGCCTGGCCTTGCAAGCCGGCAAGTGCCGCATCAGCCGAGGCGATCGAGCCACTCGTCTTATCGATGGCGGCATTCATATCGCCAATCGAATCGCGCACCTCGCCCAAGGTGTCGGACGCCTCGGACACCGAACTTGCCAGCGAGTCCTGAGTCTGGGTTGCCTTGTCCTTTAAATCGACACCGGCATCCTTGGCGATACCGGCAACAGTCTTGCCTACCGTAGAGACAAATTCCGAGTTGATCTGCTCCTCGATGGTGTTTGCACCGGTATCGGTAACCTTGGGCGCAATGGCGCTCTTCTTCTCATTGACGTAGTACGTGAGCTTGGGCTGATGGTAGTTGCCGTCGAGCATCGAAACCAGGTTATCCGAGAAGTTCTTGGGAATCACGATAGCGGCATAGTACTCGCCGCTCTCGACGCCCTCCTTGGCATCGGCCGTCGAGTCGACGAACGTCCAGCCCAACTGATGATTCTCCTTGAGCTGGTCGACCACTTTGTCGCCAGCGTTGAGCTCACCCACCAAGTCGTTTTGGGTGCCTCGATCGTTGTTGGCGATAGCAATCTTGATGCCTTGGGTGTTTCCATACGGATCCCAGTTTGCCACGATGTTATACCAGGCATACAGCGAGGGAATAACGCACACGCCTAGGGTAACCACCAGGGCGACGGGGTTCACAAGCAGTCGCTTAATGTCGCGCTTAAATATCGCAAAGGACACCTTTGCATTGGATAGTTTGCTGCCGAGACTCACGCTTGGACCATCCATCCTGTCGTTAAATCGAATCGTACTATCGACAACCATTGTAGTAGGCGCTTTAACGTCTCAAAGCACAATGGTGTTGAGTTTTGCGGGTAGCAATATACTACGAAGATGAGTTAACGTACAGATGTACAGTATCCTAAATTTCAGCAGGTCACAAAACCACAACCCGCACAAATTAGCAATTCAAATAGTCATCGGGGACGTTCTTAAACGACTAGTCAAACAAAAACGTCCATTACAGTCGAAATTGTCAGCCCGGGACCGTCTCGGGCTACGATTGAGGCGCGCCCAGAACGGGCCGCCGACCGGGCGCCCGCGCACGGCCGAACGTCCCTGCCCCCGAGAGGGCCCGTTGGGTGCTGCCGGCG
>DBGBLM010000081.1:0-9768 GCA_048448865.1 Collinsella sp.
GTCGGCAACGGCGCCCTCGATTTCCTCCGCAAGCGCCGTCATGTCCGCCACGCGTCGGCGATACACCACGGTCACACGATCGGCCCCCAAACGGACGGCTGTGCGCGCAACATCCATGGCAACGTTGCCGCCGCCGATGACGCACACGCGCTGGCCGCTTAGGTCGGGCAGCTCGTCATCACCGATGGCACGCAGCATCTTGACGGCCGACTCAACGCCGGGCGCCTCTTCGCCCGGAAGGCCGAGCTTCTTGTCGCTGTGGGCACCGATGGCTAGGTAGACGGCATCGAACTCGTCGCGTAGACGGGCGAGCTCCTCGCCGTTCACGGAGTGGTCGAGTTCCACATCGATGCCGGCGCTCATGATCCAGTCGATCTCGGCCTGCAGGCGCTCGCGTGGCAGACGATAGCTGGGGATTCCGTAGCGCAGCATGCCACCCAGGTGGTGGCGCTGCTCAAAAATGGTCACCTTGTGGCCCATCACGGCCAGGTAGTAGGCGCAAGAAAGACCGGCCGGGCCGCCGCCGATCACGGCGACGCGCTTACCAGTGTTGTCCACTACATGTGGCTTGTGGTCGTTGAGGTCGCTATGCTCGACGGCAAACCGCTTGAGGGCAAGGATGTTCATGGGGTCGTCGACCATGCCACGGCGACAGTGCATCTCGCAGGGATGCTCGCACACCAGGCCGCAGACGAGCGGAAGCGGATTGTTCTTGCGGATGACCTTGACGGCATCGGCATAGCGGCCGGCCTCAACGAGCGAAATGTACCCGGGAATGTCGACGTGCGTCGGGCAGCCTGAGACGCACGGGACACGGGCCTCGCGGTCAAAGCCGCAGGAGTGCTCACGGATGTGGTGCTCAAAGTCGTCGCGGAAGCCGCGAATGGCCGTGAGCGCCATGGCGCCGGCCTCGTAGCCGATGGCGCAGTCGCTCGAAAGGTAGATGGTGCGGGCCGTGCGCTCAATAAGGTTGAGCGTGGACTCATCGGCGCGCCCTTCGAGCACATCGGCGAGCAGGTCGCTCAGCGCGCTCAGGCCCACGCGGCAGGGCGTGCACTTGCCGCAGCTCTGGGTGGAGCACAGGTTGACGAGCGCTGCCGTAAACTCAACGGGACACGGAGCGAGCGAACTCACCGCCAGACGACGTCCGAGCGCATCGTGCAGGTCGTCCATGACGGCCTGAGCGTGGCTGCGTTCCATTACATGCAGTCGAGCCATAAGATCCCCTCTCACATGGCAGCCCGGAGGCGAGGCCGGGCGAAATTGCTACACGCAACACACTGACCTATATAGTTGTTTGGCAGCAACACGGTTCGGCAGGCGGTATGAAACGTCGTCCTCAGCGGTGAAATAAAACATTACCGCAGATAAATGCCATATTTGATAAAACGCGTTACCCACAATGCGGCACTTGGGGACACTCCTCACTCTGGTGCATCGTGGACAGGTTTGTTTGCACCAATCGTGAGTTGCGGTGAAATAGGGACTGAAAAGCCGCTCAAAAGGCCAAAACAGTCCGTATTCCACCGCAACTTCAAGACGTTGGTGCAGATTAACCTGACCTCTTTGCACCAAAAAGGGCCCCGAGCATCGTCTGCTCGGGACCCAAACTCATCTCGCCTTACCGCGCGACGCGTATGTTACTTGCGCTTGCCGCCGCCGTCACCGGGGCGACGGGAGCTGCCGCCGCGCTTGCCGCCACGGCCGTTGCCATAGCTGCCACGGTTATCGCGGCCGCCGGCGCGGCCGCCACGGGAGCCGGCCTGGTTGCCGCCGCGACCACCACGGTAGCCGCCGCGACGCTCTTCGCGGGTATCGTCGTAGTTGCGCCAATCATCGCGGCGATCGCGGCTGGCACGCGGATCACGACGATCGCGCGATTCACCAGAACGCCCGGCGCCGCTGCGGGTGCCATTAGCGCGAGCGCCCTCGCGACGCTCGCCACCGCGGCCACCGCGCTCTTCAAAGCGCTTGCCGCCACGGGACTCACCGCTGCGGGCGCCACGCTCACCGCGACCCTCGCCGCCGCGACGCTCGTCACGGCCACCGCGCTCGTCATTGCGACCGGAACGACGACGATCGCCCGAGACACGCTTGCCGCCACGCGAGCCACGGCCCTCGTCCTCGCGCTCAACACGGCGACGACCACCGCGGTCCTCGTCCTCGCGGCGACGGCGATGCGCCTCGCCCTGGAACTGCTTGGCACGACGCTCGGCACGGTTGCCGCGCGGGCCCTGCTCAACAGCACCGGCACGCTCCTCGGCAGCCACCTCGCGGGCCACGCTCTCCACAGCCTCGTCCACGCGAGCCTGAACGCCCTCGCGCACGCGGGTCTTGCCGCCGCGCTTGGGACGGCTCGGACGCTCGCCGTCGCCGCGACGCTCGTCGCGACCGCGGTTGGAGCGACCGGCCACATCGCCATAGTCATCGCCGTTGCGCTTGCCGTCGCGACGTGCCTGCTCAAGCTTCTTCTTGCTCTTGGACTTGCCGCGCTTGGTCTTCTTCTTCACCTTAAAGGCCGAAGGGTCGCGCTCGGGATCAACCGCAGGCGGGTTGGGACCCACATGCAGGTCGCCGGCCTCGTAGATGTCGGCGGTCTTGTCCATGAGCTTCTCAATCTCGTAGAACTCGTCCACGTCCTGCTCGGTCACAAACGTAATGGCCCAGCCCAGCTCGCCGGCGCGGCCCGTACGGCCAATACGGTGGATGTAGTCGGTCGGCTCGGCTGGCACGTCAAAGTTCACGACGTAGCGCACGTCGCTGATGTCGATGCCGCGGGCAAGCACGTCGGTTGCCACCAGCACGTCGACGGTACCGTCGCGGAAGGCCGAAAGGGCACGCTCGCGCTGGGCCTGGCTGCGGTTGCCGTGAATCGCGGCGGCCTTGATACCCTTGCGCTCCAGGCGACGGCAGCAGCTGTCGGCGCGGTGCTTGGTGCGCATAAAAACGATAGTGAGCTCCGGGCCTTCCTTTTTGAGGAACTCGGGCAGCAGGTTATTCTTGGCCTCGATGGACACCGGGAACACAAACTGATCGACGGTGTCGGCGGTCGACGTGGCCGGTGCGATCTCCACGCGAGCCGGGTCGCTCACCAGGTCGGTGATCTCACCCACGGCCTCCTCGTCGAGGGTCGCCGAGAACAGCAGCGTCTGACGCTCGGCCGGTGTCTCGCGCACAATGCGGCGAACAGCGGGCAAAAAGCCCATGTCGAGCATGCGGTCGGCCTCGTCGAGCACCAGGACCTTAACCTCGTCCAGGTGGCAGGCACCCTGCTCGATCAGATCGACCAGACGGCCCGGCGTTGCGACCAAGATGTCGCAGCCGTACTTGAGGGCAGCGGTCTGCGGCTTGTAGCTCACGCCGCCCACGACGGTCACGGCGACATGGCCGGTGACGTCGGCGATCTTGCTCGCGACCTCGTCGATTTGCTGGGCAAGCTCGCGCGTAGGGGTGATGACGAGCATCACGGGACCACGGCCGTTGCCCTCGGGCTTCTTGGCACCGCGACGGCGGTTGCGGCCGCCGCGCTCGCGCACGGGTTTGGGAGGAGCGATGTGCTCCAGATTGTTCATGGTCGGCAGCAAAAAGGCGGCCGTCTTGCCGGTGCCGGTCTGAGCGGCGGCAAGCAAGTCGCGGCCCTCGAGCACCACGGGGATCGAACCGGCCTGCACGGGCGTCGGCGCCGTGTAGCCCAGGTTCTCGATGGCACGGAGCATCTCGTCGGAAAGGCCCAGCTCGTCAAAGGCGGGCAGACTCTCGGTAGCGGACTCGACGGCCTGGGCAGCATTGGCCTCATCGGCGGCATCGAAGGCAGCCTGGGTCATGGCCTCGCGGGCCTCGTCCAGAATCTCGGCGTCGGTGACGTCGGATACAGAATTACGCATATGTTGTTGTTCCTTATCTGCACGCGCAATGGGCACGGCATACGGCCGCGCGGGCGTGCTTGGTAGTGCGCTAATACATACAAAAACGGGTGCGCACAGAGAGGACGTTGCTCAGTACGCTGGCGATCGCTTTGGCCGCCCTATCACGCGCCGTCCAGACGCAGCAGCTCTAAGCGATGGAGCAGATTCGCCGCGGGTTAGTATACCCGTACTCCGTATGCCCCCACGTAAACCACAGATGACGAGGCGGATGAGGCGGGTCTGGGCCGATTGTCTCAATCTGTAACAGTTGCTCAGCAAAAACCGGTCTTAGTGTTACAGATTGAGACAAACCCAAACCTCGCAAAACAAAATCTCGATCTGTAACAGTTAGAGCTCATTTTCCCTGCTAGATGTTACAGATTGAGATGTCTGGCAGGGACTGCCAACGATTGAGCAGCCGCCCTCATCTGTATCGAAATGTCATACATTTCTTTCTGTACTGGACACCCCCAGGGGGTATGGGTGTATAGTATCGGCAGGTTAACATTTCCAACGCTACGCCACAGAAAGGAGAAGCCATGGCTCAAGATAAGTTTGACGTGGGCGGCATGACGTGCGCCGCCTGCCAGGCGCATGTGGACCGCGCCGTGAGCAAGCTCGACGGCGTCCAAAGCGTCGCGGTCAACCTGCTCGCCGGTTCCATGATGGTCGACTACGACCCCGCGCAGGTCTCCCCCGACGATATCTGCACCGCTGTCGATCGCGCGGGTTACTCGGCCTCGCCCGTCAGTACGGGCACCGAAGCCGCCCCAAACGGCAGCGCGCAAGCCAGGTCCGGCGCCGCTCATATGGAGTCACCTACCAAAAAGCTGGAGGCCACCGCCTCCGCCATGCGCACCCGTCTCATCATCTCAATCATCTTTCTCATTCCGCTGTTCTACATAGGCATGGGGCACATGCTCGGCTGGCCGCTGCCCAGCGTCTTCACCGACCACACCCACAGCATGACGTTGGCGCTCACCGAGCTTGTCCTGCTCATCCCCATCGTCTACGTCAACGACGCGTACTTTATCAACGGCTTCAAATCACTCGTGCACGGCGTGCCCACCATGGACGCCCTAATCGCCGTCGGCGCCACCGCGTCGATCGCCTGGTCGCTCTACGCCATGTTTATCATGGCTGACCAGCTGGCCGCCGGGCAGGTTCACGAGGCTATGATGACGGGCATGGACAACCTGTATTTTGAGAGCGCCGGCACCATCCTGTCGCTCGTCACCGTGGGCAAATATCTCGAGACGCGCAGCAAGTCCAAGACCGGCGGCGCTATCGAGGCGCTCATCGACTTGGCACCCAAGACTGCGACCGTCGTTGCCGATGACGGCACCGAGACCGCTGTGGACGTCGACGCCATTCTACCCGGCCAGGTGCTGCGCGTGCGCCCCGGCGAGTCCATCCCCGTCGACGGCGTGGTGCTCGAGGGCGCCTCCGCCGTAGACGAGAGCGCGCTCACCGGCGAGTCCATCCCCGTGGAAAAGACCGCCGGCGACACCGTCAACGCCGCCACGGTCAACCGCACCGGATCGTTTACCTTCCGTGCCACGCGCGTGGGCGCCGACACGTCGCTCGCCAAGATCATCCAGCTCGTCGAGGACGCCAACGCCACCAAGGCGCCCATCGCCCGCCTGGCCGACAAGGTCGCCGGCGTGTTTGTGCCCGTGGTGTTTGTGATCTCGGCCGTGACCTTTGCGGTGTGGATGGCACTGACCGGCAGCATAAACGAGGCGCTCACCTCCGCCGTGGCCGTGTTGGTGATCAGCTGCCCGTGCGCGCTGGGCCTGGCCACGCCCGTCGCCATTATGGTTGGCACCGGCAAGGGCGCCGAGATGGGCATTCTGTTTAAGAGCGCCGAGGCGCTGGAGAACCTGCGCAGCGTGGGCACCGTGGTGCTCGATAAGACGGGCACGGTCACCCGCGGCAAGCCTGCCGTGACCGATATCGTGGTGGCCACGCGCACTGACGGCTCGCCCGCCATGAGCGAAAAAGCGTTACTGAAGCTCGCTGCCGCGCTGGAGCGCTCGAGCGAGCACCCGCTGGCCGAGGCGATTATCGCCGAGTGCGAGGCGCGCGGAATCGTGGCGCGCATGGTCGAGGACTTTGCCGCAGTGCCTGGACGAGGCGTTACGGCGCGCGAGGGGCAGAATGTCATCGCAGCCGGCAACGTGCGCTTCATGGGCGAGTTGGGCGCCGCCGCGCCTACGGACCTTGCCGAACAGTTTGCCACCGAGGGCAAGACGCCGCTGTTCTTTGCCAAGAACGGTGAGCTTGTCGGCACCATCGCCGTGGCCGACGAGGTCAAAGAGACGAGCGCTGCTGCCATTGCCGCATTGCGCAAGCTCGGCGTCGATGTGCGTATGCTCACCGGCGACAACCGCGTGACGGCCGAAGCCATCGCCCGCCGCGTGGGACTCACCAGCGAGCAGGTTATCGCCGACGTCCTGCCCGCCGACAAGGAACGCCACGTGCGCGAACTGCAGGATGCGGGCGGCAAGGTCGCCATGGTGGGCGACGGCATCAACGACTCCCCCGCCCTGGCGCGCGCCGACGTGGGCCTTGCTATCGGCACCGGAGCCGACATCGCCAAGGAGGGTGCCGACGTGGTGCTCATGCGCAGCGACCTCATGGACGTCGCCCGCGCCATCGAGCTTTCGCGCGCCACGATCCGCAACATCAAGCAGGACCTGTTCTGGGCGCTGTTCTACAACGGCATCGGCATTCCGCTGGCGGCGGGCGTGTTCTTCCCGCTCACCGGCTGGCAGCTCTCGCCGATGTTTGGTGCTGCGGCCATGAGCCTGTCGAGCGTGTGCGTCGTAAGCAATGCCCTGCGTCTGCGAAGCTTTAAGCCCAAGACGGCGCGCTGAAACACCCGACCTTGCCCCTCAAACCGTCGCTCGCGTACCCAAGTACGCTTCGCTCCTCTTTCGGGGCAATCTCGGGCACCTCAGTGCACCTTTAAGATGACGCTGTTCACGACTAAATTGTCAGATAATCTCAATCGATAAGGAGTACACCCATGCGTTACACAATCAAGACTTCCGGCCTTATGTGCGGCCACTGCGATGCCACCGTCGAGACGGCGCTGCTCAACGTTGCCGGCGTGACCGACGCCGATGCCGATCACGAGACTCAGACCGTACAGGTGGAGTGCGCCGACACCGTGACCGCTGAGCAGCTCGCCGCCGCCGTCGAGGGCGCCGGCGAGAAGTTCCACGCCCTGTCCGTGACCGCCGCGTAGCAGCTACCAGAAGCACTCGACCCCATCGACCAGAAACGAGGACCCGCCATGATGGCAGACCACAAATCGGTGACCCGCATGCTCAAGACGGCACGCGGCCAGATCGACGGCATCTTGCGGATGGTCGATGAGGACCGCTATTGCGTCGACATTTCCACGCAGCTCATGGCCACACAGGCGCTCCTCGCGCGCATTAACGCCGACGTGCTCAAGGCGCATATCGAGGGCTGCGTGACTTCGGCAATCGAATCGGGCGACGAAGACCTCAAAGCCGCCAAGCTCGCCGAGATCGAACGCGTCGTCGACAAGCTCTCCAAATAATTGGGGCATTGGGGACAGACTTCTTTGCACCGTCTTGGTGATCCGGGGACAGGTTAATCTGCACCACATTGGTGTAGATTAACCTGTCCCCCTTGCTCTAAATCGGGTATAAAGGCGTGCAGCATATCGAACGAAAGGCAATTTGCATGAATGACTTTATGAAGGGTCGCAATGGCGCCGATGAACTCACCATCGTAATGGGTTTTGCCGGCATCATCATCGCGATGATCGGATCGATAGCCCGCATCCAGTGGCTCAGCTGGATCGCCATCGCCGTCATCGTAATTGGCGTGCTGCGCGGCCTGTCCAAAAATATCGATGCACGTCGCAAGGAGAACGAGACCTTTGTCGCCGCGACCGCCAATGTTCCCGGCTTGGGCAAGTTCGTCGCCAGCTTGGGCGGTGGCGCTGCAGCGGCCAGCACCTCACGCGCGGCCGGCACCAGTAAGGAAGACTTTGAGCGTGCCAAGCGCACGGCCAAGAAGATGTGGAAGGGTCGCAAGACCACGGCATACCTCAAGTGCCCCAACTGCGGCCAGATGCTCTCCGTCCCCAAGGGCAAGGGCAAGATCCGCGTCACCTGCCCCAAGTGCCACGCCAAGATGGAGACGCGCTCCTAGCCGCCACACCATTGGACAAATAAAAGCCGAGGCCTCGTGTTGAGACCTCGGCTTTTGTATGCGGCAACGGAGTTGCCCCTTTGTCACACCTATGCCACGCCGTCGCGAGCGAGCTCCTCGGCAAGCGCTTCGGCAGGCATGGCCATAATCGTGTCGAGCTCGGCATCCACCTCGGGAATATGCTTCACCTTGAGTTTGCGTACCAGATCACCGCGACACATCACGTGTATCGGCTCACGCAGAGCGCACAGGTCATCGAGTGGGTTCTCGCGCGTCACCAGGATATCGGCGGCCTTGCCGCACTCGATTGTGCCGGTCTCGCCGCCCAGCCCCAGCAGCTCGGCATTGACTTGCGTAGCCGTATGCAGCGCGAAGGCGTTGCTCACGCCGACATACTTGGCAAAATAGGCCACCTCACGCCACATATCGTACTGCGTCACGAACGGGCAGCTCGAGTCCGTGCCCAGGCCCACCCCAACACCAGCTTCCAGCGTGGCACGAGCGCTCTCGATGATGCCCGAACACACGATGTCGCCGTTCTTCTTTTGTGTATCGGTCGAATGGGTCTTTTCCGGGTCGAGCAACACAAACGGCAGCGCCGGGCTGATAGTGCAGGTCACACTCGGCGCGCGTCCCTCGAGCTGTGTTCCCGCGGCACCGCGGTACAGTTCCAAAATCTCGGGCGTCAACGGAGCGCCGTGTTCAATCGTGTCAACGCCGGCCTGAAGCGCGGCCTTCACACCTTCGGTACTCTCGACATGGGCCATGACCGGAAGGCCTACCTCGTGCGCTGCCTTGCACGCCGCAGCGGCAACCTCCACCGGCATACGCAGTACGCCCGGCTCCCCCACCTCGGTCGCGTCGAACACGCCACCCGTTACGAACAGCTTAATGACATCGGCGCCGCGCGCATACAGGTCGCGCACCTGCTCGGCCGCTTCAGCGGGACTGTTGGCCACCTGGGCAAACAGTCCCGCACCATGACCACCCGGCACCGTGACGCCCGTTCCCGGCGCCACCAGGCGAGGACCTTGATACTTGCCGGCATCGATGGCATCGCGCACGGCCAGATCGGCAAACAGCGGGTCGCCCGCGCCGCGCACCGTGGTCACGCCGCTTGCCAGCTGCTGCTGGGCGCTGCCCTTAAGAATGTGGCGCACGATAGCGCGCCCCACGGGATTATCGAGTTTCTTCATCAGCGCGCCCGCGTCGCCCGCCGAAACCGGCTTGCCCGAACCGCACAGATGCACATGCATATTGATGAGGCCTGGCATGAGATACGCACCTGCCAGGTCGATGACCTCGGCACCTGCGGGCGCCTGCGCCACAGCGCTCGGCCCCATCCAGGTGATGACGCCGCGCTCAACAGCCACGGCCATATCGGGCTGCGGCTCCATATGCTCCGAACCATCCAGAACGGTCGCATTGATAAACAACGTGGAACGATCGGCAGACGCCATATCGAGCTCCTCCCTCACGATTAACTTGTACATCTGTCCATTATCACCTAATGCAGCGAGCTAAAGTCAAACATATCGGTTAACGGAGGGAAGAGGGGATGTGGGGGACGGAATACGCTGCAGTCCCACCCCAGCGACACCAGGGAAGTGTCTCGATCTGTAACAGATACAGGGTTGTTGGGCCCCTTGCTGTTACAGATCGAGACATT
>DBGBLM010000082.1:0-18724 GCA_048448865.1 Collinsella sp.
CCTGAACAATCGTCAATATCGGTCGGAGGGGTGGCTTTGTAAAGCCGTTTGTCTCCACCCGCGTAGCGGGTGGTTTAAAGCTGGCCGCTGCGCGGCCAGCGGACTAAAGTCTTGAATAAAAAACCGCCCCGTATGGAGCGGTTTCGACCTTTATATATCGAGCGCCTCGGCCATCGCCGCCGTGGTGATCGCCGTGGTTCCACAGCAACTGCCCACCATTGCGGCACCGGCACGCCTCCATTCGATGCAAGCGCGCGCGAAGGCTTCGGGGTTCTCGCGCCACACAGGGCCATCCTGAGTTTGGACCGGATCACCCACGTTGGGGCGTACCGTGACGGGCGTAGTCGCCGATGCAACCATCCTGGGCACCGCCACGTTCGCGGCCGCAAGTGAACAGCAGTTAACGCCAACCGAGTTTGCGCCGTGCTTTTCGGCGTACAAAACGGCAGCCTCGATGTTGAGGCCATCGCCTAGCAGGTCGCCTTTATCGTCAACGACAAAACTTACCAAAACAGGCATGCCGTCGGCGGCATCCTGGACACCGGCAAGCATGGGCTGCAAATTACGGATAGACGTCACCGTCTCGATCAGCAGACCGTCAACACCAGCATTGAGCAGGGCGTATGCCTGCTCTCGCGAAATGCCTCGGATTTTTCGATACTCGGCAGAGTCTTCGGCAAACCACTCAATGCCGATCGGGCCCATCGAGCCCAGCAGCAGCTGAGGGTGCGCCTGACGCGCATCGTCGACGGCACCGCGATTGACCTCAGCCACGGACGGCGTAATCTGATCTTGCTTGAGGGCATAGCTTGATGCCTGAAAGGTATTGGTAATGAGCACCTGCGCACCGGCGGCGACATACAGGCGATGGATACGAGAAACAGTCTGCGGCTCGGCAAGGTTCCAAAACGCCGGTGGGATGTCGGCGGCATCGTATTCACTCATCAGCACGCTGCCCATGGGGCCCTGCGTCAACAGGGTCTCGCTCGACATGCGGCGCATAAGTTCCTCGCCGCCGGGACGGTTGTAATAACTCGTATCCATATATGTGTTTCGCTATTCCTCGACGCTGATTCCCTGTTTTTCGAGATAGGCGAGCCAGCGGCTCATCGTGTCCTCGGAAAGCGCATGTTCCATCATGCACGCCTCGGAATCGGCCCGCTCAAAATCGACGCCGAGCTCCTGGACCAAAAACGTGCGGATAAGGCGATGACGGTACCAGATAGCCGTGCCGACCTCGCGACCACGATCGGTCAGGATGACCTTGCCGTAATGCGATTGCTCGACAAGCTCGGACGCCTTAAGCGCCGAAACCGCCTTATTGACCGATGCCTTGGAGACACCAAGACGCTGCGCGATGTCGACCGATCGCACGCCATTGGTCTCTCCTTCTTCGTTTTCGATGCGAACCATGCACTCCAAGTAGTCTTCGTTCGCCACTGTTAGGTGCAGCTCGCGCGAGTTATTTGTCGTATCCATGACCTTCCGTCCCTTCTGCGTTCAAAGGCTGATTCTACCCCATCCGCCCGTCGCGGTATGCTGTGGCATACCGTGCTAGAGTTCTTGTTGCACACGACGACCAAGATTGGAGCAGTCTTTATGGAAAACAACACCACGAACCCCGACGTCCTTGAGCGCTTTTTGCGCTACGTCCAAATCAATACGCAATCCGAGGATGCAAACTGCGACCAGGTGCCTTCGAGCACCGTTCAGTTTGACCTTGCCAACGTACTGGCCGAGGAGCTGCGCGAGCTCGGCGCGGCCGATGCCCATGTGACCGAGCATGCCTACGTCTGCGCGCATATTCCTGCGAGCGCGGGTGCGGAGGGCAAGCCCGCCCTGGGTCTGATCGCACACCTCGACACCACCGAGGTTGCGCCGGGCGCCGGTGTGAAGCCGCACATTGTGCACTACGAAGGCGGCGACCTGGTCTGCGGTACCGTTGACGGCAAGCCCGTGGCCATGAGCACCGCCAAGCTTCCCGCCCTGAACGACCTTGTGGGTGAAGACTTGGTCTGCAGCGACGGCACCACGCTGCTGGGCGCCGACGACAAGGCCGGTGTCGCCGAGATCATGGCGCTTGTCGCGCGTATCGCTCAGGACCCCTCGCTGCCCCACCCCGCATTCGGCATTTGTTTTTGCCCAGACGAAGAGATCGGTCACGGCGCCGAGCTGTTGGACATCGAGGCCTTCGGCTGCAAGTACGCCTACACGGTCGACGGCGGTCCCATTGGCGAGCTGGAGTGGGAGTGCTTTAACGCCGCCGAGGCAACCGTTCACTTTGAGGGCCAGTCCATCCATCCCGGTGACGCCAAGGGCCGCATGGTCAACGCGGGCAATCTGTTCTGCGACTTTAACGCGCTGCTCCCTTATGCGCAGCGCCCGGAATACACCGAGGGCTACGAGGGCTTCTATCATCTTGAGGGCGTGTCTGCAACCGTCGACCACGCTACGGCGCGCTATATCGTTCGCGACCACGACGCGGCAAAGTTCCAGCAGAAGCTCGCGCTGATTGATTCCGCCGCAGCCCTGCTCAACCAGCGCCTGGGCGATGAACGCGTGACGGTCGAGATCAAGCAGCAGTACCGCAACATGGCCGAGATCGTGCGTGACTACCCCGAGCTTATCGATGTCGCCAAGGAAGCCTACCTTGCCTGCGACATTGAGCCCCAGGTGCTGCCGATTCGCGGTGGTACCGACGGTGCGCAGCTTTCGTTCCGTGGCCTGCCCTGCCCCAACCTTTCCACGGGCGGCTACTGCTACCACGGCGTTAACGAGTTTGTCCCGGTCAGCTCGCTCGCCAAGATGACCGACGTCCTCCAGGAACTCGTCGCCCGCTTCGCATAAGCCTGGCTGCACAATCCCAAAAGACGAATCGCCCCGTCCTCACCAGAGAACGGGGCGATTTTTTGCTGCAATGAGGACAGGTTGACGCGCGCCAGCCTCTTGACGCAAGGAGTGTCCCCAACTGCCGGCACAAAAGGAACGTCCCCAAGTGCCAAATGCCGCAAGAGTGTCCCCCTTGACTAGTCGTTTAAGAACGTCCCCAACGACTACCACTACACAGCATCGCAGGTTGAGCCAACGTCAGCGAGCGCCGCCCAAGGCGGACAAGTTGGCATGAAAAAGGCAGGGCATTGACCTTCTGGTCATGCCCTGCCTTTTGAATGACAAATTGTCGCCTTGGACGGCGCGCAGCGTCGGCCGGTCCGCCGTTCGGTAGAACGGCGGAACTAGTAGGAGTAGCCGTTGCCGTCGCCGGTGGGCTCTTCGTAGTAGTCCGAATCGCTCGAATCGCTTGAGCCATCGGAATCGTCAGAGCTGACCGATGAGGTTGCGGTACCGTTTGCGTAGTCGTCAGACGTGTTGTTGTTCAGGTCGCCGATCGTAGAGCTAGAACCGTCGGAAAGACCCATGGTGTTGGGACCCTTGGGATCCTTGCCGGCATCGACGCGCTCCATCATTTCCTTGAGCTCGTCCTCGTAGACAAAGACGTAGCTCACACCGTCAATCATGGTGCTGTCGTCGGCGTACGAGGGCAGGTTGGCCGAGTAGATACCGTCGACATCCATACCGCGCATGGCGTTGACCGTAGCCACGATATCCTGAACGCTCATATCGGTTACGAGCATATCGGACAGCGAATTAACCAGGCCAAAGATCTTCGTGGCATCGAAGTTATTGAGAATCTGGTTGGCAAGGGCGCCAAGCACCTGACGCTGGTGGCGCATGCGCGTGTAATCGCCGTCGGCATAGGTGTAGCGGCAGCGGGCATAGGTAAGGGCGGTGGCGCCGTCCATATGTTGCTGACCAGCGGTAATCTTAATATCCAGGTGCTCGGGGTCGTCAACATCATCGGTTGCGTTAATGTCGATACCGCCAACCGAATCAATCAGCGCCTGCATACCGTCGAAGCTGACCTCGGCATAGTGGGAAATCTGAACACCGCACAGCTCGTTGACAGCCTCGACCATGGCCTCGGCGCCGCCAACGGTATGGCAGGCGTTGATCTTCATGGTCTCGCCCTTGTACTCGACCTTGGTGTCGCGCGGAACGGAAATGAGCGTCGCCTGCTTTTGCGTGGGATCAATGCGTGCCAGGATAATCGAGTCGGCACGGTACGTATCCTCGCCCGGACGGCCGTCGGTGCCAAGAAGCAGCACGTAGAACGGATCCTTTGCCTCATCGGTGTCAACCAGAACCCGACGCAGATTGTCGGTAATGACATTAGAATCGCCGAGCTTGCCCATAATGGTGGCAAACCACAGGCCGGCAGCGGTAGTGGCACTCAGCAGCACGCCAAGCACGACAATGAGCGCGACGTGACGAATCGTGTGGCTACGACGACGTTGGCGAGCGCGCTCGGAATAGCGAGCCACGTTATCCCGACTGTAGATCTTGGCCTGCGCACCAGTTGAGGGTCTTCGGGCGGTGGTATCCGCGAGGGGCTTTTTATTAAACATAGGCAACCTGTATTAGTAGCTGACGGGATCGGGGACGGTAGCATGCTCGACATGCGCGCCAAGCGCCTGCAGCTTTTCGACAAACCGCTCGTAGCCGCGCTTGATGTGATGGATGGCCGAAACCTCGGTCGTCCCGTCGGCGATCAAGCCCGCTACGACGAGGGCCGCTCCGCCACGCAGATCGGGCGAGGTAACCTGTGCACCTGAGAAGCCCTTGACGCCATGAATCATGGCATGATGGCTCTCGATACGAATGTCGGCACCCATGCGCACCAGCTCAGAGGCAAACATAAAGCGATTCTCGAAGATGTTCTCGGTAATAACGGAACTGCCGTCGGCAAGGGCGGAGAGTACCATAATCTGTGCCTGCATGTCCGTCGGGAAGCCGGGGAACGGAAGCGTCTGGATGTCGACCGGCTTGATACGCTCGGCACGGTTCACATGGACGCCATCCTCGACGCGCTCGCAGTCGATACCCATGAGCTCCATCTTCTTGAGCACCATGCCCAAGTGAATGGGGCAAAAGCCCGTTACATCGACACCGCGATCGTCGGCCATCAACGCACCGGCAACGATAAAGGTACCGGCCTCGATGCGGTCGCCTACTACGCGATGGGTAACAGGATGGAGCTCTTCCACGCCCTCGATAGTCACGACGGGCGTACCGGCGCCAACAATCTTGGCGCCCATCTCGTTGAGCATGTTGGCGAGATCGACGATCTCGGGCTCGCGGGCGGCATTGTCGATAACCGTGGTGCCCTGCGCGCGCACGGATGCCATGATGAGGTTCTCGGTCGCACCGACGCTGGCGAACTCGAGCGTGACGGTGGTACCGCGCAGACCTTGGGGCGCATTAGCGTTGATGTAGCCGTGGGCGGTATCGAACTCAACGCCCAGGGCCTCAAGACCAAGAATGTGCATATCGATCTTGCGAGCACCCAGGTTGCAGCCGCCCGGCATGGCGATCTTGGCGCGATGGAAGCGACCCAGCAGGGGTCCCATGACGGCGGTGGAAGCGCGCATCTTGGCAACGAGCTCGTAGGGGGCCTCCCATGAATCGACCTGAGAGGTATCAATCTCGAGTGTGCGCTCGTCGAGAACATCGATCGTAGCGCCCATGCCCTTGAGCACCTTGCCCATCACGTGGACATCGGAAATATCGGGCACGTTCTGCAGCGTCGTCTTGCCCGGAGCCAGAAGCGTTGCCGCCATGAGTTTGAGTGCGGAGTTCTTGGCGCCCGAAACGGGCACGGAGCCTCCGATGGCGTGGCCACCCTCAACGCGGATAATATCCAAGGTCTACCCTTTCAAAAAGCATGCCCGGGATGGCTGGGCCATCCCGGGCATGATGTGTTCGCAAATGGTCGAACGCTAAATCGTTTGACTATTGGGCAAGCTTGAGCTTACACCATGCGATTTCATTATAGAGGTAGGCGCGGCGTGCATCATCCTCCGACAAATTACCCAGCTTCTCTTCAAAACCTTGAATATCAGCTTTAAGCTTGTCGGCATCGACGGTCGCCAAATCGCAAGCGCGCTCGGCGAGAACGGTCACGACATCGTCCGCAACCTGGGCATAGCCGCCGGCCACGGCAAACGTGTGGTCGACAGTGCCCATGGCCTTATCGGAAACGCGAACGTAACCGCGGTCGATCGTGCAGATCTCGCTGGAGTGAGCAGGCAGAACGCCAAACTCGCCATCCGTGGACGGAATCGACACAAACGCAGCGTCGCCCTCATAGGCGCAGCTCACGGGGCACACGATGCGGATACGCATAACCTACTTCTCCCCCATCTTGCGGGCGCGCTCGCGCACGTCCTCAATCGTGGAAGCATAGCGGAAAGCCTGCTCGGGCAGGTCATCGGCCTTGCCGTCGACAATCTCGGCAAAAGAGCGGACGGTATCCTCGACGCGGACGTAGACACCGGGGTTGCCGGTGAACTTCTCGGCGACGTGGAAGGACTGCGAGAGGAACTGCTGAATCTTACGGGCACGGTTGACCGTAAGGCGCTGCTCCTCGGACAGCTCGTCCATACCCAGAATTGCGATGATGTCCTGAAGGTCGGAGTACTCCTGCAGGAGCTCCTGAACCTTGACGGCGACACGGTAGTGCTCCTCGCCGACGATCGAGGGATCGAGAGCGTCGGAGGAAGACGCGAGCGGGTCGATAGCCGGGAACAGGCCGAGCGACGAAATGCTACGCGAAAGAACCGTGGTGGCATCGAGGTGAGTAAACGTCGTGGCAGGCGCCGGGTCGGTCAGGTCGTCTGCGGGGACGTAGACAGCCTGGACGGAGGTAATGGAGCCCGTCTTGGTCGAGGTAATGCGCTCCTGGAGGTCGCCCATCTCGGTTGCCAGCGTGGGCTGGTAACCAACGGCGGACGGCATACGGCCCAGCAGTGCGGAAACCTCGGAACCTGCCTGGGAGAAGCGGAAGATGTTGTCGATGAACAGCAGAACGTCCTGGCCACGATCGCGGAAGTACTCAGCGGTGGTAAGGCCGGCCAGACCGATGCGCAGACGCGCTCCGGGCGGCTCGTTCATCTGACCATAGACCAAGCAGGTCTTGTCGATAACGCCAGACTCGCTCATCTCGAGGAACAGGTCGGTGCCCTCGCGGGTACGCTCGCCGACGCCGGTGAACACCGAGGTACCACCGTGCTCCTGGGCGAGGTTGTTGATGAGCTCCTGAATCAGAACGGTCTTGCCGACGCCGGCGCCGCCGAACAGACCTGTCTTGCCGCCACGGATGTAGGGCTCGAGCAGGTCGACGGCCTTGATGCCGGTCTCGAAAATCTCGGTCTTGGTGGTGAGCTCGTCGAAACGGGGCGCTGCATGGTGGATGGGGTAGAACTCCTCCACCTCGGGCATGGGCTTGCCGTCGACGGGCTTGCCCATGACGTTCCAAATGCGGCCGAGCGTCTTGGGGCCAACGGGCATCTTCATGGGCTCACCGGTGTCGGTGGCGATGAGGCCGCGCTGCAGGCCGTCGGTCGAGGACATGGCGACCGTGCGGACGACGCCGCCCGGAAGCTGGCTCTCGACCTCGAGGATCGTGCTCAGATGACCGATCGGGGTCTCGGCCTCGACCGTGAGCGCGTTGTAGATCGGGGGCACCGCGCCGTCAAACTTGACGTCGACGACAGGGCCGATGATTCGCACGATGCGACCATCACCGGCAGTCGTCTTCTTGGTGGCTTCCTCGACCGCAAGCTTTACGGTGTTATTAGCCATTACTGTTCCTCCAATGCTGAGGCTCCGCCGACGATCTCGTTAATCTCGGTCGTGATCGAAGCCTGGCGCACGCGACTATACGTGCGGGTAAGGGTCGAGATGATCGCGGTGGCGTTTTCCGTCGCGGAGTGCATGGCCTTGCGGCGTGCACCCTGCTCAGCAGCCGCCGAATCGATCAGGGCCTGGTAGATGACCGTCAGGATATAAGACGGCACAAGCTTGCCGAGAACATGCTCGGGAGAGGGCACGAACTCGAACGTGGACGAGATGCGCTTAGGGGCGTCGGTCTCGTTCTTACGCGGACCGTGGGCCATAGCGATCATCTCGGGGTCGAGCGGCAACAGATGCTCGACGCGAAGCTCCTGATCCACGCGGTTCTTGGCGTGGTGGTAGACAAGCTCGACACGGTCAAGCTCACCGGCACGATACGCATCGCAGATATGAGAGGAGATCATGCGGGCCTGATTGAAATCGGGCTCAGAGGAGTTGCCCTCAAAGTGCATGACAACGTTTGCGCGGTCACGGAAATACGTGGCCGGCTTACGCCCGCACGCGATGATCTCGTATTCGATGCCGTCGTTCGCCCAAGAAGCGGCGAGCTTTTCGGCCGTGCGCTCCACCGTCGTATTGAAACCGCCGGCAAGGCCGCGGTCCGAGGCAATAACGACAATCAGGCCATGCTTGACGCTCTCATGCTTCTGCAGCATGGGATCGGTGCCCGAACAGGAGGCGTCGCCGGCGACCGTCAGCATGACGTCGGTCAGCGCCTCCTTATAGGGCTCGGCCTGCTTGGAGCGATCGAGGGCACGACGAATCTTGGCCGTAGAGACCATCTCCATCGTGCGCGTGATCTGCTTGGTCGTGGTAACCGAGGAGATTCGCTTCTTAATGTCGCGAAGGTTGGCCATGGGGCTTAGTTCTCCTCTGATCCAGAAACATCCGAATGGTGCTTGGCCATGAACTGCTGCTTGAAGTCGCCGATGACGCGCAAGAGCTCAGCCTTGGTGTCATCATCGATCTTCTTGGCGCGAACCTTGTCGAGCAGCGAACCAAAGCCATTGTCCATGTACTCGATGAGCTCGGCACGGAAAGGCAGCACGTCGGCGATCTCCAGGTCATCCAGGAAGCCCTCGTTGCCAGCGAACAGCGTAACGATCTGCTCGCCAACCTCAAACGGCTGGTAACGCGGCTGCTTCAGGAGCTCGGTCATGCGGGCACCATGGGTCAGCTGCTTCTGAGTAGCCTCGTCGAGGTCGGAGCCGAACTGCGTAAAGCCGGCGAGCTCCTGGTACGAAGCGAGGTCCAGACGGAGGTTGCCGGCGACCTGCTTCATAGCCTTGGTCTGCGCGTCGCCACCGACGCGGGACACGGAAATGCCCACGTCGACTGCCGGGCGCTGGCCCTGGAAGAAGAGCTCGGACTGCAGGTAGATCTGACCATCGGTAATGGAAATGACGTTGGTCGGAATGTAGGCCGAGACGTCGCCGTCCTGGGTCTCGATGATCGGCAGAGCCGTCATGGAGCCGTAACCGTTCTTCTTGGACATCTTGACTGCACGCTCGAGCAGGCGAGAGTGCAGGTAGAAGATGTCGCCAGGATAGGCCTCGCGTCCGGGCGGACGATGCAGCGTCAGCGACATCTGACGGTAGGCCACAGCCTGCTTGGACAGGTCATCGTAGATGACGAGCACGTGGCCACCGGGGTTGGTCTCGCTGGCGGGCTTGCCGTCCTCGCCGTTGTACATGAAGAACTCGCCGATAGCGGCACCGGCCATAGGCGCGATGTACTGCATAGGGGCGGAATCGGCAGCGGTGGCCGAAACGATGATGGTGTAGTCGAGCGCACCGTGCTGAGCGAGGGTCTCGCGGATGTTGGCAACCGTGGAGGCCTTCTGGCCGATGGCGACATAGATGCAGACCATGCCCTTGCCGCGCTGGTTGAGGATAGCGTCGATGGCAATGGCGGTCTTACCGGTCTTACGGTCGCCGATGATAAGCTCTCGCTGACCGCGACCAATAGGCACCATGGAGTCGATGGCCAACAGGCCGGTCTGAACCGGCTCGCACACCGGGGTACGGTCGATGACGCCGGGGGCCTTGAACTCAATGGGACGACGGTGCGTGGCGACGATGTCGCCCAGGCCGTCGATGGGCTGGCCGAGCGGATTAACGACGCGGCCGAGCATGGCGCGGCTCACGGGGATATCCATAATGCGGCCAGTGGTGCGGCACTCGTCGCCTTCCTTGATGGAGTCGACGGCACCAAACAGAACGGCGCCGACCTCGTCACGGTCAAGGTTCTGGGCAAGGCCGAAGACGGTCTCACCGGTATCGGAGCTCTTGAACTCCAGAAGCTCGCCTGCCATGGCGCTCTTGAGGCCGGAGACGCGCGCGATGCCGTCGCCTACCTCGTCGACCGTTGAAACCTCATGCGTATCGACCGTCGCGGAGAGGCTCGTGAGCTGCTCCTGCAGTTTCTTGGCGATATCCTGGGCATTGAGGGTTTCGGACATTAGGCTTCACCTCCGTACGAATTAGCAGAGTTTGCGAGGGTCTCCTGCGCGATGCGCAGCTGCGTCTTGACGGAAATGTCACGACGCTCGCCGCGGGCCTCGAGCACCAGGCCGCCCACGATAGACGGGTCGACCTGCTCGATAAGGAATACCTTGCGGCCGAAGTCCTGCTCGCATTTCTTAGTGATGGTTTGACGCAGCTCGTCGTCGAGCGGGATCGCCGTGGTGACGGTCACGCCCACTACATCCTCGTCTTCCTCGGCAACATACTTAAAGGCAGCTGCCACCTTGGGAAGAAGGTCGAGCTGGTCGCGCTTGGACATGGTGTCGAGCACGGCGATGATCTCGGGGCTGGCGCTAGCCAGGCGCTCGATCATCTCGAGGTCCTCGAACACATGGTTCTCAGCCTTGGCGGCTTCCAAAAGGGAGCGCGCGTAGGTCTCGAGTACCTTGTCCTGATAGCGGCTAGTCGGCATTCAGGCTACCTGCTTCCTGGATGTAGCGCTCGATGAGCTTCTTCTGCTCGGACTCGTCCTCGAGTGCCTCGCCCACGATCTTGGTGGCGACGGCAACGGACAGGTCGGCGATGGAGCTCGCGGCACCGGCGTAGATGGACTTGCGCTCGTCCTCGACGGTCGTATGGGCCTTGGCGATGATCTCCTCGGCCTCCTTGTGAGCAGCCTCGATGATACGGGCGCGCTCGGACTCGGCGTCCTTACGGGCCTCGAGAACGATGTCGGCAGCCTGACGACGGGCGTCGGTGACGATCGAGTCGGACTCAGCGCGCTTGGCGATGGCCTCCTGCTTGGTCTTCTCGGCCTCGTCGAGGCTCTCCTCGATCTTCTTGCCGCGCTCCTCCATGGTTTTCATGATGCCCGGCAGGGCGACCTTTGCCAGCACGATCCAGATGATCAGGAAGGCGATAAGCGCCGGGATGAACTCCGCCATCTTAGGGATGAGGATGTCCGCACCGGCAGCGCCGTCCTCGGCGAACGCGGAAACCGGCATAAGCAGCGCGGCCGCGGACGCGGAGAGTGCGATCGCGCTCTTCTGGGATGAAAGATTCATACTTGACGCTCCGTGCTATTTAACGATCAGCGCGACAACGAAGCCGATCAGAGCCAGAGCCTCGCCGAAGGCGGAGCCCATGATGAAGACGGTGAACACGCGGCCCTGGACCTCAGGCTGACGGGCCATAGCACCCGTAGCACCCAGAGCAGACAGGCCGATAGCAAGACCAGCGCCGATAACACCGAGACCGTAACCGATAACTCCCACGATTCCTCCTTTGTCGTGCGTGTCTTATTTCACGCAGGATAACCTTTTTATAACTGCCGGGCTCCATGGGTACGGGCACCGGCGGTTTAACGAATTGCCTTACCTTTAAGGCGCGAACGGAAGATTACTCCTCCTCCGCGACCTCCTCTGCCTCGGAGACATACACGGCGGTAAGGACCGTGAAGACGTAAGCCTGGATGGCGCCGACCACAAGCTCGATCGCATAGATCAGGATGAGGATGGCAAGCCAGGCCAGCGAAGGCAGGGCGCCGACGGCGTGGGCCGCGGAAACCTGCTGAAGCAGCGGCTGCATGAACATGCTCGCCATGATGGCGAACGAGCCCATGACCACGTGTCCTGCGAACATGTTGCAGAACAGACGGACGGCGAGCGTGATGAGGCGCAGGAAGGTCGAGAAAAGCTCGACGACCCACACGAGCACGTTCATCGGGAAGCTCACGCCCTGCGGGGCGAGGCTCTTGATGTAGCCGATCACGCCGTGAGCCTTGCATCCGTAGTAGATGAAGTACACGAAGGCGAAAATGGCGAGCGCGGCGGTGGAGCCGATTGCGCCGGTGCCGGGCTTCATTCCCGGGATCAGGCCGATCATGTTATTGATCAGGATGAACAGGAAAAGCGAGCACAGGAACGGGAAGTGCTTCTTCCAGTTCTCACCCACGACGCCCTTGCCGATATCGTTCTCGACGTACTCGATGATGTACTCGAAACCGTTGACGAAGAAGCCCTTGGGGACCAGGGTCTGCTTCTTCTTGAACACGGCCAGGACGATCAGGAGCACGATCGTGGAGACGATCAGCCAAAACGAGTACTGCGTGATGCCGCAGCTCAGATCGCCCACGACAGGGGTGGAGCTGAACTCGCTGACCAGATGATTAATCTCATCAGGCAGCTTTTCAAAAATTTCCACGACTTACCTTTCGACCTCATGAGGATCTCGCAGCGCCTTGGCGACGCGAACCGTGCAGGCGGCCATAAAGACCACGAAGCCGATCGCCTCGCCCAGGAGGAACATGCGAAATGCCTCTCCGAACAACGCAAACACAACCAAGGTAAAGACGAGCAGGGCGACTGCCGAGACCGCCAGACTCACCATGCCCTTGAGCATGTCCGCATTCTGCTTATCGTCAAGAACCGGCTTGAGCGTAAAGACAAAGGGAAGGAAGGCAATCGCGCCCGCGATGGCACCTGCAACGATAGCGAGCAGATCGGCTATCTGAAACACTGGCGTCCTCACTTTCCTTTTTTATCGCCTCACAGGACAGTTCCCGCCAAACATTGGTGACTATTGTACGAGCCAATCGCTAAAGTACAACCGAAAAAGCATCGGTTAATACGCACCTGTTCGTTTTCTTAAGACCTTCTTTATGCCGCAGGTACGGTAATACGTTTTTCTCGAACCCCTCAGCGCAAAACGTCCGTTAACAGGAGTGCGCGTGGACGTCTTTTGCTCGCCCGCGCGCACCATTTCTTCGTATTTTCGACGTTAGCCGGTATGGCTCAGAGATTACAGCGTGCCGTAGATACGGTCGCCGGCGTCGCCGAGGCCGGGAACGATGTAGGCAGCCTCGTTGAGATGGTCGTCGATGGCGCAGGTATAGATATGCACATCAGGATCCTTCTCAGTCAGCGACTTGAGGCCCTCGGGGGCCGCGACGATGCACAGCATGCGGATGTCCTTGACACCGCGCTCGCGCAGGTAGCTGATGGCCATCTCGGCCGAACCGCCCGTGGCAAGCATGGGGTCGACGACCAGGCAGATGCGCTGGTCGATATCCTTGGGCATCTTGCAGTAATACTCGTGCGGCTCGTGGGTGACCTCGTCGCGCTCCATGCCGATGTGGCCCACGCGAGCGGAGGGCACCAGGTCGAGGATGCCGTCGACCATGCCAAGGCCCGCACGCAGGATGGGCACGATGGCGAGTTTCTTGCCGGCAAGCTGTTTGAACGTGGCGGTAGTGATGGGGGTCTCGACCTCGACGTCTTCCATGGGCAGGTCGCGCATGGCCTCGTAGCCGTCAAAAAGCGCGAGTTCGCGCACGAGCTGGCGGAACTGGTTGGTGCCGGTGTTTTTGTCGCGCAGGATCGACAGCTTGTGCTGGACGAGCGGGTGATCGACAAGCGTCACACGGGACGTATCGTAGGTGACGGTCATGGGTTGATTGCCCCTTTCGTTGCGGCCGGAAGATGGCCTTGCTGACAAGGCGCATGGCGATGTTGTTGCCGCGCGCCGTGCATAAGTTTAACGGTTTGTTGTATCGAGCAGCTCGTCGCAACCCTACTGAGCGGTGTTGAGCGAACGCTTGACGGCATCACGCCAACCAGCGAGATTGCTCTCACGGCGCTCGGCGGACATATGGGGAAGGAAGGTCTTAACGATCTGAGCGTTTTGCTCCAGCTCCTCCAGGTCCTCCCAATAGCCGACGGCAAGACCCGCCAAGTACGCGGCACCGATTGCCGTGGTCTCCACCGTCTCGCATTGCAGCACGGGGATATCCAGCAGGTCGGCCTGGAATTGCATGATGAACTCGTTGCGCGAGGCGCCGCCATCGACAGACAGGCGCTCGATCGAAAGCCCCACGTCCTGCTCCATGGCGCGCAGCACGTCGTAGCTCTGATATGCCATAGATTCGCAGGCGGCACGTACGATGGTCGCACGGCTCGAGGCGCCGGTCAGACCGCACACGATACCGCGGGCACGCGGGTCCCACCAGGGAGCGCCCAGGCCAGCGAAGGCGGGGACGAAGTAGCAGCCCTCGTTGTCGTTGATCGAAGCGGCGAGTTGCGCGGACTCGCTCACACTCGAGATGATGCCCATGTTATTGCGCAGCCAGTTCATGGTTGAGCCGGCGGCAAAGATAGAACCCTCGAGCGCATAGCTGATCTTGCCGTCCGCGGCGATACCGATCGTGGAGACCAGACCGTTCTTGGATTCGACGACCTCGTCGCCGGTGTTCATGAGCATAAAGCAACCCGTGCCATAGGTGTTTTTGGTCTGGCCGGGATGGAAGCAGCAGTGGCCGAACAGCGACGCCTGCTGATCGCCCGCCACGCCCATGATGGGCGGCATGTTGGTCATGATGTCGCTCGCGACGCGGCCGTAGTCGCCCGAGCTCCAACGAACCTCGGGCATCATGGAACGTGGAACGTCAAAGAGCGCCAGCAGGTCGTCGTCCCAATCGAGCGTATGGATATTAAAGAGCGCCGTGCGGCTGGCATTGGTGTAGTCGGTGGCAAAGACCTGACTGCCGGTGAGGTTGTAGATGAGCCAGGTGTCGATGGTGCCGAACATGAGGTCGCCCGCCGCCGCGCTCTCACGCGCACCGTCGACGTTGTCGAGGATCCACTGCACCTTGGAAGCCGAGAAATACGGATCGAGCGTGAGTCCCGTGCGGGAGCGCACCAGCTCTTCTGCGCCCCGCTCGACCAGCTCGTCGATCAGAGGTGCGGTGCGACGGCATTGCCACACGATGGCGTTATAGATGGGTTGGCCGCTTATGCGGTCCCACACCACCGTGGTCTCGCGCTGGTTGGAGATACCGATGGCGGCGATGCGGTCAGAATGGATGCCGCTCTTAAACTGGACCTCCATCATCACGCCGATCTGGCTGGCAAGCACCTCCATGGGGTCTTGCTCTATCCAACCGGGACGCGGGAAGCTGGTTTTGACGCTACGACGTGCCTGCGCGACGATGCAGCCGTACTCGTCGACGATGGTCGCAAGTACCGAGGTGGTGCCGCAGTCGAGCGCCATGATGTAGGAACCGCCAAAGTTAAACGAGGCATCTTCCATGCCCAGGCTGCCCAGATTCAACGACATCGCTTACACCTTTCTATTGCATCGGGTCGGACAGGACCCGTTCGATCTCTGATGCGGGAAGTGCGCCTTGGCGCAGGATCTGGAGCCCGCCGTGCTGGAACGACACGATGGTCGAGGCGTCGCGACACGGGGTCTCGCCGGCGTCGACGGCAACATCGACCCCCTCCAGGATGCGCTCCTCCACCGTGGCAAAACTTGCCGGCGCGGGCGCGCCATGCGTGTTGGCGCTGGTGCAGGCAAGAGGGCTGCCGCAGGCGCGGATGAGCGCTTGCACCACGGGCGAGGCCGAAGCGCGAAGTGCCACCGTGTCGTCGGCGGCGCGCATAAAGGTCGGCACGCAGGGGGCCGCCTTGACCACGATAGTCAGGGCTCCCGGCCAGCATCGTCGCGCGAGTACGCGAGCCTCTTCGGGGATATCCACGCCATAGCGGTCGAGTGCTTCGGCATTATCAACCAGCCAGGCGACCGTTTGGGTGAGCTTGCGCTGCTTGAGGGTAAAGATGCGGCGGTAGCCGGTACCGAGCGCAGGGACCGCGGCGCCATTGACGACAGCCTGCGGATCGCGCGGCCACGATGGGAATTCGCTTGTATCTTGGGGTACGGCGTCCGAGAAGGCGTTGACTGCCACGGCGACACCGTAGACGGTCTCGGTCGGGATCAAGGCCAGGCCGCCGCGGCCGAGCACCTCGGCCGCGCGCTCGACGGCAAGCCGATGCGGCTCGCGCGTTCCCTTGTATACCCGATAGACCGTCTGCATGTGTATGCCAGCCCCTTACGCTCTGGTGCAAGTTTGTTTACTGAGGGGCATTCTCGCACGAAACGTTCAACCTATTTGCCCAGAGCGCATGTTGGTTTGGTGAGCGGCTCTAGTAGTCGGTGAAAGTGAGGGGGTTATTGGAAGGCTACAGACTTCTTTGGTCTTCCGGCGTGACGTTCTTGGGCGGCGTAGCGCTCGATGCTGTCTATCGTTATCATCCGACGGCCATCGACGAGTTCAACATCGAGCTTTCCGGCTTTGACCAGCGCGGTAATCCGCGGAGCGGAGACTTTGAGGTCCAGCGCCGCGTCTTTAAATGTTCGGCACGCCGCTTCCCGAGCGTCCTCGTAGTCGATTTCGACTGAAAGGGCCACGACCTCGGCCGAACGTTCGTACCCTGCCGGAGTCAAACCGTTGTTGAGGTCGTCGGCCAAAAACGCCATCAGCGCCTCGGTGGCATGGGCAATCGCTTCTTCGCGCGTATCGCCATCGGCAAAAGCGCCGGGAATCTGCGGGAAGCTGGCGCAGTACCCGTCGTCTTCTTTTATGAGAACGCAGTCATAGGTAAATCGCTGCCTCATTTTGCCTCCAACTACCATCCAGCTTGGCGACGAATACTTGCCCACGTGCCCTTCTTTGGTCGATCACCACCAGAGCCGTTCACGGTGACAACACGGTCACCAGAAACATACTTAGCATGACTACCGACTTGCGCGACCTTCACGAATCCATCGTGCTTGAGTAGGGCAATGATTTCCCGAAAGGTAGGAGGTTGCATGGGCCGACCTCTTTCAGCCGTCCTAATTATAAACTACTTTATAATTTTTGTTAACCAGTTAATAAATATTACTGGCGCTGCTTGGGCTCGGTGACGATGGCTCGGACGATACGGGGACGATCGGTGAGGTCGTGGACGATGCGCACGTCCGACAGACCCGCTTGACGACAGAGCTCGGCCGCGGCATCGAGGGCGCCCTCGTAGAGCTCGCAGGCAAACAGGCCGCCGGCGCGCAGCATGTAAGGCGCCGCATTGAGCAGGCGGCGGAAGATATCGAGGCCGTCGGCGCCGCCCTCGAGCGCCAGGTCGGGCTCAAAGTCCTTGACCTCGTGCGGCAGCGAGCGCATGACGCCAGTCGGGATGTAAGGTGGGTTGGAGACGAGCACATCAAAGGTGCCCCACTCTTCGCGGGGAATGGAACTCACCAGGTTGGTGAGGCTAAAGGCGACCTCATCGGATGTGAGACCGAGCGCGTCGCGGTTTTTGGTAGCAAGGTCGATGGCGCGCGGCTCGATATCGGTAGCAGTGCAGGTGACGTAGCCGCGGCGCTCCCAGGCAAGGGAGAGCGAAATGCAGCCCGTGCCGCAGCCGACCTCGAGAACGCGGGCGATGCGGGGCTCGGCTGGGGCAGGCGAAGCGGCATCCTGAGCTGAAGCCGTCTCCTGGTCGGCACCCTCGATGGCGATGCCGTATTCGTCGAGCTCGGACTCGGCGGCTTCCGCGACTTCGGCTTCTGCTGCCTGCGCGGCGGCTTCCTCGGCCTCGCGGTCGGCCAGCTCCTCGGCATAGGCACGGCTGCCGAGCACGTCGCTACCCAGCGCAGCCTCATCGGCGGCCGTCAGGTTGGCGGCACGGCGCTCGGCGGTCGCGCGTTCGTCTGCCAGCGCGGCCTCAGCCTTGCGTGCCTCCTCGACCTCATCGTTCCAAGGCAGCTCAACACGCTGACGGGCAGCAGCCTCGGGGCTCAGCACCTCGGCATCCAGATAATTGAGGACTTCCTCGACGAGCATCTCGGTCTCGGGACGCGGAATGAGCACGCCGGGGGCGCACGTGACGTCGATCATGCGAAACTGCGTGCTACCGGTGATGTACTGCAGCGGCTCGCCTTTGGCGCGACGAACAACGGCCGCATGCATGGTCTCGAGCTGGGCCGCGTTAAGCGTCTCGTCCATACGCATATATAGGTCAATGCGCGCCAGGCCCGTGGCGGCGCACAGCAGCCACTCGGCAGAAAGACGGGGGTGCTCCTCGCCGCGCTCGGCCAGGTACTCCTTGGTCCACTCGAGACAACGCTTGATGGTCCAAATCTCGTTTGCCATGGGGCCCTCCCCTCTTAAGCGCCGGGCGGCGCGCGAATGTCGGAGCAGATTGTAAGCGAGGCCAGCGCTTGGCAAGGGACGATTGAAGGCGATTATCGAGAATCAGCCCAGATTTTTGCTTGGAACCTGCCTGAAATGTTCATTCGTCGACGTCTAAATCTGCATTCGTCAAGCTTTTGGCAAGGTTGCCCCAAAACTGACCAATATCTAACCAAGAACTTGCCAAATCACTTGACGCGCGACGCATCAAAAAATGACACGCGACTTCTTGGACGATTTTTTGAGCATTATTTTCGATAGCAGATGAATGCCGCTAATTTCTTTGAGCAGGTAGCCGGCTTAATGGCCATCAAAGCCGATTAAATAACATCTCAAAGCAATGTGCCCAACCTAGTCATTTAAGAACGTCCATTACAGTCGAAATTGTCAGCCCGGGACCGTCTCGGGCTACGATTGAGGCGCGCCCAGAACGGGCCGCCGACCGGGCGCCCGCGCACGGCCGAACGTCCCTGCCCCCGAGAGGGCCCGTTGGGTGCTGCCGGCG
>DBGBLM010000083.1:0-3288 GCA_048448865.1 Collinsella sp.
ACGACCTGCTCGGGCCGAGCCAAAACAAAAAAAGCCGCATGCGAACCCGTGGAGGGATTCGTATGCGGCCGACAGGGGGTATGCGGCGAAAACTAGGCCATGAGCAGGCCGGTCTCCGCGACGTTCTTGTACCAGTACGCGCTCGCCTTGGGATAGCGCTTCTGGGTCTCAAAGTCGATGTAGAACAGGCCATAACGCTTGTTGTAGCCGTTGGTCCAGGAGAACTGGTCCTGCAGCGACCACACAAAGTAACCGTCGACGTTTACGCCGCCGTCGATTGCCTTGAGGATCCACGCGAGATGCTGACGCATGTAGTCGATACGAGGGGCGTCATCGATAAAGCCATCCTCGAAGTCGTCCTTATAGCCCATGCCGTTCTCGGTGATGTAGATCTTCTTGTAGTTGGGGTAATCGTTCTTAATGCGGAGCAGCAGGTCGTACAGGCCCTCGGGATAGATGATCCAGTCCCAATCGGTGGTGGGTACGCCTTCGCGCACGCACGACTCGCCCACGCCCTTGAGGAACCAGCGCGAGGAGCCCTTGTCGCCGGTGCCATTGTGGTTGATGTCGTTTTCGCCCTCGGCGGCACGCAGGAACTGGCACTTGTACGTGTTGACGCCCAAGCAATCGTTGTAGGGGAGCGCGGCGGTCAGCGCGGCGATGTCCTCGTCGCGGACGTCGAGCTCGCCGCCGGCGATATGGGCAAGCTTGGTTGCGGCTTCCATGGTGTCGGCTGCATAGTGGCCACGGAAGGTGGCGTCGAGTACCCAGCGGTTGTTGATGACGTCGGCCATGCGAGCTGCCTCGCAGTCGGCAGCGCTGTTGGGATCGAGGGGATACTTGGGCTCCAGGTTCTGAACAATGCCGATCTCGCCCTCAAAGCCGCCCTCATGGAAGGCGACGACAGCCTTGGCGTGGGCCACCATCATGTTGTGCATGAGCTGGAAGGCCTTGTCCAGGCGGTACTTCTCGCCGTGCGGCCAGTTGCCGACGATAAAGCTGCCCTCGGCGGTTGCGGGAATCTCGTTAAACGTGAACCAGTGCTTGACCTCGGTGAACTCGGCAAAGCAGAACTTGGCGTACTCGACAAAGGCGTCGATCGTCGTGCGCGTCAGGAATCCCTCGCCGCCGTTCTGGTAAAAGGCCTCGGGCGTATCGAAGTGATCGAGCGTGACATAGGGGATAACGCCAGCTTTGTTGCAGGTGGCGAAAAGCTCGTGATAGAAAGCGACGCCCTCGGGGTTAATCTCGCCGGTGCCACTGGGGAAGATACGGCTCCAAGCGATGGAGACACGGATACCGTTGATGCCAAAACGCTGGCACAGGTCGATATCGACCGGGTACTTGTTGTAGAAATCGCTTGCGGGATCGGGGGAGAAGCGACCCTGGGCTGCCAGGAAATCGTCCCAGGGCACTTTGCCCTTGCCGTGCGTACGGGTCTCGCCCTCAACCTGGTAAGCAGCGGTGGCGCCGCCAAAGACAAAGCCGTCGGGGAACTGCATGGGGTTGGTCATGAGTCATCCTTTCTGTGGGATACGAATAGGGAGAGGTGCCCGAACTGGGGATCCGGGCACCAACAGAGGGAGGAAACTAGTCGAGGTTCTCGCGGAGCCACTTAATGGCGCCGGCGGGGTCGCGAGTAAGGTCGATATATTCCTTACCGCGCGGGGCGAGCAGCTTAATGCCCAGGCGATCGGTGTCGGCCTTCATGTCGTTGTAGTAGCTACGAACCTGCGGGGCAAGCACGATAACGTCGTACTGATCCATGATGGCAGTGTGCTGACCATAGGCGCCTGCGGAGGAAGCGATGTTCTCTCCGGTCTGCGCGGCACCTTCCTTGATGGCGTTGGCAAGCATGGCAGAGGTGCCGGCACCGGCGCACAGGACGAGGACCTTCAGGCCGTCGACATCCTTCTTAGCGGATGCGTCGGCGGCAGGCTCGGGCTGATCGGCGACAGGCTTGCTTTCGGCGGCAGCGGCGGTCGTCTCGACGGAAGCGGTGGCCTGCTCGACAGCGGGCGCAGAGGCGTCGGCGGCGATGGCAGCGGCACCATTGGACTCGAGACCCAGCTCGGCGGCGCGCTCGGCCTCCTGGTCGCAGAGCAGCTTATCGTATGCCTTCAAGAACGGCAGGTAGATGATGGCGTCCAGTAAGATGATGATCGCGACAAATACCAGGGCGATAAGCTGGAAGTTCGTGGTGATGAAGATGCCGATGGGGGCGGGGGTGGCCCAAGGCACCACGAAGGAGAAGCCGTTCATGCCTACGTTATCGATAAAGAACTTGGCAACGCTCACGTTGACGCAGCCGGCGGCAACAAAGGGGATGAGCATGTAGGGGTTAAGGATCATCGGCGCGCCAAAGAGCAGCGGTTCGTTGACGGCAAAGGCAACAGGAACAATCGAGGCCTTACCGACGGCTTTGAGCTGCTTGGACTTCATAAAGAGAATCAGCAGAAGCGGCACGATGAAGGTGGCGCCGGTGCCGCCGAACTCACCTACGAGCGACATGTTAAAGGTGAGGGAGTGGGCGGGGTGGCCACCGGCCAGCAGAACCTGCAGGTTCTCGGCCTGGTTGGCAAGACGGATGGGGTCGATGCCCGGCTGGACGATCGAGGGGCCGTGGACGCCGATGAACCAGAAGAACGCGGTGGCTGCCTGGATAAGGATAAGGCCAGGATAGGTTTCTGCAGCGGTAAAGAGCGGGGAGAGCAGCTTGATGAGCAGCTCGGAGAACGGAACGCCCATGAGGTTGCGCACAACCACATCGATGATGCCGCAGATGATGACGGCGCCGCCAAAGGGGATGATGTCGCGGAAGTTCTGAGCGATGGCGCCCGGGACCTCCTTGGGCAGCTTAATGGTCAGATCGCGCGAGACGCAGAACTTATAAACCCACACGGTAATGAACGCGGCGATATAGGCCGAGAACAGACCGCGCGTGCCCATGCTGGTGCAATCGAAGACCGAAAGTTCGGAGCCGTTGAACTTGGTGGTGAACTGCGTGACTGCGAGCAGCAGCATGCTGCACTGGGCGGCCACCATGGTGGAACCGTCGTTGAGCACCTTGCCGGCGGGCATGCGACGGTTCATGGAAGCCGTGAAGTTCTTGGCGGTGGTGCCGGCAACCATGATGCCCATGACGCCCATGGTGAAGTTGTACAGCTTGTTGCACCAGTCGATGAGCGGCTGGGGCAGCGTGATGCCAACTACGCCGGGAAGGGTGGCGATCAGCAGAAAGATCGAAGAGGTAAGGACGATGGGCATGCACCCAAGGAATCCGTCTTT
>DBGBLM010000084.1:0-10251 GCA_048448865.1 Collinsella sp.
ATCAAGGCCGACCTCATCGAGCACGTCATCACCCCGGTCATGGCCGCCGAGAACATGCCATGGGACAACGCGGACATCTACGTGAACCCCACCGGTCGCTTTGTCGTGGGCGGCCCCATGGGCGACACGGGCCTCACCGGCCGCAAGATCATCGTCGACACCTACGGCGGCTACGGCCGTCACGGCGGCGGTGCCTTTAGCGGAAAGGACTGCACCAAGGTCGACCGCTCCGCCGCGTATGCCGCGCGCTGGGTCGCCAAGAACGTGGTCGCCGCCGGTCTGGCCGACCGCTGCGAGGTCGAGCTTGCCTACGCCATCGGCGTTTCCAAGCCCCTTTCAATCATGGTCGACACCTTCGGTACCGCGCATGTTGCCGAGGACAAGATCGTTGAAGCCGTAGAGAAGACCTTCGACCTGCGCCCGGGCGCAATCATCCGCGACCTGGACCTGCGCCGCCCCATCTACGAAAAGACGGCAGCCTACGGTCACTTCGGCCGAGAAGACGCCGACTTTACCTGGGAGAAGACCGATCGAGTCGAAGAACTCAAATCAGCCTGCGGCCTGTAAGCTAACCCGAAAAGCTACAGCCAAAAACAACGCACCAAAAGAAGTACCGGCCCCAACCGGTACTTCTTTTTTATTTAAAGGTGGTGAAGATGAGACTACCTGGGACATGGAATAAATCACAGGCCGATAAATTTTGCAGCAGAGCGACTCCAACCATGTATCCTAAGTTCCGAGGGCTTTAGTATTTGATCGATCGCGAGTTCCGCACGAGCCGGAGGCCACTTAATGTGGCCTCCGTGCGAGCAGGACTGTCCGAGCAGGCGACCAAATACTAAAGCCCTCGGAACGGCGGGACAGAGTATGCCCCACCCCTCGGGACGACGGGATAGATAAGGAGCATCCATGGCAGGCAAGCCGCAAACACTAGCTACGACCTCGGCATTCGAGATCTTGGGCCCCGTCATGGTCGGCCCCAGCTCATCGCACACCGCCGGCGCCCTGCGCTGCGCCCAAGTTGCCGCCAGCCTGCTGGAAGGCCGCATCACCAAAGTCACCTTTGGCCTGTGGAACTCCTTCGCCCACACCTACCGCGGCCACGGCACAGACCGTGCGCTCGTCGCGGGCATACTGGGCCTCGACACCGATGACGAGAACATCAAGCAGGCCTTCGACCTCGCGCGCGAGCAGGGCCTCGAATATCACTTTGACATCAAGGGCGACGACGCCTCCATCCACCCCAACACCGTCGACATCGAAATGGTCGACGACACGGGCGCCACGGCACAGGTCCGCGGCGAGAGCCTGGGCGGCGGCAAGATGCGTATCAGCCGCATTAACGGCGTCGGCGTCGACATCTCGGGCATGTACTCCACGCTCTTCGTGGCACACAAGGACGTCCCCGGTGTACTCGCCGCGCTCACCAACCTGCTCGCCTACGCACACGTGAACATCGCCTTCTGCCGCACCTACCGCACTGAGGTGGGCGGCCAGGCCTACTCCGTCTTTGAGACCGACGGCGCGCCCGACGACACCGTCGTCCCCATGCTGCGCAAGCTCGACAATGTCGATTACGCAACGTTTATCGAGCTTCCCGGTTCTGCCTCGTCGCTCTCCCCCGGCGTCTCGGCCAAGGAAATCTTCGACGACGGCGAGCAGCTGCTCGATGCGTGCGAGGAACTGGGGCTCAGCATCGGCGCCGTCATGGCCGTTCGCGAGGCGCGTCTGACCGGCGAGGCCCACGCCGTCGCTGCCATGCGCCGCGTGCTCGACGTCATGCGCGAGGAGACCACGGCCCCCATCGCCAATCCGCAACGCTCGCTCGGCGGGCTTATCGGCGGCGAGGCCAAGCTCGTCGAAGCAACCCGCTGCAACGATTTGAGTGCAAGCCAGATGGGCGCCGTCCAGACCGACGCCGTTGCCCGCGCCATGGCCGTGCTCGAGCGCTCCGCTACCATGGGCGTGATTGTCGCCGCCCCCACGGCAGGCTCCGCGGGTGTTGTGCCCGGCTGCGTGCTGGCGCTCGCCGATCGCCTGCAGCTCGACGACGAGCAGGTCATGGACGCGCTCTACTGCGCAGCCGCCATCGGCCTCAACCTCACCACAAGCGCCTGTGTTGCCGGCGCCGAGGGCGGCTGCCAAGCCGAGGTGGGAAGCGCCGCTGCCATGGCAGCCGCCGCGTTGGTGCAGATGCTCGGCGGCACGCCCGAGCAGGCGCTCGACGCCAGTTCCATCGCGCTGAGTAACCTGCTGGGCCTCGTTTGCGACCCCGTCGGTGGCCTCGTGGAGGTGCCCTGCCAAAACCGCAACGCCATCGGCGTGGCAGCGGCCTTTAGCTCGGCACAACTCGCCCTCGCAGGCATTAAGAGCTTGGTGCCGTTTGACCAGATGGCACACGTCATGCTTTCGGTGGGCCACGCGTTGCCGGCCACGCTGCGCGAGACGGCAAAGGGTGGCATCGCGCAGGCTCCGGCCGCACTTTCGGCCTGTGCAAAATGCGGTGTGTGCGGATAGCGGCAAAGAATGACTCAAAGGTTGGACAAATGTCCCACCTCTTTTGAATGCCACCGTTTCCGTACCACAAACAGCAGGGCAATCGCTATAATGCAAGCCCAGTAAAAACACGATGAACCGCAAGGCGAAAATCGAAGGATATGCATACGATGTCGCAAAACGATCGAACTCAACTGATTCCCGATCCGCAGCAGCCGAGCAGGCACACCGGCGGCGTTCAGTCGCCGCGTCCTATCGCGCCGAGCCACGGTCAGCAGCGTGGTGCGGCAAACGCTTCTCAACGCCCGAACCAACAGCGACAGCAGCGTCAACAACGTCAGCAGCGCCAGGCAAACGGCAATGCGCCCAAGCAGCCCCCCACGCACGCTCGAGGCGATCGCGGCCCCGCGCGCAAGCCCGCCGAGAACAATAAGTCGGGCAAAAAGACAACGCTCTTTGTCGTCCTTGGTCTAATCGTCATTGTCTATATCGTAGGCGTCGTAGCGTTTTCCCAGCTAGCCTACCCCAACACCACCATCGCCGGCGTCGACGTCTCGTTCTCCAACGCTTCGTCTGCCGCTACCAAGGTGAACTCGGCATGGAAGCACTATAAGCTCACCGTGACAGGCGATGACTTTAGCTGGAACTATCAGCCCGAGTCCGATGAGCCCATCGTCGACGGTGAAGCTGCTGCAAAAGAGATCATCAGCCACAACGAGGCCTTTGTATGGCCGGTCCGCCTTGTGGAATCCTTAAGCGGCAAGACCAAAACTACCGCTACCTCTAACGAAGTCGATCTTGATCAAGACGTTGACCTGTCCATGCTCTCCGACACCTTTGACCAAAAGCAGTTTGAGGAGGACCTGGGCGCCGCCATCGACGAGTTTAACGAGGGCCGTTCGGGCACGTTCGAGGCCAATAGCTCCTATGACGAGCAGGCCGGCAAGTTTACCGTCGAGAAGGCGCGCTCCAACGAAAAAATCAACCGCGAGCATGTCATTAAGTATGCCGAGCTCGAGCTTGCCTCGCTGGCCGAGACCGTAGATCTTTCCAAGCTCGGCAACGATGCCTATGAACCGCTCAATGGAACGCTGACCGATGATCAGATTCAGGCCGCATGCGATGCCGCCAACAACTTCCTGGGCGTCAACGTGACCCTCAAGCTTAACGGCGAGGATGCCGGCAAAGTTGATGGCAGCTCCGTATTGCAGTGGATCAGCTTTGCCGATCCGGCCAACCCCACGCTCGATACGTCGCAGATCAGCAGCTGGGCAGCCGAGCTCGCCAACGGCTTTAATACCGTGGGCTCCACTCGCTGGTGGACGCGCGCCGATGGCAAGCAGTGCGCCGTCGAAGGCGGTGACTTTGGTTGGTCCATCGACAGCAGCTCGCTCGCCAAGCAGGTCGAGGACGCCATTAACAACAAGCAGACCGGCGAAATCGAGATCAAGTACTCCCAGAAGGCTGACACCTTTACCGCAAAGGGAGAGCCCGACTGGAAGGCGTATATCGACGTCGATCTGTCCGAGCAGCACGCGCGCTACTACGACGAGAACGGCAATATCGTGTGGGAGGCCAACTTTATTTCCGGCAAACCGGGCGAAGACGCCACCCCCGAGGGCGTGTGGCAGATCAACAGCAACGACGGCGGCAGCACCCTGATCGGAGCCAAGGACCCCGAGACCGGTAAGCCCAAATACGAGAGCCCGGTGAGCTACTGGATGCCTTTTGAGGGCAACATGATCGGCTTCCACGATGCCACCTGGCAAAACGACAAGAGCTTCGATAATGCCGAGTCGTACAAGTGGTGCGGCAGCCACGGTTGCATCAACCTGCGCCTGGCAGACGCCAAGGCACTTCACGACAGCATCAAAGTCGGCCTGTGCGTGGTTGTCCACTCGTAGTGCAACGCGCACATTCCTACAACATGGAGCTGCTGCGACCAATCTAACAGTTCCGAAAGAAACCGTCCCATGCGCCCGCCCCAACCGGTGGGCGCATATACTTATCGAGGTACTTTCTATAAAGGAGACGCTATGCCGAATGTCCCCACGACCACCCCGGGCCCGGATGATACCGAGCACACGCCCGAAGATGTCACCGAAACGATTCCTCTGATTACAAACGTACATGCCGATAAGCAGAGCGGACGCGCGAACGATGCGACCGAGATTTCCGATGAAGAGGCATATGCCAAGCTCAAGGCAAAACGTGCCGAACGTCGACGCAAAAAGCTCATCCGACGCGGCATTGCGGCCGGCGTCGTGGCCGCCATTGTGCTCATCGCCGTTGTCGTGACCTTAGCCATCAACGCACGGCCCGCAGGCAACAACGGGCCGGTGACCGACATGGTGACCGAGGGCACGTTTACCACAACGGTCGAGGCGAAAGGCCAGCTCAAACCCATTTCGTCCTCAGTGGTCTCCCCTTCTGTCGACGGCACGGTCGATTCTATCAACGTGCAGGCAGGCCAATCCGTCAACGAGGGCGACGTGCTTATGACCATTAAAAACGACGAGCTCGATCGCAACGTTGCCGAGGCGCAGCGTGCAGTTGCTGCCGCTCAAGAAGACCTCGCTAATGCGAAGAAAGCCGCAGCTGTCGCGCAGACCACCCCAACGACGGACGTCGATGGAGCTTCCGCAGCGGCTGGCGTCTCCGACGCATCAGCGGACACGAACGCCGTATCGGCCGAGCAGCGCAGCCTCGCTTCGGCCCAGGCAAACCTCGATCAGGCGAACGCCAAGGCCGCCAGCCGTACGGTCACGGCCCCGAGCTCGGGCAGCATCGTGGAGCTCAACGCCAAGGTGGGCGCCACGGTAACAGGCGGCATGATCATGGGCGAAAGCGATACGAGCGGTGGCAAGCAGTGCATGCAGATCGCCGACCTATCCAAGATGAAGGTGACCGTGCAGGTGGGCGAAAAGGACATCGCCAAGATCGCCGTTGGGCAGAGCGCCAACGTCACGTATCCCGCGTTTCCCGATATCGTGAGCCAGGGCACCGTCACGGCTATCGCGTCGGTGGCAAACTCCGACGCCGCTAACGGTGGCGGCGGCAGCGTAACCTTTAACGTCGACATCCTCATCGAGTCGCCCGACGCGCGCCTGAAGCCGGGCATGACGGCCGAGGTCTCGGTTGTGACCGAGCGGCTCGACGACGTAGTGATGGTGCCGACGATGGCGCTCATGACCGAAGACGGCGAACACTATTACGTCAACGTGGCGACTGATGACGAGGGCAAGCAAACCCGTCGCGTGAAGGTGACAGTCGTGACGCAAAACGACAACGAAGCCGTAGTCGGCAAGACACAGGTCAAGCGCGACGACCAGGGCAACGAGATCAACCCCAACGTGCCGGTTACCAAGTTGCGCGATGGCGACACCCTCGTCATGGACACCGGAGCGGACGCAACGGCTGACGGCGGCTACGGCGCGGATTCGGGCAGTATGTCTGCCGACGAGGGCATGTAATGCGTCCCGTTATCGACATCCGCAACGTGCACCGCATCTTTGAGAGCGAGGCGGGGTGCGCCCACATCCTGCACAACGTGAGCCTGGCGGTAAATCCCGGCGAATTCGTCGCCATCACTGGCCCATCGGGCTCGGGCAAATCAACGCTCATGAACATCCTAGGCTGCCTGGATAAGCCAACGGCGGGCAACTACTACCTGCAAGGGCTCAACGTGGCCGAGCTCGATGATGACGAGCTCACCGAAGTTCGCGCCCTGAGCATTGGCTTTGTCTTTCAGAGTTTCAACCTGCTGCCGCGCCTGTCGGTTATCGAAAACGTCATGTTGCCGCTGGCCTACACCAATGTGCCCCGTAGTCAGCGCGAAATGCGCGCCGTGCACGCGCTGCAGGCTGTCACGCTGCCCGTCGACCACTGGGACCACCGCATATCCGAGCTCTCGGGCGGCCAGATGCAGCGCGTCGCCATCGCGCGCGCCCTCGTCAATGACCCGCCCATCATTCTGGCCGACGAGCCGACGGGAAACCTGGACTCCGCTACCGGAGCGCTTGTGATGGAAACCTTCCATAAGCTCCAGAAGCGCGGCAAAACCATCGTGCTTATCACACACGACCCCGGCATCGCCGCCGAGGCCGACCGTGCCGTGACCATCCGCGACGGTCGCATTCACGATGGCGCGTATATTCCACATGCACCGCGGACCCTGCGCAGCGCCGTGGATAGCCTGCCCAGGATTTCCGCCTCCGCCAACCCGCCGAAAGGAGAGATGGCATGAGCGCCCGCGATCTCATCCAGGAAGCCCTTCACTCGCTCGAAGCCAACAAGGGGCGCAGCCTGCTCACCATCCTGGGCATTGTCATCGGCATCGCCTCGGTTATCGCCATGACTTCGCTCATCGGCGGCATCCAAAACAGCCTGGTCAACAGTCTGGGCCTCAATGCGGCACGCATGGTGCAAATCTATTCGTCGCAAGAACTCACCGAGTCCGACATCGAGAAGCTTCAAAAACTGGTGCCGCAGATAGAGCAGATCGGCATTGTCGACAGCGCGTATACCGAGTATAAGACCGGCGATAAAAGCTATACCGTCATGGCACAGGGTGTCGATAGCGACATGCTCGACGCCGTGGGGGCCAGCAAGCTCGTTGCGGGGCGCACCTATTCCCAGGCCGAGTCCCAATCAGGCTCGCGCGTGGCGCTCATCAGCCGCGGCGGCGCCGATCAGCTTTACGGCAACGAACAGGATGCGCTGGGGAAAACCATCAAGGTGTCCAACGGCGAGGTGCAGATTGTAGGTGTGATTGATGGCGGCAACGACTCCATGGGCTCGCTCACGCTGTATATGCCGCGCGAAACCATCTCAGGCCTGTTTGGCGACGAAAATCCTTCATTCCCCAGCGTGACGGCTCTTGCCGCCGAGGGCACAGACATGGACGAGCTTTGTAAGACCATCGAGTCCAAGGTGCGCGCAATGAAGGGCATCGCGGAGGATGATGAGTACGACAGTGTATCGGCGACCTCCATGAAAAGCGCCATCGATGCACTCAACTCCTTTATGGGCGCTTTCTCGCTCATCATGGGCGCTGTCGCCAGCATCTCGCTGCTTGTCGGCGGTATCGGCATTATGAATATGATGCTCACCAACGTGACTGAGCGCATCCGTGAGATCGGCATTCGCCGTGCCCTGGGCGCAAGTCATCGCGATATCACCGCGCAGTTTTTGGCCGAGTCCTCGGCGCTGTGCGTCACCGGCGGACTGTTGGGTGTCCTGATTGGCTATCTGCTGGCCTGGGCTCTTGCGATGTTTGCCTCCGAATCCGGGATTCTTGGCGAGCTCGGTGCCAGCGGGCAAATCACACCGAGCTTTTCAATCGCCACGGTGCTGCTGGCCTTCGCCGTCTCCGTCGGCATCGGCGTAATCTTTGGCTTCTACCCCGCTCGCCGCGCGGCAAAGCTCGACCCGGTGGAGTGCCTACGCTACCAGTAAGCTACCACCAACAAGTTGCGGTGAAATAAGGACTGAATATGCTATTTAGCAGCAAAAACAGACGCTATTTCACCGCAACTTATTGAAGGGCTGCTTGCGCCAGTTCCGTGCGTCGTCCTCGAGCGATTGGCGGATGACAGGCTTGTACGGGTCGAGCTTGCTCGGGGCGCTCCTCCTCGCAGGCGGGAGGGCACGCATGCGCGGCGAGCGCCTAGCGCGCGAACTCCCGTAAGAGCGCGTCTTCCACTTCCCGAAGCGAAAGGACCCCGCCTCCCTCGGCGGGACGGGTGACCACGATACAGCGCGCTCCCACGTCGCGCGCGGAGGCGAGCTTCTCGGCCGTGCCGCCTACGGTTCCCGAGTCCTTGGTCACAAGCCACTGGGCGCCCACCTGCCGAAGCATCGCCTCATTGAGCTCGCGGGTGAAAGGCCCCTGCATGCCGATGACGTGCGACGGCGAAAACCCCGCGTCGATGCACTTCGTTATAGCACCGGGCAGCGGGAGCACACGCACGAAGAAGCGCTCCGCGAAATCGGCGACGCGCGTGTAGGGAGCAAGCTCCTTGCTCCCCGTCGTGAGAAGCGCGCGACCCGGGTTCTCGGAGAGAAAGCGCGCCGCGCAGGCGATCGACGCGACCGACACGACGCCTTTGGGCAGCGCCTCGACCGGGCGCGCAAGGCGCAGGCATCGTGCACCCACAGCGAGCGAAGCGGCCCGGATGTTGCCGCTTGCGAGCGTAGCGAAGGGGTGCGTGGCGTCGACGACGATGCGCGCGCCGGAAAGCTCGCGCTCCATGTCGGCCTCGTCGAGCCTGCCCGCATGCACCTCGATGCCCGGAAGCTCGCCCAAAAGCTCGCCTCCGTACTCGGTAGCCGCGTAGGCACGGGCGGGGATGCCCGCCCCGCTCGCCCATTCGCACAGAAGGCGGCCCTCGGTGGTGCCGGCGAAGATGCGCAGCGCCGGCGCGGATGCGGGCGCCGTCACTTCGGGCCGCCTGGGCGCGTGATCTGGTAGAGCAGCGCGTTCATAATGGCGGCCGCCACGGTCGAGCCTCCCTTGCGACCCCTCGCGACGATGGCCGGCACGCGTCGCGCGAGTAGCTCCTCTTTCGCCTCGACCACGTTCACAAACCCGACCGGCACCCCAACGACGAGCGCGGGCGCGATCCTCCCCGCGTCCATGAGCTCGGCGAGGCGCAGAAGTGCTGTGGGAGCGTTGCCGACGGCCACGATGAGCGGACCCTCGATGCCGCAAGCTTTGTCCATGCTCGCAACGGCGCGAGTCGTGCCCGCGGCGCGCGCAGCCGAGGCGACATCAGGGTCGGCCATGTAGCACACGGCCTTGCAGCCGAGCTTCGCGAGCGCGGGCTTGCTTATGCCTGCGAGCGCCATGTTCGTGTCGGTGAGCACCGTGGCCCCTGCGCGTAGTGCGTCGAGCGCACAGTGCGCGGCGTCATGGGTGAACACGAGTGAATCGGCGTACGAGAAGTCGGCAGTGGTGTGGATGACGCGCTTCACGACAGGCTCTTCGAGCGGCGGGAACGTCCGGCCGCCGAGCTCTTCGGTGATGATCTCGAAGCTGCGCCGCTCGATGTCGCCGGGCGCCATCTCCTTGGAATCCATCTAGTACTCCACTCCTTCCCTTGCACATATCCCCTGAGCGTAGGGGTGTTTCTCGCACCGCATCTCGGTTATGTAGTCGGCCTTGTCCACGATCTTGCGGGAAGGTGCGCGCCCGGTGAGCGCCACTTCGATGCCGCGCGCGGACATATCGAGCGCGCGGTCCACGAGTGCCTCGTCGACAAGCCCCTTCGAAAGTGCGTCGAGCGCCTCGTCGAGCACGAGCAGCCCCTCCTGCGCGCCCTCGAGCTCGGCGAGCGCGGAAGCGAGGTTCCCATCGTGCAGCTCGCGCGTCGCGACAAGTTCTTCCGACGTCATGGACCAGGTAAACTTGTCCGACGCCTTCCCCGCGAACACGGGCACGCCGAAATGCTCGGCGAGCAGGCGCACCTCCCCGCTTTCGCCGTCTTTCAGGAACTGCACGACGACGACGCGGCGGCCCGCGGCGAGTATGCGAAGGGCGAGGCCCATCGCCGCCGTGGTCTTGCCTTTGCCGTCGCCATGATACACGTGGATCATACGCCCTCCTCGATAATGCGGTAGACATACTCCATGTCGAGCGCCCCGCGCACGGAGTCGGCCAGGCGGTCGAACTCGCGCGCACGGTGATCGGCCGCGGACACCGCGCCCTCAGCACCCACGACGCTCTCGGGCAGGCCGCGCATGCGCGCGAGCGAG
>DBGBLM010000085.1:0-16077 GCA_048448865.1 Collinsella sp.
GGCTGCCAACCTGCTCGGCCTTGAGCTGCAGGACCTGGACGAGAAGAAGTCCCAGATCGCTCACGGCGAGACCGTCCGCGAGACCGCTACCATGATCTCCTTCATGGCCGACGTCATCGGCATCCGCGACGACATGTACATCGGCAAGGGCGACGCCTACATGGCCGAGGTCTCCGAGTCCGTGCAGCAGGCCTACGAGGACGGCGTTCTGGATCACCGTCCCACGCTCATCTCCCTGCAGTCCGATTCCGACCACCCCACGCAGTCCTCTGCCGACATGCTCTACCTCATCAACGAGTTTGGCGGCCTTGAGAACCTCAAGGGCAAGAAGGTTGCCGTCACTTGGGCCTATTCGCCCTCTTACGGCAAGCCGCTGTCCTGCCCGCAGTCGCTGATCAGCCTGCTGCCCCGCTTTGGCATGGACGTCACCCTGGCCCACCCCGAGGGCTACGACCTCATGCCCGAGGTCGTCGAGCGCGCCAAGGGCTATGCCGCCGAGTCTGGCACCACCTTTAAGCAGGTCAACACCATGGCCGAGGCCTTCGAGGGCGCCGACATCGTGATCCCCAAGAGCTGGGCTCCGTTTGCCGCCATGGAGAAGCGTACCAATCTGTACGCCGAGGGCGACGACGCCGGCATCGCTGCGCTCGAGAAGGAGCTGCTCGCCCAGAACGCCACCCATCAGGACTGGTGCTCCACGACCGAGCTCATGGAGAAGACTGCCAACGGCCAGGACACCATCTTTATGCACCCGCTGCCCGCCGACATCTCCGGTGTCTCCTGCGAGCACGGTGAGGTTAACGCCGACGTCTTCGACATGCACCGCGTGGGCATGTACAAGGAGGCAAGCTACAAGCCGTACGCCATCGCAGCCATGATGTTCCTGCAGAAGGTTGCCGATCCCGCCGCTACCCTCAAGGCCCTCGACGAGCGCAACACCGCCCGTTGGTTCCAGGCCTAAAGCCGGGTTGAGGTAAGCCATGTAAAGGGGGCGCTCTGCCAACCGGCGGGGTGCCCCTTTTTTGCATCGCGGGCGTGCGGGACAAGCGCTTTCGATGTGGATGCCCGCGGCGCGAGTTATGGGTACGATGGTTTCAGGGGAGGTATCACCATGAAACTTGGATGCGTCATTATGGCTTCGGGCGAGGGCAAGCGGTTTGGCTCTAACAAGATGCTTGCCGATATCTATGGCGAGCCGCTGATTGCCCGGACCATCGATTCGGTTCCCCGGGGCTTTGACGTTGTGGTTTCGACGCGTTGGCCCGAGGTCGCCCGGATTTGCGAGGACAAACATTGCCCGTGCGTGCTGCACGATGGCGAGCTGCGCAGCGAAAGCGTCCGTGCGGGCCTTTCGTGGGGAGTCGAGCGCAACTGGAAAGGCTGCCTCTTTTTGCCGGGCGACCAGCCGCTCGTGAGTTCGGATTCTTTTGAGGCCATGGTTCGTGCATTTGACGAGCGTGGCCGCAAGCATCCGGTGCGTCTTGCGTGTAACGGTGAGCCTTCGAGCCCGGTGCTCTTTCCGGCGGAACTGTTCGATGCACTTATGTGTCTTGAGGGCAAGGACGGCGGCGGTTCGATTCTCAAAGGCCGCGTCGACGTTGCGCTGGTCGAAGCGCGCGCCTACGAGCTGTGGGACGTCGATACCGCCGAGGGACAGCGACGCATAACGGAGCATATCGCGGCCTGCTCGTATTTTGATCGCGTGGCCAACTGTATGAATCGATAAGGAGCAACATGATCATCATCAAAAACGGCGCGCTCGTGACGCCACAGGGGCTTCGCCGCGCCGATCTTGCCATGGATGGCGATAAGATCGTGCGGATTGCCGCGGCGATTGAGCCGGGCGCCGACGATACCGTCGAGGACGCCGCGGGCTGCTGGGTGTTTCCCGGCTTTATCGACGGCCACACGCACATGCAGTGCTGGACTGGCATGGATTGGACAGCCGATAGCTTTGAAACCGGCACGCGTGCGGCTGCCTGCGGCGGTACGACGACCATCGTGGACTACGCGACGGCTGATCGCGGCGTGACCATGCCCGATGCCTTGGCCGAGTGGCATCGCCGTGCCGACGGAACCTGCACGGCCAACTACGCCTTTCATATGGCACTCGCCGAGTGGAATGAACGCAACCGCGCCGATCTTTCGGCTATGCGCGAGGCGGGCGTATCGTCGTTTAAGACCTACTTTGCCTACGATCATTTGCGCCTGGACGATGCCGAGACGCTCGAGGTGCTCGAGGAGCTCAAGCGTATTGGCGGCATACTGTGCGTGCATTGCGAGAACGGTACGCTGGTGAATGAGCTGCAGAAGCGCGTGTACGAGCAGGGGATTCATGGGCCCGAGGGGCATGCGCTCAGCCGCCCGGACGTGTGTGAGGCCGAAGCCGTGAGCCGCCTGCTGTATCTGGCGCACCTGGCCGGCGACGCCCCAGTCAACGTGGTGCACCTTTCGACCAAGTTGGGGCTCGAGGCCATTCGTGCGGCCAAGGCGCGCGGGCAGAAGAATATCTATGTCGAGACCTGCCCTCAGTATCTGATGCTCGACGACACCTGCTATCTGGAGCAGGGCGAGGACGGCTTTGCGGGCGCCAAGTACGTGATGAGCCCGCCGCTGCGCCATGCCGGCGACCGTGCCGCGCTGCGCGAGGCGCTTGTGGCCGGCGAGATCGATACGATTGCGACCGATCATTGCAGCTTTAACCTGCACGGGCAAAAGGACCGCGGGCGCGACGATTTCCGCGCGATTCCCAACGGCGGGCCCGGCGTGGAGCATCGTCCCGTCGCGATTGCCACGAGCTTTGAGGGACAGCTGGGACCCGAGGATCTGTGCCGCTTGATGAGCGAGAACCCGGCGCGCGTGTTTGGCATGTATCCGCGCAAGGGCTGTCTTGCCGAGGGCTCCGATGCCGACGTGTGCGTGTGGGATCCGTGCGCACGTTGGACGATCAGCGCCGGGACACAGCATCAGGCCGTGGACTACACGCCGCTCGAGGGCTTTGAGGCGCATGGTCGCGCCAAGGCCGTGTTTGTGAACGGCGTGCTGGTGGCGCGCGATGGCGAGCCCACCGGAGCCCAACCCGGCCGCTACGTCCCCCGCTAGCAGCAAAGATGCCGTGTCCCCTCCGCAGTTGCGGTGGAATACGGACTGTTTGCGGCCGTCATGCGGCCAAACAGTCCGTATTCCACCGCAACTGACGAGATGGGGCCGGCTACTTGAGGCTGGTGGCGACGATGGGACGGTCGAGAGCTGCTTCGAAGCGGTCGGCCATCGTGGGGTCGCTGAGCGTGTCGACTTGGTTGAGCATGACGCGTGCGGTGCCGAGTTCCAGCGCCTGCATCTCGGCATTGAGCGCCTGGGCGACGCGCTCGGGCGTGGCGATGTCGGTGAGCTCGCAGCCGCAACGCTCGCAGAAGAGCTCGGGGCGGTGGACAACCTCGGCGACGGGCTTGCCCAGCCCCGAGGCGCCGACGACCCAGACAACGTTTGCCGTGCCAGAGGGAATCACCGGCTCCCAGGCGGCGTGGGCCTTGAGCGGGAGTCGCTTGCTGCCGTCCGCCTCGGTCAACACATAGTCAAAGCGCTGCGCCAGCTCGTTGAGCGGCTCGGCGGGGGCGGAGAGCTTGCCTGTCTCCGGGTCCAAAACACCCGCCTGGCAGATGCTTCCGCGGCTCATGCCAGCGCATGCCTCGCAGGTGCAACCGGGGACATGCAGGGCCCCCGGCTTCCAAGGCGCGGCATCCAGGCGACGGCTCGACCCGTCCCACGGCACGCCGGCGACGGGAAGCATGTGCGTGGTGGTACAGAGAAGCACCCTGCCGCCAGCGCGCATGAGCTCGAGACCCAGCGTTTTCAGCAAGGTCGACTTGCCGCCGCTGCCGATAATCGCGGTAATGCCCGGCTCGATCCTGAGCGCCGAGGCAAGATTGCCGCTAACCGTTTCCATCTGTTCACCGCCGTATAATACTGTGATAATAAATAATCATCAGAGTAGCGGTCGAACCGCTTTTGCTCTGCTCAAACCGTAGCACAGGGAGGTGCCCCGGGAATGCTCGTTTATGTTCGCGGCGCCGGCGATATCGCCACGGGTGTTGCTGCCCGTTTGGTACGCGCCGGCGTGTCGGTCGTTATGGCCGATATCGCGGTCCCCACGTGCATCCGTCGCACAATCAGTTTTTGCGAGGCCATTCGCTTGGGCGAGGTCCAGGTCGAGGGCATTCGCGCTCGCTTGGCACAGACGCCGGCTGAGGCGCTCGAGATTACCCAAGCGGGGGATGTCGCCGTGGTGGTGGACCCCCAGGCACAGATGCTCGATGAGCTTAAACCCGCGGCTGTGGTCGACGCGATTCTGGCCAAGCGCAACCTGGGCACCACGCGCGACATGGCGCCTACCGTCATCGCCGTGGGGCCGGGCTTTACCGCGCCGGTTGACTGCGACGCCGTGGTCGAGACCATGCGCGGGCATTTTCTTGGCCGTGTCATTACCCAAGGTACGCCCCAGCCCAACACAGGCGTGCCGGGCATTATCGCCGGCTATGGCAAGGAGCGCGTTATCCACAGCCCCGCTGCCGGCGTGTTTCGGTCCGACCGCGCAATCGGCGACATCGTGAGCGCCGGAGACGTGATTGGCTACGCGGACGATACGCCCATGTGCACGCAGATCGATGGCTGCCTGCGCGGGCTTTTGGCGAACGGCGTGCAGGTGACTGAGGGCTTTAAATGTGCCGACGTCGATCCGCGTGGCGATGCCAGCTATATCAACTATATTTCGGACAAGGCGACGTCGGTCGGCGGCGGCGTGCTCGAGGCACTCGCTATGCTCACCGATGTCTTTAGAGGATAGAAGGCGGCAATGGAAAAGCTCGATGTTGTGAATGCGGCGCTTGGCGCTCTGCGTGCTGGCGAGACGTGCGAGCTCGTGGTCGTGGCCGGCACGGCAGGGTCATCGCCGCGCGGCGTGGGCGCCTGGATGGCCGTCTTTGCCGATGGCGGCCAAGCGGGTACCATCGGCGGCGGCAAGATCGAGCTCTTTGCGCTGGACGAGGCGCGCGAGCTGCTGGCCGCAGGGCAGTCGCGTCTGGTCCGCTACACCATGGGCGGCGAGAACTCCGATACCGGCATGATCTGCGGCGGAGCCATTTGCCTGTGCTACCTACATCTGGATGCGACCCAGGCACCGTTGTTCCAGGAAATTGCCGACGTCTTGGTCTATCGGCGCATCGGCGACTTCGTCATCGACTTTGAGCCGTTTATCGCGAGCGCGCTCGAGGGCGATGTGGCCGAGTACCATGGCGAGGCATCGCGCCATACCATTGCGGGCTGCCCCGGGCTTTCACTGGTGGAGGAGGGGAGTAACGTCACCTACACCAACGCTGCCTCTGAGATTCCCGCGGCGCACATCGAGACGCTCTGCCCCGAGGGCCTGACCTACATCTTTGGCTGCGGACACGTGGGCGCCGCGACGGCGCGCGTGCTCACGGCGGTGGGCTTTGCCGTCGTGGCCTGCGATGACCGCCCCGGCACGTTGACGCCCGAATGGGTGCCCGGTGTCTACGATCGTCGCCTGGTCGATTACAAGAACCTGAGCGAGCTGTGTCCCATCGGTCCGCGCGACTTGGTGGTCGTCGCCACGGCGGGCCACAAGTCCGATATCGACGTGGTGATTCAGGCCATGCATGCCAAGCCCGCCTATCTGGGTTGCCTGGGCTCGCGTCGCAAGACGGCCTTTGTGCGGGCCCGCCTGGAGCAGGAAGGTTTTACGCAGGACCAGATCGACGAGCTGCACCTTCCGATCGGCGTTGCCATCGAGGCCGAGGACCCCGAGGAGATCGCCATCTCCATCGCCGCCGAGATGATCCACCTGCGCCGCACCAAACTCGTCCCCCGCAAGCGCTAATCCCCGTTCCCACCGATAAGTTGCGGTGAAATACGGACTGTTTAAGCCTGTTAGGCCGCCAAACAGTCCCTATTTCACCGCAACTGCTTTTTGGGATCCATTTGTGCGGGGGAGTTGTGGAGTTGTGCAGGCAGACGAGGTTTTTCTGGAAATACGCTCCCGATGCGCGTATAGTATCGATTGTTTTGTCGGCTCCTGCTGCGTCGAGTCCAAACCGCAAAATGCCATGAGCGGCGCGGATGCAGCCAGGAGGCACGAGGACAACCCATCGTGGCCACGCCCCGTGCTTAAAACCCCAAGAAGGAGTGAACAATGGCAGAAGAGAAGTATGTGCCGCGTCTGAAGACCAAGTACAACAACGAGGTCAAGCAGCAGCTTCAGGACAAGTTCCAGTACGAGAACGTCATGATGATCCCCAAGTTTGAGAAGATCGTCGTGAACATGGGTGTCGGCGAGGCCGCTACCGATTCCAAGGCCATCGACGGTGCCGTGCGCGACCTGCGCGCCATCACCGGCCAGCAGCCGATGATCACCCGTGCCCGCAAGTCCATCGCTACCTTCCGCCTGCGCGCTGGTATGCCGATCGGCTGCAAGGTTACCCTGCGTGGCGACCGTATGTGGGAGTTCTTCGATCGTCTGACCTCCGTCGCGATCCCCCGTATCCGCGACTTCCGCGGCATCTCCGCCAAGAGCTTCGACGGCCGTGGTAACTTCTCCATGGGCGTCACCGAGCAGCTCATCTTCCCCGAGATCGACTTCGACTCCGTCGATCACCAGCGCGGTATGGACATCACTTTCGTGACCACCGCCAATACCGATGAGGAGGCCAAGGCCCTTCTGGACGCCTTCGGTTTCCCGTTCAAGAAATAGGTTCACCTGCCCTATAAGCGCCGTTCCCACAAGGGGGCGGCGCTTGGGGCGAACAATACTCTATGTGAGGAGGATATAAGTGGCTAAGACATCGATGATCGTCAAGTGCAATCGCAAGCAGAAGTTCTCTACTCGTGAGTACACGCGCTGCCAGCGCTGCGGCCGTCCGCACTCTGTGTACCGCAAGTTCGGCCTGTGCCGTGTCTGCTTCCGCGAGCTTGCACTCAAGGGCGAGCTCCCCGGCGTTAAGAAGGCCAGCTGGTAAGTCACTACCAGCGTTTCAAGCATCAGTTTGGAACAGGGAAAACGCGCTAAAAAGGCTTTGCCGTTAAGGGCGGCGAAGAACCAAGAGCACGTGTTCATCAAGAACGAAGGAGAATCTGTATGAACCTTACAGACCCGATCGCAGATATGCTTACGCGCATCCGTAACGCTAACTCTGTGAACAAGGCCACGGTCTCCATGCCGAGCAGCAAGAAGCTCGTCGAGATCGCTCGTGGTCTGCGCGAGGAGGGCTACATCGAGGGCTACGATGTCGAGGACACCGTTCCCCAGAAGACTCTGCACATCACGCTTAAGTATGGTCCCAAGAAGGCTAAGGTCATCAACGGCATCCGCCGTATTTCCAAGCCGGGCCTGCGTAAGTACACCGGCGTTGCCGACATGCCCCGCGTCCGCGGTGGCCTTGGTACCGCCATTATTTCCACCAGCCATGGCGTCATGACCGACCGCGATGCTCGCAAGCACAACGTCGGCGGCGAGATCATCGCTTACGTCTGGTAATTCGCTCGGTAGGTAGAAGGAAAGGAGATCACCGTGTCTCGTATCGGTAATAAGCCTGTCCAGATTCCCGCCGGAGTCGAAGTGGCAGTCAACGGCAACAACGTTGTCGTCAAGGGCCCCAAGGGCCAGCTCGAGCTCGATGTCTTTGAGAAGCTCGCTATCAACGTCGAGGACAACGTCCTCACCGTTTCCCGTCCCGACGACGAGCGCGAGACCCGTGCCCGCCACGGCCTCACCCGCGCCCTCATCCACAACATGGTTGTTGGCGTTTCCGAGGGCTTCGAGAAGAAGCTCGAGCTCGCCGGCGTCGGTTACCGCGTGCAGCAGAAGGGCAAGAACCTCGAGTTCTCCCTGGGCTTCTCGCACCCCGTGATCGTCGAGGCTCCCGAGGGCATCACCTTCGAGGTTCCCGACAACACCCACGTGAACGTCAAGGGTATCAACAAGCAGCAGGTCGGTCAGATCGCCGCTGAGATCCGCGGTCATCGTCCTCCCGAGCCTTACAAGGGCAAGGGTATCCACTATGTTGGCGAGCACATCCGCCGCAAGCTGGGTAAGGCCGCCAAGTAGTCGTAACCGACTCACTCGCATAAGACCAGCACCCCGTCAGGTGCTGGCAAGATCAACCTTTTTAGGAGTTTACGTATGAACAAGCATAAGGCGAAGCTGGAAGGCCTCAAGCGTCGTCAGCGTCGTGTTCGCGGCAAGGTCTCGGGTACCTCCGAGCGTCCGCGTCTTCGCGTGACCCGTACTAACGCCAACATCTATGCCCAGATCATCGACGACAGCAAGGGCTCCAGCCTGACGCTCGTCTCTGCCTCGACCCTCGAGGCCGAGTTCAAGGGCACCCACACCTCGAACAAGGAGGCTGCGGAGAAGGTCGGTCAGCTCGTTGGCAAGCGCGCCATCGAGGCCGGCATCACCAAGGTCGCCTTCGATCGCGGTGGCCGTATCTACCATGGCCGCGTCAAGGCCCTCGCCGACGGTGCTCGTGCCGCCGGTCTCGAGTTCTAGGAGGTATGTAGCACATGGCTCGTAATCAGAAGCAGCAGCGCGAGGCCTCCGAGTTCGAGGAGCGCGTCGTTTACATCAACCGCGTGTCGAAGACCGTCAAGGGTGGTCGTCGCATGAGCCTCGTCGCTCTCGTCGTCGTTGGCGACGGCAAGGGCAACGTCGGCGTTGGCATGGGCAAGTCCGCTGAGGTGCCCATGGCCATCTCCAAGGCATCTCTCGATGCCAAGAAGAACATGTTCCACGTGCCGGTGACCGAGCAGGGCACCATCCCGCACGAGGTTCTCGGCCACTTTGGTGCCGGCCGCATCATCATTAAGCCCGCTGTCGAGGGTACCGGCGTTATCGCCGGCGGCGCTGTGCGTCCCCTCTTTGAGCTTGCTGGCATCAAGAACGTCCTGTCCAAGTCCCTCGGTACCGACAACGGCCTCAACATCATCAAGGCTGCCGTCGAGGGCCTCAAGGAGCTCTCCAGCCCTGAGGACGTCGCGGCTCGCCGTGGCCTGACGGTCTCCGAGATGTTCGTCGGTAAGGAGAACTAAGCATGGCTGACACCATCAAGATCAAGCAGGTCCGCAGCACCAACGGTTGCAAGCAGGACCAGGTCCGTACTGTCCGTGCCCTCGGTCTCCACAGGATCCGCGAGGTTCGCGAGATTGCTGACAACGAGTCCGTCCGCGGCATGATCTTCAAGGTCAAGCACCTTGTCGAGATTGTAGAGGAGTAGCAAATGCAGCTTCACGATCTTACTCCCGCGCCCGGTTCCACCAAGAACCGCAAGCGCGTCGGCCGTGGCAATTCTTCGGGTCACGGCACCACTTCTGGCCGCGGCCAGAAGGGCCAGGGTTCCCGCTCTGGCGGCACCAAGGGTGCCGGCTTCGAGGGTGGCCAGACTCCGCTGGCTATGCGCCTGCCCAAGCTTCCGGGCTTCCGCAACCCCCGTCGTATCGAGTACACCGCCGTTAACGTTGAGCGTCTCGAGCGTAAGTTCGAGGACGGCGCTGTGATCGACGGTGCCGCTCTTAAGGCCGCTCGCATCACCAAGAGCGAGTTCGAGCCCGTCAAGGTGCTCGGCAATGGTGAGCTCACCAAGAAGTTCACGGTCAAGGTCGACAAGGTCAGCGCTTCTGCGCAGGCCAAGATCGAGGCCGCCGGCGGAAAGGTCGAGCTGCCGTGCTAAATGGTCTTAAGAATGCTTTCCGCATCAAAGAATTGCGCGAAAAGATTCTTTTTACCATAGCTATGCTCGTCGTGTACCGCATTGGTGCGCACGTTCCTGTGCCCGGCATTCCCTTCCAGGGGATGCTGGGCCTTTTCTCGACCGATAACAATTCGGTCGCCGCAGGTGCTATGGCCCTCCTGAATCTTTTCTCTGGCGGCGCGTTGAGCTATGTGTCGGTGTTTTCGCTGGGCATCATGCCTTACATCACCAGCTCGATCATCCTCCAGATGCTCCAGGCCGTCGTGCCTTCCCTGCATGAGCTTGCCCGCGAGGGCGAGGTCGGTCAGACCAAGATTACGCAGTATTCGCGTTACCTCACCCTGGCTCTGGCAATCCTCAACTCCGTGGGTTACCTCTTCCTCTTTAAGAGCTTCGGCATCAGCTTCAATGGCGCCGGCGCTCCCGAGATCATCTTCGACCTCATGATCGTCGGTACGCTCACCGCGGGCGCCATGCTGATCATGTGGATTGGTGAGCTCATCACCCAGCGCGGTATCGGCAATGGCATGTCGCTGATCATCTTCGCGAACATCATGGCCGGTCTGCCGCAGGCTATCTTCTCCAGCACCGAGGGCAATGCCGGTGGCATCATCACCATGGTGATCATCTGCGCCATCATCCTGCTGGTTATCCCGCTGATTGTTTTCCTTGAGCGCGGCCAGCGCCGCATCCCGGTCTCCTACGCTAAGCGCGTCGTGGGCCGTCGCATGATGGGTGGCCAGACCACATACCTGCCCATCAAGGTCAACACCGCGGGTGTCGTGCCGATCATCTTCGCTTCGGCGCTGCTGTACTTCCCGGCTCAGATTGCCGTGTTCTTCCCCGGCATCGGCTGGATCCAGGCAGTTGCCTCTGCGCTTTCGACCGGTTGGCTCAACTGGGTGCTTAACGTTGTCCTCATCGTGTTCTTCGCGTACTTCTACACCTCCATGGTGTTCAACCCCGATGACACGGCCGACAACCTTAAGAAGCAGGGCGGCTTTATTCCGGGCGTCCGTCCGGGTAGGGCTACCGCGGCCTACATCAAGAACGCGCTCAACAAGATCACGCTTCCCAGCGCTGTCTTTTTGGCGCTCATCGCCATCGTGCCTTCGATTATCTTCTCCTTCACGGGTAACCATCTGATCCAGGCATTTGGCGGCACGTCCATCCTCATCATGGTCGGCGTCGTGCTCGACACGGTCGATAAGCTCGAAGGCCAGATCAAGATGTATGATTACGATGGATTCTTTAAATAGGCTAGAGGAGGATTGCTCATGAACCTCGTATTGCTCGGAGCTCCGGGTGCCGGTAAGGGCACCGTTGCACAGGAGCTCGTCGCCGAGTTTGGCGTCGCTCACATTTCCACGGGCGACCTGCTGCGTGCTGCCGTCAAGGGTGGCACCGAGCTTGGTATTCAGGCTAAGAAGTACATGGACGCTGGCGAGCTCGTTCCCGACCAGCTCGTGATCGATCTTGTCAAGGAGCGCCTAGCCGCCGATGACGCCCAGCAGGGCTTCATCCTCGACGGCTTCCCGCGCAACACCGCCCAGGCTGTAACGCTCGATTCCGAGCTCTCCGCCATGGGTCGCGAGATCGACTGTGCCCTTCTGGTCGATGTGGCCCCCGAGGTCATCATCGATCGTCTGTCTTCGCGTCGTACCTGCCGCGCCTGCGGCTACACCGGCACGGCTGTCGATACTACCTGCCCCAAGTGCGGCGGCGAGATGTATCAGCGCGACGACGACAAGCCCGAGACCATCAAGAACCGTCTTGACGTCTACGAGAAGTCCACGAGCCCGCTCGTCGACTACTATCGTGGCCAGGGTCTGCTCAAGTCGGTCAACGGCGACCAGGCTCGCGAGACCGTGTACGGGGATGTCAAAGAGGCTCTCGGTCTATGATCAAGATTAAGTCTGCAACGCAAATTGAGCAGATGAAGAAGGCAGGAGCGCTATCTAAGATGGCGCTCCGCCACGTTGGAGCCATGGTTCGCCCCGGCGTGTCGACCTTCGAACTCGATCAGCTTGCCGAGCAGATTATCCGCATGCATGGCGGCACCCCTGCCTTTAAGGGTTACGGTGGGTTCCCGGGGACCATTTGCGCATCGATCAACGATGCCGTGGTTCACGGTATTCCCAATCCCGACATGATCCTGCGCGATGGCGATATCATCTCCATCGATACGGGAGCCATTGTCGACGGTTGGGTGGGCGATAACGCTTGGACGTTTTTCGTCGGCACCCCCACGCCCGAGGCCAAGGCCTTGTGCGAGGTTACGCGCGATTGCCTAAAGGCTGCCATCGAGCAGGCTGTTCCCGGTAACCATATCGGGGACGTCGGCTATGCCGTTCAGTCCCTCGCCGAGTCTCACGGCTACGGTGTGCTTCGCGATTACGTGGGGCATGGTATTGGCCGCGTGATGCACGAGGACCCCAACGTTCCTAACTATGGAAAGAAGGGGAGGGGCGTTCGCCTCCAGGCCGGCATGGTCATTGCCATCGAGCCGATGGTTACGATGGGTTCCAACCATGTGAGCACGGGCTCCGACGGTTGGATTGTTACGACCAACGACCACCTGCCCGCCGCGCACTACGAGAACACCGTCGCCATTACCAATGACGGTCCGGTGATTCTCACCACGGATGCCCAAGGTGCTTGGTGTTCGCTCCAAGGCGGAGAAATGTAACAAGTTCCACTTAGTTGTGGAGCCATTACGAAGTTATTACGATGCGTGCATACGTGTTGTAGAATACTCAATCGCTGTCGTTTTCTAGAGAAAGATGATTGCTTGTGAAGAAGGAAGACGCAATTGAGCTCGAGGGTACGGTAAAGGAACCGCTGCCCAATGCCATGTTTAAGGTCGAGCTCGAGAACGGTCATTCGGTTCTGTGCAACATTTCTGGCAAGATCCGAATGAATTACATCCGTATTCTCCCCGGTGACAGGGTTGTCGTGGAGCTTTCCCCGTACGACCTGACCCGCGGCCGCATCACCTATCGCTACAAATAGCGGCACGCATACACGCACTCCATTTCCGACTGCAGGCTTAGCTCAACCTACGGTCGGATTGTGTGTGAAGACCAGCCATAGTTTTAAACGCCTGCGGCTGGGCGAGTAGATAGTAGGGAAGTAGTTTGAGCGCTACCGAAAGGAAGAACGATGAAGGTACGTCCTTCGGTCAAGAAGATGTGCGATAAGTGCAAAATCATTAGGCGCCATGGCAAGGTCCTCGTCATTTGCGAGAACCCCCGTCATAAGCAGCGTCAGGGTTAAGAGAGGAGACTACGTTGGCCCGTATTAATGGTGTCGACCTCCCGCGTGAGAAGCGCGTTGAGATCGGTCTGACCTACATTTACGGCATCGGCCGCACCACTGCGACGAAGATTTGCGTCGAGTGCAACGTTAACGTGGATACGCGCGTTAAGGACCTCACCGAGGATGAGGTTAACGCCATCCGCGATTATATCGATAAGAACCAGATCATGGTTGAGGGCGACCTCCGCCGTGAGCGCAACCAGAACGTCAAGCGCCTTATGGACATCGGCTGCAACCGCGGCCTTCGTCACCGCAAGGGCCTCCCGGTCCGCGGCCAGCGCACCCACACTAACGCTCGTACCCGCAAGGGCCCGAAGCGTCAGATCGGTGCTAAGAAGAAGAAATAAGGAGCGCTAGATAGATGGCTACTGCTAAGAAGAACGTTCGCGCTGCCCGTCTGAAGCGCGCGGACCGTAAGAACATTTCCGTGGGCCAGGCTCACATTCGTTCTACGTTCAACAACACGATCGTTTCGATCACCGATCCCCAGGGCAACGTCATTTCCTGGAAGTCGGCTGGCCAGGTGGGCTTCAAGGGCTCCCGTAAGTCCACGCCGTTCGCTGCCCAGATGGCTGCCGAGGCTGCTGCCAAGCAGGCCATGGAGCACGGTATGAAGAAGGTTTCCGTCTTCGTCAAGGGCCCCGGCTCCGGTCGTGAGACCGCCATCCGCTCCCTCCAGGCTGCTGGCCTCGAGGTCTCGAGCATCCAGGACAAGACCCCCATTCCGCACAACGGCTGCCGCCCCAAGAAGCGTCGCCGCGTGTAACTGAAAGGATCGTATCAATATGGCAATCGACAGGACTCCTGTTCTTAAGCGCTGCCGTCAGCTCGGGATCGATCCCGCTGAGCTCGGTTACAGCAGCAAGAAGGAATCTATCCGTCAGCCCAAGCGCCGTCGCAAGGAATCTGAGTACGGCATGCAGCTGCGCGAGAAGCAGAAGGTCAAGTTCATCTATGGCGTTCTGGAGAAGCAGTTCCACGGCTACTTCAACAAGGCCCGCAAGATGAACGGCGTCACCGGTGAGAACCTCATGATCATCCTTGAGTCTCGCCTCGACAACGTCGTCTTCCGTCTTGGCTTCGCCCGCACCCGCAAAGAGGCTCGTCAGTCCGTCCGTCATGGTCACTTCACCGTGAACGGCAAGCGCGTGGACATCCCGTCCTACCGCGTCAAGGCCGGCGATGTCGTCGCTGTCGGCGAGAAGTTCCGTGACCTCCTCCCCATCAAGGAGGCCCTGATTTCCTCCGAGCGCTTTGAGGTTCCTGGCTGGCTCGAGGTCGATATCGAGAAGCTGTCTGGTAACGTGCTCGCTCTGCCGACGCGTGAGCAGATCAGCGGTGATATCAACGAGCAGCTCATCGTCGAGCTCTACTCTAAGTAGTCCATCCGGGCTGCTGAGGCTGGAGGTAATACATGTCAGAATTCATTAGGCCTCAGGTTCAGGTCGAAGAGATCAACGAGACGTCTGCTCGTGTCTCCGTCGAGCCGCTCGAGCGTGGTTACGGCGATACGCTGGGTAACTCCCTTCGTCGCGTTCTTCTGTCCTCGCTCGAGGGTGCCGCTGTCGAGGCTATTCAGATCGATGGTGCGCAGCACGAGTTCATGACCATCCCTAACATGGTCGAGGATGTCACCGACATCGTCCTGAATGTCAAGGGTCTTGTCTTCAGGGCTCTCGGCACGACCGACGAGGCGACCGCCACCATCTCGGTTGACGGCCCCTGCGAGGTCACCGGTGCGGACTTCTTTATTCCGTCCGAGTTTGAGCTGGTCAACCCCGAGCAGCACATCGCTACGCTCACCGAGGGTGGCCATCTCACCATGAGCATGCGCATCGGCTATGGCCGCGGCTATGTTTCTGGCGAGGCCAACAAGCGCGATAACGATCCCATCGGTGTGATCCATGTCGACTCGCTGTACTCGCCGGTTTCCCGTTGCGCCAAGCTCGTTGAGGCTTGTCGTGTCGGTCAGCACACCGACTACGACCGCCTTGTCCTCGAGATCGAGACCAACGGCTCCATCGCCCCGCGCGACGCCGTGGTCCAGGCTGCCAATATCATCAACCAGCATATGGCCGCCTTTATGAACCTTGCCGAGACCCCCGAGGTCGAGGAGGAGGCTTCGATCTTCGCTCCCGAGGTCACCAACGACAACGCCGAGCTGGACAAGCAGATCGAGGATCTGGACCTTTCCGTCCGTTCCTACAACTGCCTTAAGCGCGCCAGCATTCACTCGGTCCGTCAGCTCGTTGAGTTCTCGGAGAACGATCTGCTCAACATCCGTAACTTCGGTGTTAAGTCGATCGAGGAAGTGAAGGACAAGCTTGAGTCCATGGGCCTGAGCCTGAAGGCTTAATGCTTCGCATATTTGAGGAGAAACTAGACCATGCGTCACAACGTTAAGAAGGGCCTGAAGCTCGGCACCGATGCGAGCCACACCAAGGCCATGAAGAAGAGCCTTGCTAAGGCCCTCTTCGAGAACGACCGCATCAAGACCACCGAGACCCGCGCTAAGGCACTGCGTTCGGTCGTCGATCCGATCATCACCTGGGCCAAGAAGGGCGACCTGCACTCTCGTCGTCTGGCTATCGCCAAGCTCGGCGATAAGCAGCTCGTTGCCGAGATCTTCGACAAGGCTGCCCAGGGTATGTGGCAGGACCGCAACGGCGGTTACACCCGCATCATGAAGCTCGGTAACCGTAAGGGCGACAATGCTCCCATCGTTATCATGGAGCTCGTCACCGAGCCTTGCACGCCTAAGGCCAAGAAGGCTGCTCCGGCCCCCAAGAAGGCCGCTGCTCCCAAGAAGGTCGAGGCTGCCGAGGAGGCTCCTGCTGAGGAGACCGCTGAGTAGACAATCCGTCTGCATAGGCTATATTCGAGGGGTACGTTCGCGTACCCCTCTTTTTTTGTCGCGATACCGTTACTTGTTTGTTGGGAGCGCCCATGACTGCGCCGTCTGATTTCAATTCGACCCCCGAGCTTGACGCCACGCTCG
>DBGBLM010000086.1:0-5238 GCA_048448865.1 Collinsella sp.
ACGGTACCCGTGACGGCGCTGACCTCGACAAACTCGCTCTTGGTATGGTTGGCGATAATGTGGGCCAGCGTCGTCTTGCCCGTACCGGCAGGCCCGTACAGAATCACGCTCGAAAGCACGTCGTGCTCGATCGCGGCACGCAGCCATGAACCCTTACCGACGGCCTGTTGCTGGCCCACGTACTCGTCGAGCGAATTGGGGCGCATGCGCACCGCAAGCGGCGCATTCTGAAAGGAACGCTCGCGCGTCGAAGCAGAAAAAAGGTCGTCCATAGCCATCCCGTGTATCAATCAAAAACGTTTTCCACTAACAGTATACCGAAAGGATACGAACTACCGTTCGTTAATATAGGTACGATGCGGAAACTTTAGACCCGGGAACAGCTTGCTCGTCAGTTCGCAAAAATAACCGTCCGTCATGCTCGCAATGTAATCCACGACCGCCTGGTCCTTATCGTTCTGCCAGGCATAGGCGCGATCGTAGTAGGAAAGCTGCTGCTCGATGCGAGAAATGTGGTGTTTAAAGATATACGAGGACTCGTCACCTTCGTTTATATCCTGCAGGCAACGGTCGTAAAGCTTTTCGAAGGCTTCGCGCAGCTCCGCCTCGGAGTCGCCTTCGATACCGCCCTTGCTATAGATCTTCTCGTAGTTCTCGCGCTTGGCACGGCGGATCTCCTCAAACAGGTCCTCGCTCATCTCGATGCGCGGCTTACCATAGCTGTGCTCAACGATATCGATAGAGGCATGCGTGAGGATCCAACTGTTGTAGGCACCGCCCCGGCCATCATCAAAAGCGTCGGGCGAAAGCAGGCCCGCCGCGATCGCATCCTGACGGTCACGACCGACGTAGGCAAGAATATCCGAGATGCGAACGACGCAGCCCTCGAGCGTCATGGGACGCAGATGCTCAATTGCGCTATAGCCCGTGGCAATGCAATCCTCAACCGTCTGGTCAAACTGGTCAAAGGAGCCCATGTCCGAGAGCTCAAACACACGCTGCTCGTACTCGCCGTTATGGCATAGCACGCCGTCGAGCGTCTGGAGCGACACGTTGCGGCCATACAACGCGTCGAGCACGCGGACCGACTGCACGTTATGGAAAAAATAACGCCCCGTACGCTCGTGATAGATATCGTTGAGGAAGCGCTCGCCGGAATGGCCGAAAGGCGTGTGTCCCAAGTCGTGGCCCAGGCCAATCGCCTCGATCAGATCGCAATTGAGCCCCAGGGCGCGACCGATATCGCGCGCAATGCGCGAGACAAGCTGCACGTGCAAACCGCGGCGTGACAGATCGTCATTGCTACGAAAGCTAAAGACCTGCGTTTTGCCCGCATACCGGGTGTAAGCCGGAAGATGAAGTATCTTTTCGGTATCGCGCATAAACGCCGGACGCATAAGCGTGCCTTTGTCGGTAGTGCGATCAATACGACGAATGACCTGATCATCGTTGCAACGATACGGGTTGACATAGCCCGAAGCACGATCGGCGGCAATGCGCTCGACAAGCTCGGGCGACAACGCCGAGGGAATACGGTCCATGCGCGCCTTAATGACGGCCGTTTCTTGATTAGATTCCATGGCATGCTCCTTAAAAAGGATGCGCAATCGGTTACAAAGTGCAGCCCACGACCTCGATTATGGCAAAAATCGGCACTAAAAACGGGAGCAATGGCAGGGAGCGCGATTTTGCGATGAGGCAAGCGACGGCAAGGGTCAGGAGCGCAACCGCAAACGCGACAACGCCGCCCAGGGGATCGAAGGTACAAAGGGCAAAGAGTGCCTTGACGTCCCCCATGCCAATGCCAGGAGCGTGGCGAACTCTACGCCAGAGCGACTCGGTAAGCACAAGGCCAAGGTAGACGATGACCGCAAGACCGGCGTGGTCAAGCGCTGTGTTCAAACCGAGGTCGAGCCAAACGCCCGCCAACGCCGCCACGGCACATGCGCCGGCAAGCCCATTGGGAAACCGTCGCTCTCGGGCATCAATTGCCACGCCGGCAAAGATGCAAATCCAAAACGGGATATAGATCATCGAAAACCTCCTTGAGCAGCTGCTCAAAAGCAAAAACCACCACAAAGGTGCCTGTCCCCTTTGCGGTGGTTTTGGTGGTGGTTATTTGGCGCCTTGCATGACCTCGTCAAGGGTAGCGCTGACGGCGTGCTGCGTCGGGACCCAGTCGACCTTCAGGAACAGCGCGGCCACCGTGATGGGGATATAGCTGAACATAAAGATCGGGAAGGTAAACAGGTTAGTCACCAGACGCCACTTTTGCGCGCAGTGAATGTGCTTGTACTCAAAGATAGTCGTGAGCAGCGCCAGGATAAAGAAAGTCAGATACATCATGGCGAAGGTCATAATGAGCGAAGCGGCACAGGCCTGCATCTCGACTTCGGTAGCCAAAAAGCCGTGCGAGAGTCCACCCACGATCAGGAACGTCGCATTGGCGAGCATCGAGATGAGCGACAGCAGCATACCCGGGGCGATCGTCATGAACATGTCGTAGGCGGCAAAGCGATGGTAGCGGAAGGTCGACTTGACCAGGTGCTTACCGTAAGTAAAGAACACCTGGTAGAAGCCCTTGGTCCAACGCATGCGCTGTTTCCAGGACGCCTTAAACGTCACGGGTTGTTCGTCAAAGAACTCCGCCGGCGCATAGCCAATGCGAATGCCGTGAATGGCGCAGAACGTGGTGAACTGAATGTCCTCGGTCAGCGTGTGGAACTGCCAACCGTGCATGCCCTCGATAACGCTGGCGGAGATGAGGTAGCCCGAACCCGAAACAGCGCAGGACGTCTTGCAGATATTACGCGCGTTGTTGAGGAAGCGCGCCTCGCGTAGATACCACGTGGCATTAGCAGCCGAGATCCACGAGCTGCCGAAGTTCTTGGAATTGCGATAGCTCGTGACCACATGGAAGCCCTGGTCAAAGGCATCATTCATCTTGGAAACGTAATCGCGGGAGATAACGTTATCGGCATCGAAGATAAAGTAGCCCTCAAACGTGTCGGGATACTCGTTAAGGATGCGGTCGAAACCATAGTCCATGACCCAGCTCTTACCCTTGCGGGCCAGGTCGTTACGCTCATAAACGATGGCGCCCGCCTCGCGCGCGAGCTGCGCCGTGTTGTCGGTGCAGGCGTCGGCAACGACAAAGACCTCGATGAGCTCGGACGGATAATCCTGGTCCTTGATGGAGCGAACGAGGTTGGCAATCACGGCCTCCTCATTATGCGCCGCGATAAAGAAAGCATAGCGATGGAGTTTTTTGGCCTTGGGAGGCGCGACCTCGCCACGAAGAGCGCCAATGACAAAGAAGACCACCTGATACAGAAAGCAGACCGTGAGCAGCGTGACGACAATCTGGTTGAAGATCACGATGGGTGTGTTGGTTTGTAAAAAGGCGAGCATGCAGGCTCCCAGCAACGCGTAACGTAAACAAACGTATATCTTACCGCAGGCTTACCGAGTTCAAGAAACCACCTAATACTGGCTAGGCTTCGAGAAGACCGAGCTGCGGAACGATTTCATCTCCAGCGGCCGTGCGACCGAGCGAGCGCGGAGCCAGATCGTCGAGAACCGCAGCGAGATCCCACGGCAACTCGTCGCGGCACTCAATGCGCTCCCCCGTCACGGGATGGTCGAACGCCACGCGCCAAGAATGCAGGAACTGCCTGGTCAGGCCCTGGTCGGCGCGCGCATCGCACTTGCCGTAGAGCGGATCGCCCACGCAGGCGTGGTTGATATGGCGCATATGCACGCGAATCTGATGTGTGCGGCCCGTAAACAGGTGGCACTCGACGAGCGTATAGCCGTCGTCAAAACGCGTGGAATCGAAGCGCTCGAGGACCTTAAAGGTCGTAATGGCCTGGCGCGCGAAAGGATCGTCAGAAACCGCCATCTTGACACGGTCGCGCGTCGATCGGGCAATGCCAGTGTTGATGGTGCCCTCGTCCATGGCGATGTGTCCGTGAACAAGTGTGATATAGCGACGGTCGAGCGTACGCGTGCGGATGAGATTTTGGATCGCGCGCTGGGTGTCATCGTCCTTGGCCGCAAGCATGAGACCCGAGGTATCGCGATCTAAACGATGCACGATACCGGGGCGATCCTCGCCCTGCACGGTACCCAGATGGTCGATACCGCAATGATAGACCAGGGCATTCGCGAGCGTGCCGCTCTCATGACCATGCGCAGGATGGCACACCAGGCCACGCTGCTTGGAGAGCACAATGAGATAGTCGTCCTCATAGCGAATGTCGAGCGGGATGGCCTCGGGAATCACATCGGTGGGATCGTGCGGCTCGGGCAAATCGACCGAAATACGGTCGCCGGCTCGCACGGCGTACTTTTTAGACAGACAGGTCTCACCATTGACACATACGGCACCGCCCTCAATCAGATGCGCGCAGGCAGAGCGCGTGGGGCAGCCGTCGTTGGCACCAAGAAAGGCGTCGAGACGCTGACTAGAGCAATCGTCGGCAACAAGAATATGGATGTCGGCCATTAACGCTCATTCCTTTCGCGAATCTTACGGGCACGCTCCCCACGCTGCTTGGCTTTGCGCTTGGCGCGTGCCTCATCACGGGCATTGAGCTCGGCAGTCGCATCAACTTCGCGGGCCGCAGGGCTCAAGAACATGTAGCCGATGAGGGCGAGCACGACGCCCGCGGTAATGCCGATATCGGCCACGTTAAAGACAGGGAAGTCGATGAAAGTGGTGGCAATAAAATCGGTCACAAAGCCAAAGGCCAAACGATCGATAGCGTTGCCGATAGCACCGCCCGCAACCATCGCCATGCCCACAACCTCAAGATGGGCGAGCTGGGGTGCACGAACGAGGTACACGGCAATAGCGATAATGACCGCCAACGCCAGCACGGCAAACGCGATGCCATGCCCCTCGCCCATGCTAAAGGCAGCACCGATATTGCGGACAAACATAAAGTCGATGACACCGGGGATGACAGTCACATGCAAAGCTTCGCCCACGGCACGAACCGCAAGCTTGGTCAGCTGGTCAACAAGCAACACAGCCAGCGCCACCCCACCAGCAACACCCAACCGCCAACGCAAAGGCGGCGTCATATCCCCAGCACGACCCAAATCAATCCCCTGCCCTCAGAACAATCAAATTCCGTTTAACGCAAATCAATATCTTATATTGACCAGCAACGAAATAGCCGATGATTCGTTACCGACAGCGAAAACCCGCCAGAGCGAGCAAGGTGCCTTGAA
>DBGBLM010000087.1:0-3938 GCA_048448865.1 Collinsella sp.
TGATGGACATGGCTATTCGTCACAAATCATTCAGCGTATCGCCGGGGTTCCAGTAATACTCGATGCATCGGGATGCCCTCATTCCCCTTTTTTCGAAGTTGAATATGATGACAGGACGATTAGGTTTACAAGTCAAGCAAGTTAATAATCTATGTGGTCAATATAATACCGTTGAACCTGCATATCGATACCGCTCAGTCATTCGCCTCGCCCCCGTCGCACGCATCTTCATTCGGTCTGTTACTTTTAATCTAACGATTCTTTGAGGAACGTAGGTGCTTCTAAATGTACTGTCGACTTCTTCTCAAACTAATCCTAAGAGACAAGGCCGTATGGATTTGTACGCTCGTTCTCGCTGCAGCCTTTTCCGTCCCCATTGCGTTCAATTCACCCATCTACGGGCCCTTCTTTATGAAACAGGGCATGCAGGGCTTTGTCGACGCATTCAATACGCGCGCGCCCCAGGCCAGCGGCACAGACCTATCTCCAGAGCAGCAAAATGACGCGGAGCTTGCAAGATACGCGAACGCCGCCCTCGCCGCTCAAACCGACGCCGCCTTTCTCGATTCTGCCGAGAGCTACTACGCGCTCATGGGCGAGGGCTTCCAATCCGGGTCCATCGTGGGAGACCGAGAGACCAATGACGCGGAGCTCGCATATTGCCGTGCCCTGAGCAGCTCCGGCATCGCGGATATCCCGGCCTCCGCAAGCGACCTGCCGTTCCTCTCCTTCCTGCCCTACGCCATTGCCCAGGCGCCGTCCTTCCTTCCCTTCATCCCCTTCCTTCTCTCGTCGATACTCGTGCTCGGCGCCACAAGGCCCGGGACCCTGGCGGCAAAGGCGCCCGCGCCCAAATTCCGGCGCCTTATCCAAACCGTGTTTTCGATAATTGGCGCGGGGACCGCGATGCTCCTCGCCGGCCTTGCGCCCGGGAGTATTTACGCCTTGGCCCTAAACGGCTTCGGGCAGATCGGGTACCCGATCGCCTTCTTCCATAACGGCGCGCTCACTACCACGACCGCGGGAGACGTCTTCACGACCCTGCTTCTCGCGCTGCTTGCGGGCGGAACCTTGATATCCGTTTGCTCCGCCGTCCTATCGACCGCAACGAGGCGCGTCCTCGCGGGCCCCCTTGCCTCCGCGCTGCTTGTCGCGGCCCCGGCATTCCCGTTACTGTCCGATTCGGCGCTGGGGCATAACGCCGCGCTCAATCTCCTGCCGCTGGCCGTGTTCTCGCCTATCGAGGCAACGGGTTACGTAGGATGCTTCCCGACAGAATTCATTGGCTCCGGTTCAGGCAGCGCATCGATGCTTGCCGTGGCCCTGGCATACGTCGCGGTCTTTTTTGCGGTCGGCGCCGTTGCGGCACGTTCCCCCAAACAGCCTGGACCCGCGAAAAAGCACCATGGGCTCGAGCTTCTGGACGCGAGCGTGGGATACGGGAGTACGACGATACTTTCAATCGGGTCGCTTTTCCTGAGCCCGGGAACGGCGGCGGGCCTCGTTGCTCCCAACGGCTCGGGGAAAACCACCCTTCTTGAAGCGCTGTCGGGCCAATTTCCCACCCGCATCCGCTCGGGAAGCCTGTTGGCAGACGGAATCTACCAACGTCGATCAGCCGAATTCGCAGAACTCGTCTACCTGAGCTCTTCGGGCGGCGCGGATCTCTACCCCACGCTATCGGCCCGCGAGCACCTCTCTTTCGTTAGGGAGGCGTGGAAATCGGCCGCCGACATCGACTCGCTCTGCAACTCCCTCGGAATCTCCCCATATCTCGACAAGCCGACCCGTAAACTCTCGACAGGAATGAAGCAGCAGGTAAAGCTTGCCATGGCGATAGCGACCGGTTGCCCGTACCTCATCCTCGATGAACCGCTGAACGGCCTCGATCCGGGAAAGCGGAAAACCTCCTGCGACGCGATGCGCAGCGAGGTGGCGCGGGGACGCAGCGTGCTCATCTCAAGCCATCTGCTCGACGACCTGGCAGACCTCACCAACTCGTTCTACTTCATCGAGGCCGGCACGCTCGTGGAAAAGATCGAGTCGTCCTCGCAGACGCTCAAGCAGGAATACCTCGATACATACGAGCGAGGTGAATGACATGATAGGCAAGAGCTATGCAAAGATAGCGATTGTTGGCTTTGTCCTTTGCCTCGCAAATGGTGCTATGTGCATCATTTGCGAGGTATAGGTCCGAGCAGTCGTTCATCGATGGCGCTGAAAACGGGTTTGGCATAGACGGGATGTATGTCAGCGATGGCGCGACCGGGCCGTCTATGGCGATTCTCGCAGGCGAAGACATGGAATGGCAAATCTGTAATGGCGATGGCTCTTGTATGAGTGGTCGTTTGGCCGCAACGAGCGACCCGAATTCGTTCGATCTTCTCGACGATGATGGAGCGGATTGCGGTTCTGTTCACCTTTCATATGCATCGCGAGATGGGATGGACGGCATTCTCTACGTCTCCCACGAGACTGGCGATTTCAAGATGCGCAGGACTAACCGAGTGCCGGCTTTTATCGAGGAGTGAGAGTTCCCGGCGGCCTGCCGATCAGGCCGCCGGGGTATCGAACCCCGCATTCATCCGTACACACATGGATGAATGCGGGAAGTGTCCGGATGAAGTTGATAATCAAGGAAACAAAGCCGTTCTGCCTGGGACGGCTTTGGCCTGGACTTTAACTACAACATCGCAATCGATACTTATCAGCTCGCGCAACGCGCATGGCCAAATCTCGGACGCTGGTGCATGGAGGACCTTCGAGATTTACTGGACATCCAAAACGACGACGCACACCGCGTGCTCGCCGACTGCGAAGACGAGATGGCTGTCTACAATGCGATCAGAAACGGCGTGAAGTCCGGAGAGCTTTCTGTGGAACCGCCGCGCCGTCGCGCGAGCCGACCGGGCAACCCGGGCAATCTGGTCCCGGCTCTCCCGGTCGTATTCCTACGATATCGCCCCTAGATCACCAATGCGTCAGATAAAGAATGAGGCAATGGCTGTGACCACGCCTACGGCAGATGCAACGACTGCGCCCTTTTTCCTCTCCTTTAGTCCGACGAATAGGGTTGCCGTAAAGTAAAGGGCGGAAATGCAGGCTATGGCAAGCGAAACGAGTTCCTTGGGCGGTTTCAGCAAAAGGTCGCTAGCAAAGAGTAATGCAAGCAGGGCAAAGCCGATCGTGGTCAAGTATCTCGATTGATATTGCGACAGCATGGCAACTTCCTTTCAGAACATGCAAGTGAAAAGTCGGTACGATGTCATTGCGGTTGCAAACAAGCCGCCGCCGGGACCGGTTGTCACGAGACCGGCGATAACGCATTTTCTCGGTTTCCAGCTCATGACAGACCCCTCTCTCATGGTGCAACGTATACATTATGAGATATACACATTTTGTCCTATAAGCCCCAAGGATGACGATTCCAATACGGACGACGACACCAAAACCGGCATCGACGGCTCCATGGATGATTCGGATTCCAAATAGGCCCTGTTAGTTGAGCTACTTCTTTGCCGGTGTCGTATACGAGACCGCTATACCCGCGGCAATTGCCATCAGGCAGCTCGCGATGAATCCGAACTCATACTTCAAAACGTTTGTTGCGGTCAGGGCGATAATCAACACAGTCGCAATTTGCAGAATTATCGTTATTACAAAGAGATTGATTCCTTGTTTGGCCGAAGTCGCTGAGTGAGTTTGGCTTTGTTGATTCAGGTTGTAGCTGACAACAAAAGCGATCAGTTCGCTTGATACGGGGCCGACTACATAGAAAAAGATTGCGTCAATGAAGCCTATAGTGTTGTAAGTGTTGTAAGTTGTTTCGCCGGAAAAAACAGCGTATAAAGCATATCCAAATCTTGGCTGATTCATGTATGAGTAGGAGAAGACCAAGAGCGTCAATATTGCTACTACCAGAAGTGCATTCAGGGCAA
>DBGBLM010000088.1:0-2972 GCA_048448865.1 Collinsella sp.
AGGTCCACGCCGTCGTCATCCAACGGGATATGTCGTACTTGGCAGCCCATAGCCTGATAGATGCGCGTCAGGCGCAAATAGCCCGGATCCTCAACGGCATACACCTTGTCCGCGCCAAGCAGCTGAACCAACATGGTATCGAGCAACTGGGCGCCCGCACCGATAACAATGTTGTCGGGGTCGACATTCATACCCCTCGTCCCGCGCAGATGATGAGCAATTGCGCATCGTAGCCGAACGGTGCCCTGTACCGGTGCGGGCGAAAAGATCTCGCGCTCGTCTTCGGATGCCAGCGTCGCCCGCAGTGCGCTTTGCCAAAGCCGCGCCGCCTCCAAAGCGGAAGGAGAAAGTGCGTCGAATTGCTCGACCCGCCCGCGGACATCATGCGCGCTGGGGTCCACAGAGACGGCATCTCGGTCGATGCCCTCCGAAGCCAAAGGCAAAACCGGTGCATCCGGAAGCTTGCAAGCGTAGTAGCCGCGCCGCGGCTTTGAGCAAATATAGCCCTCGGCAAGTAGCTGGCTATATGCATTCTCGATAGTAATGACACTGATTCCCAGATGACTGGCAAAGGCGCGCTTAGACGGCAAATGCTCCCCCGCCACAATGCGTCCAGCTACGATATCATCTCGAATTTGCTGGTAAACATACTCATAGAGCGATGCTTCGCCGCGTTTTTCCAAATTGTAGTCAAGCATGAGTTTGCCACCTGATCTTATCGAGCTGTTCAATCTGGTATTAGTCTGACCTTATTATTATCTCGAAAACTGAGTATTTCGCCATACCCAGCTCCCCGATAGGATGTTCCGTCAAGCAATGCACATGCCAACCAAGGGAGCAACCATGGCAGAACAGACTAGCAAGACCGATCGCGTCAAACTCAATCGCGAGCTCGCGCAGATGCTCAAGGGTGGCGTCATCATGGACGTCACCACGCCCGAGCAGGCACGCATCGCCGAGGAGGCGGGCGCCTGCGCCGTCATGGCTCTCGAGCGCATCCCGGCCGACATCCGCGCCGCCGGCGGCGTATCGCGCATGAGTGACCCCAAGATGATCAAGGGCATCCAAGAGGCCGTCTCCATCCCTGTTATGGCCAAGTGCCGCATCGGTCACATCGTCGAGGCGCAGGTCCTTCAGGCCATCGAGATCGATTACATCGACGAGTCCGAGGTTCTCTCCCCTGCCGATGACGTCTATCACATCGACAAGACCCAGTTTGACGTGCCGTTTGTCTGCGGCGCCCGTGATCTGGGCGAGGCGCTGCGCCGTGTTGCCGAAGGCGCCACGATGATTCGCACCAAGGGTGAGCCGGGTACGGGCGACGTCGTTCAGGCTGTGCGTCACATGCGCAAGATCCAAAAGCAGATCCGCGACGTTGTTGCCCTTCGCGATGACGAGCTCTTTGAGGCAGCCAAGCAACTGCAGGTTCCGGTCGAGCTGGTGCGCGAGGTCCATGCCACGGGTAAGCTTCCCGTCGTGAACTTTGCCGCCGGCGGCGTAGCGACCCCCGCCGACGCCGCGCTGATGATGCAACTGGGTGCCGAGGGCGTCTTTGTCGGCTCGGGCATCTTTAAGAGCGGCGACCCCGCCAAGCGCGCCGCCGCCATCGTCAAGGCCGTGGCAAACTTCACCGATGCCAAGCTCATCGCTGAGCTTTCGGAGGACCTGGGCGAGGCCATGGTGGGCATCAACGCCGACGAGATCGAGATTATCATGGAAGAGCGCGGGCGCTAGTCCAGCAGAAAGGATCGCACATGAGCGAATATGCAGACCAAACGGTCGCCGTGCTGGCGGTCCAAGGCGCTTTTGCCGAGCACGAGACAAGACTAGCCGAGCTTGGCGCACACTGTATTGAGCTGAGGCAGGCGCCTGATTTAAAGCAGGACTTTGACCGTCTGGTAATTCCCGGCGGCGAGTCTACCGTTCAAGGGAAGCTGCTTGATGAGTTGGGCATGCTCGAGGAGCTTCGTGCCCGCATCTCTGAAGGCATGCCCGTCCTGGGCACCTGCGCCGGCCTGATTCTGCTGGCTCACGACCTTGCCGCCCATGACGATAAGGGCACGCCGCGTTTGGCAACCATGGATGTACTTGTCGAGCGCAATGCCTACGGCAGGCAGCTCGGCAGCTTTCGAACCAAGGGGCAGCTAGCCGGCATCGACGGTGAAGTGCCGCTGACGTTTATCCGCGCGCCCCGCATCGTCGAGGTCCACGGCGACGCAAAGGCCTTAGCGAAAGTCGACGGCCGTATCGTCGCCGCGCGCCAGGGCAACCAGCTCGGCGTAACCTTCCACCCCGAACTCGACGAAGACACCCGCCTCCACGAACTGTTCCTACAAATGTAGGCAGAACAGAAACGAGAGTGGATAATCTCCCACTTTGAGCCTGAATGCGAGCCCAAACTGGGAGATTATCCACTCTCATGCTATGTAGTCGTTGGGGACGTTCTTAAATGACCAGTCAAACAAGAACGTCCCCAACGACTATCTTTTAGCAGGTCTGGATCATGGCAATGTCGATGTTTTGGCACCGACAGCGAGCGCCCGCCAGAGCGAACAAATTGGCATGAAAAGAGGACGGCATAGACCTTCTGGTCATGCCGTCCTCTTTGAATGACAAGTTGTCGCTCTGGTGGGCGCGCAGCGTCAACTAGTTACGCGGTTTGGTAAAACCGCGTAACCCAACTAGAAGCGGTTGCCGCGGAAGCCGCCGCCGTTGCGGCCGCCACGATCGCCACCGCGACCGCCCCGGTCGTTACCACGGTTGCCGCCGAAGCCGCCACGGTTGCCACCGCGATCGCCATAGCCACCACGGTTGCCGCCAAAGCCGCCGCGACCGCCACGGTCGCCGCCACGGTCACCAAAACCGCCACGGCCGCCACGATCGCCACCGCGACCGCCGCGGTCGCCGCCACGGCCACCACGATCGCCAAAGCCGCCGCGACCGCCACGGTCGCCGCCACGGCCACCACGGTC
>DBGBLM010000089.1:0-3304 GCA_048448865.1 Collinsella sp.
TCTATGCCAAGCTCGGCACCCCCTACGCCGTGGCGCAGATCATCGCCGACTACTTCGGCACCGGCGAGGTCAGGGAGTGGTATCAGTACGGCGGCAAACCCTACCATTTCAAGGTGCTGAGCGACAACCCGGGACTCGTCAACGAAAACCTCGACCTGTTCCTCTCGCTGCTGCGCACCGTGAAGCGGCGCAGCGCATGGCTCGACGCGATCCTGATCTGCCTGACCGGCGAGATGTTCCTTTATGCCGGGATGGCCGTGCGAGAGCACGGCGAGGAGCGGCACGTCATGGGGACGGACGAGATCCACCTCTACCACGGGGCCGTCGTCCACGACAACAACCGGGAGACCGTCACCATCGGCACCAGCGTCCTCGCTTCAGACTAAGGAAAGGAGAAAGACATGGCCGCATTTATCAACAACGACATCACCGCCGCGGGCCTTCTCGTTCTGGCGAAGGGCGTGGCGGGCAAGCAGATCAACTACACCAAGATCGTCCTCGGCGACGGCTACCTCGAGGAGGGCCAGACGCCCCGCTCCCTCACCGGCGTGGTCAGCCCGAAGGCGACCATCGACATCACCAAATGCGTCGTGAACGGCGACGGCACCGTCACCGTGGGCGGCGTGTTCACCAACGACCAGACCAACGACGGCTTTTACTACCGCGAGCTCGGCCTTTATGCGGACGATCCCGACGAGGACGTGGGCGAGGTGCTGTACTGCTACGGAAACTGCGGCGACCTCGCCGAGTGGATCCCGCCGACCGGCGGCGCCACCATCGTCGAGAAAACCATCGACATCGTCACCGCCATCGGCACGGCCACCAACGTGACCGCCTACATCCCCGCGGACGCCTACGCCACCAAGGAGGACTACGAAAACTACAAGGCCATCGCCCTCGCGGCGCAGGCCACGGCCAATCAGGCCATCCTCCTCGCGCAGCAGGCCGTCGGGATCGCAGAGCAGGCCGCGGCCGCCGTGGTCGACCTGAGCAACGTCGTCCAGCAGAACACCAGCAAGATCACGACCCTGTGGGACGCTGTGTTCGGCGACATCACGACCAACCCCTTCCAGATCACCTTTGCCAATCTGGACGGCATCACCCTCACCTCTGGCGTCTGGAACGCTACGCTTCAGCGCCTCGAGTGCTAAGCCATGGACGGCTACGGCTACACGCCGATCCCGCCCGCAGAGGCGTCCTGCATCATCGCGCACCTGTTTGTCGAGCTGGCGCCACCCTGCTCATGCTGCAAGCGTGAGGACGGCGTGATCGTCATTCAGGGCACCGCCTACGACGGCACCGGCGCGAGGATCACCATCAAAGGGGAGGAGGTGAGGTACTACGGCAAGCAACGGACACTCGCGGCCATACGAGCGGGCCAATGTAGGCCGCCCGCCATTCGGCCGTGAAAAGCTGCCGGAAATGCAGGTCATCAGCGACGCCAAGGAGCTCGAAAAGCACACCTACATCAAGACGCGCAACCCGAACATCTTCCCCAAGAAGGAACGGCTCGGGCTGGCGCAACGGATGATGAACGAGGCCAGCGACCTCGTCGCCGACCTGATGGAAGCCAACGACCTGCTCCTGACCGACCCGCAGGAGCGGGAGCTGCGATACCGGGCGCAACGCTCGGCCCTGCGCAACTGCCGGAAGCTGATCCGCCACATCGAGCTCGCCCACGAAATCCTCAGCGGGCTCGGCGACGACGCCTTTGCGCACTGGTCGCGGATGGCGGCCGGCGTCAAAAACCAGACCGCTAAATGGTACAAATCCGATAAAGAAAGGGCCGCCAAGATGGACGCGCAGGCGCGTCATCAATAGGCAGCCCGTGGGGTACGCCTTGTTTTTTCGTGCCGGGTCGGCCAACAACGCCCGCAACGTCAGGAACGATGGCACGCTGAACAGGAACAACGCCTACAACGGCAACAACGGCCTGCGCCCCGCTTCGATGGATAGCCCGACTTATTAACCGGCCGGAGACGGCCGGCGAACACTGTGCACCATCATCCAAGGAAGGCGTATCCCTCCCGCACCCGGCGCCGTATGACCGGCCCGGCCATGGGTAAACACAGGACTGCCGATGCTCCCGGCGGCGCACGCAAAGCGTGGCCGGAGCTGCCGACGGCAGGGATTTTTTCACATGGAGAACATCGTCAACAGCTTCAACTCGCTATACAAAGCATACCGCAAGACCCGCTGCGGGAAGCGGGACAACCCCACGGCCATGCGCTACCGCATGGAGGCCATCGAGCGCACGGCCGACCTCTCTGACCGCCTCCAGCGGCGCGAGTACACCTTCGGGCCCTACTACCCCTTCAAGGTGTACGAGCCCAAGGAGCGGCTCGTCCTTGCCATAGACTTCGAGGGCAAAGTCGTCCAGCACTCGCTCTGCGACAACGTCCTCGAGCCCGTATTCTCCCGGCGCTTTATCCGGGACAACTATGCGGGGCAGATCGGCAAAGGCACCCACGACGGCCTCGACCGTCTGGCCGGCGCCATGCGCCACTACTTTTTCAGCCGGAAGGCAGCAGACGAGGAGGCCCGGCGGGCCGCCGGCCTGCCATACCGGCCGATGGAGGAGTGGGACTACGCCGAAGGCTGGGTGCTGAAAGGTGACTTTTCCAAGTTCTTTTACACCCTGCTGCACGCCGTCTGCTTCGAGAAGGCCCGTAAGGCTCTGGCTTTCCTGTCTGACGAGGAGCTGATCGACTTCGTCGAGTGGCTGCTCTGGATCGTCATCGACAGCACGCCAGACCCCGGGATCCCCATCGGCAACCAGTCGAGCCAACTGCTCGCCCTGCTCTATCTGGACGACTTCGACCACTGGCTGCGGGATGACCTCGGCCTCGTCTATGGCCGTTACATGGATGACTTCTACATCATCAGCAGCGACAAGCTGCTGCTCCGGGAGATCCTCAAGCGGATCGAGGAGTACATCAAGCCGCTGGGCCTGCGCCTGAACGGCAAGACGCAGATCTTCCCGCTCAAGAACGGCATCGACTTCCTCGGCTTCCACACCTATCTCACGAGCACCGGCAAGGTGGTCAGAAAGGTGAGGGCCAAGAGCATCGACAACATGAAGCGGAAGATCCGCAAGTTCCGCGGCCTCGTGGACAGGGGCAAGATGACGCTCGAGAGCGTGAGCCAATCCTACGCAAGCTGGACGGGCCACATCTCGCACGGAAACACCTACCACCTGCGGCAGAACATGGACGCCTATTTCTTCGCATACTTCCCGGAGCTAAAACCTACCGAAAGGAGACAAGACTCATGCCTCAAACCCTCGGAAGCCTTGCCAACAAGG
>DBGBLM010000090.1:0-3772 GCA_048448865.1 Collinsella sp.
AAAACGCGCTCGCAAGCCTCTGCGCTCTATGCGTCCACGCACATTGACGACATGGGCGCAAGCCACAGTACCCGAATCGTGCGCCCCCTATACCCTAAAAACGTAGCGGTCCAGGCGGTCGCACGCCTCTCTCACGCGCGAAAGCGGCAGCGCCAGATTCACGCGAATGTGGCAGGGTCCGTGGAACGGGCGGCCGTCCTGATACCCCACGCCCACGCGCGCTCCCTCGTCGAGCAGCCACTGAATATCGCGGCCATGCTCGCGACACCACTCGGTGCAGTCCAGAAACACCATGTACGTGCCCTGCGGACGCGAAAACGCGACGCCCTTCCAATGCTTTTCTGCATACGCGCAGAAGTACTCGATATTGCCGGCAAGCACCTGGTTGAGCTCGTCCACCCACTCGTAGCCTTGCGGCTGGTAGGCACCGATAAGCGCATGCATGGAGAGGACATTCATCTCGTTGTAGTGAGTCTTGTTGGACACGGCGCACACGCGGTCGCGCATTGTCTCGTTATAGATGATGTGGTAGCTGCCAACCAGGCCCGCCAGGTTGAACGTCTTGCTGGGCGCGTAGAGGGCAACCGTGCGCATGCGGGCATCCTCGCTCACCGACTGCGTCGGGATGTGCTTGTGCCCCGGCAGGATGATATCGGACCAAATCTCGTCCGAGATCACTACGCAATCGTGCTGGCGATAGATGTCCATGGCGCGCTCGATCTCGTCGCGTTCCCATACGCGGCCGCAGGGATTGTGCGGCGAGCAGAACACCGCGGCATGGATGTGGTTTTGGGCGAGCTTGTGCTCCATGTCCTCAAAGTCCATACGCCACACGCCCTGGTCGTCGAGCTTAAGCGGGCTGTGGACAATGTGATAGCCCGCGGCCTCAATGGACTTGGTAAAGCCGATGTAGGTAGGGCTGTGGACCAGCACCGCATCGCCCGGCTGGACATACGCGCGCAGCGTCGACACGACGCCGCCCAGCACGCCGTTTTCGTAGCCGATATGTTCAGGGCTCAAACCTTCGACGCCATTGCGGCGGTTCTGCCATTCGATGATGCGATCGAAGTACTCAGCGCGCGGGTTAAAGTAGCCAAACATGGGGTGCTGGGCACGCTGAATGATGTGTTCCTGGACCGTGGGCACCGTGGCAAAATTCATGTCGGCCACCCACATGGGGATGCGGTCGAAGCCCTCGTCGGGTGCGTTCGGGGCCATACCGGGGATCTCACCCCAAGAGTCAACAGCGATAGAGTCCATGCCGTGGCGGTCGATAAGCGAGCTAAAGTCGTATTTCATGCTGAGCTCCCGTACAAAGTTGATTGTTTTGGTAGGCGTTATTGTCCACCAGCGTGGGCGGTTTTGACGCGGGGTTTGGCGCTTAATTTGACGGATGCGGACGAATGGCTGGTTAGTCTCGCGCGTCGTTGACGGCGACTACGGTTAGCTGGGTTTCATCGACCGTAAAAGATATGTCGAGTCCAGCGTAAGCCAAGTGGTAAATGCGGTTTGGCTCGTGCTTGCTGCCCGCACGGCGCGGATCTTGGCAAAGGACTTCGACCAAGCCGGAGAGTTTTGCGGGCGGGACCATATCCTGCAGCGCTTGCGGGAACTCGACGTCGAGCTCTTGCCATGGAGCATCCTCAATCCAGCCGCCCGTCGCATCCGGGTGACAGTCCGCGAACGGAATGTAGGGCTTAATGTCGTAGATGGGCGTGCCGTCGCGCAGATCGGCCCCCAGCACATGGATGATGGGGCCGTCGTCGGTGCGCTCAACGCGGCTGAGCTTAACGCAGGTAAGACCGATGGGATTAGGGCGAAACGGACTGCGCGTGGCAAAGACGCCCACACGCTCGGCTCCGCCCAGACGCGGCGGGCGCACGGTCTTCGACCACTTGACGTTGGTGCCAGACCTGTCCTGCGTTTTGGCATCGGCAGCTATGTCCTTAGCCGTGCCGCCGGGCGTTCCGTTTTCGAAGCGCCACAGCAGCCACAGGTGAGAGAAGGAGTCCAGACCCTCAACCGCTGCATTGGAGGCAAATTCCGGCTCAAAAACGATGCGTCCCTGCAGATGAGGAGCCAAAAAGCTGTTGCGTGGAATGCCGAACTTCTGCGGCAGGTCGGTATGTATGTGTGCAATAGGTTCCATGCCGGTCATTGTACGGCATGGAGGCGTGGGGCGTTGCGCGCAATTCTTCGCCGCGGACTCCTGTCGTGCAACCAACGGTTGCTTGGAAGGGCGCCTGCCGCCGCGTATGCTTAAGCCATCAACCAGCAGAAAGGAGCCGCTATGGCCTTTGCAGAAAAGCTCATCGCCGTCCGTCGCGCCCATCACCTTACCCAGGAGCAGCTCGCCGCCAAGCTCTTCGTCACACGCCAAGCCGTCAGCCGTTGGGAGCGTGGCGAGGTCACACCGGGCATCGACATGATGAAGCTCATTGCAGCCGTAACCGGAGAACCCCTGTCTCACCTGCTCGAAATGCCCGAGCACTATTGCCAGAGCTGCGGCATGACACTCACGCCCGACGACTGCGGCACCGATGCTGCGGGCACCGCGACCGACCATTACTGCAAGTGGTGCTACGACCACGGCAAGTACACCTACGAGACCACGATGGAGGCGATGATCGAGGACTGTGCCCCACGGCTGGCACAAAACACCGGCATGTCGCTCGACGAAGCCGTCTCGCTCATGGGCGCCGTCCTGCCGCAACTGGAGCGCTGGCGCACCGTGCAGGAAAACGAGGCGCGCTACGGTGCCGAGGCGCGGGCGCGCTACGGCGATGAGGCTATCGATGCAGCAAACGAAGCGTTGCTGGACATGGACCCCGAGACATGGAACGACATGAAGGAACTTGAACGCGCTATTCTGGGCCAGCTCTCGATTGCCATGGGCATTGGCGACCTAGAGAGCAACGAGGCTCGTAAGCTTGTCGCGATGCATCGTCGCTGGATTGCTCTCAACTGGGGATGCGAGCCCCAAGACGAGGCGTACCTGGGCCTCGCCCACGGTTATCTTGCCGACCAGCGCTTTGTTGACTACTACGACAAGCCCTGCGCCACCGGAGCCACGGCGTTTCTGGTCCAGGCCATCGAGTCTTCGTTGACGCGCGCATAGACCGCGGCGGCTTTGGGTATTTCAATCAAAACCTCAACCGATTGGAGACCTATGGCTACTAATCACGAGCTCGCGCTGTACGTTATGACCGGCTGCCCGTATTGCTTAAAGGTCAAGCACTTTTTGGCCGATAACGGCGTGACCATTCCCGAGCGCAATATCTCGACCGATTCCGATGCCGAACAGACACTCATCGCCGTCGGCGGAAAACGCCAGGGTCCCTGCCTGTTCATCGACGGCAAGCCACTCTACGAATCAAGCGACATCATCGCGTGGGCGCAAGAGAACCTGCTCTAGTACGCGCATCCCGTCCGTCCAAGGCCCCACCCCATACGGCCTAAACATGTACACCAGCATCCAAAGTCGACATTTTTCGACATCTTTGGATGCTGGTGTACAGCTTTTGGGTAGCCATGGACGCTCTTAGCCGGCTAATTGTTTGAGGCGACCTTTGGATTATGGCTGTTTGACGCCTCTGGAAAGGTTTCCGAGAGGGCTGTGGTCAAAAAAGGGCAAATATGAGTACTGCTACCTGTTTAGTAGCAGCGATTTTGATCACTTCAGGAACTATTCAACGTTCCACTCGTCCGCAGACGACGTTATTTCTCCTCATATGTTCAATAAAAGTAGCTCCTAATGGGAACAAATCTCATC
>DBGBLM010000091.1:0-10332 GCA_048448865.1 Collinsella sp.
GAGCGCCACCGAGGTCTCGGGCTCCCACACCAACGACGGGTCGTTGACGTGCAGCTTATCGAGCGCGTCACGCAGGTTCTCGTAGTCCTTGTTATCGATCGGGAACAGGCCCGTATAGACCATGGGCTTGGCCTCGCGGTAGCCGGGAAGCGGCTCGGGGCAGGGATTCGACGCCCACGTGAGGGTGTCGCCCACGCGAACGGCCTCGGGGTCCTTCAGGCCCGTGACCACGTAGCCCACCTCGCCGACCGTCAGCGCATCGACCGGGGTCTCGGCGGGACGCTTGACGCCCACGCCATCGACCAAAAAGTCGCCCTTTGCCTGCATCATACGCAGGGTATCGCCCTTTTTGATGGAGCCGTCAAAGATGCGCACCGTGGCGACGACGCCACGATACTCGTCGAAGTATGAATCCAGAATGAGTGCCTTGAGCGGCGCGTTCGCATCGCCCTTGGGCGGAGAGATCAAAAAGACAATGGACTCCAGCAGATCGTGGATGCCCTCGCCGGTCTTGCCCGAGACACACACGGCATCATCGGCAGGGATCGCCAGGTCATCCTCGATCTCGGTCTTAACCTCGTCGGGATGAGCCGAGGGCAGGTCGATCTTGTTGATGGCCGGCACAATGTCCAGATTGGCGTTCATGGCGAGCGTCGCGTTAGAGACGGTCTGCGCCTCAACGCCCTGCGTGGCGTCGACAACGAGCACCGCGCCCTCACAGGCTGCCAGCGAGCGCGAGACCTCATAGGTAAAGTCCACGTGGCCCGGCGTATCGATCAGATTGAACTGATACGTCTCGCCATCGTCGGCGTCATAGGACACGCGAACGGCATTGGACTTGATCGTGATGCCGCGCTCGCGCTCGATATCCATGGTGTCGAGCAGCTGCGATTCCATGTCGCGCTCGTCGACGGTATGGGTGAGCTCGAGGATGCGATCACTGATCGTGGACTTGCCATGGTCGATGTGCGCAACGATTGAGAAGTTGCGGATGTGGGAAATGTCAATTGAAGTATTCATGCGGACTATCTTACCCGAGCGGTACAAAAAATGGAGCCTGTTCCATAAAACAGGCTCCATTTATGCGCGTAATCTGTTTGGTGTGAAATTTACAACTTAGGCGTTGATGCTGTTCACGAGCTTGGCAAGACCGGACTTGCGGTTGGAAGCCTGGTTCTTGTGGATAACATGCTTGGCAGCAGCCATATCGAGACGCTTGGTGACGGTCTTGAGGGCAGCCTGGGCCTTCTCGGCGTCGCCCTCGGCGACGGCGGACTGGACGTGCTTGGTCAGCGTCTTGAGCTCGGACTTGACAGCCTTGTTACGCATGCGAGCTGCCTCATTGGTGCGGATACGCTTCTTCTGAGACTTGATGTTTGCCACTTCTGGAGTTCCTTTCGAGTTCCTTGCAAAAAATGTATGACACCTCTGAGACACGGTGAGGTCATGCAAGCGCCTACTATAGCACGCTCCCCCTCAAAGGGATAGAACGAATTTGTCAAATAGACAGGTATCATCACGATTTTCTCAAGATGTTCGTAATCCAGAGCAAAAGCGCGGTCTGAGAATCGGCCGAACCCTTGAGCGCGAGCTCCACATCGACCGCCCCCTCGAGCGCTGCGACGAGCTCTGCCATCGAAAAGCGACGTGCCCAGGTCAGGTGATTCTTGACCTGCCAGGACTGGAGCTTGAGCGTTGCGGCCAGCTCACGACCCTGTCCGCGCGCATCGAGCGCTTTGGCAACGATAAGCTCGCGAATGCGGCCGCACAGCAATGTGTAAGTCCACACGTAGCTCTTGGCGGGAAGTAGATTGAAGAGCTCGAGCGAGCGGCGCATGTCACGGGCCGAGACCGCATTGAGAAAGTCCCAGGGTTGAACCTCGGCCGTACGTACAATCCAGCGCTCAACGTCGGCAAGCTCAATTTGCGGTGCCTCGACCATCTGGGCAAGCTTAGCCAAGTCGTTATCGAGCATGCGAGTGTTTTCACCCGAACGCGAGACGAGTTCCTCGGCGGCCGCCGTCGAGATCGACTTGCCGTGCTGCGTCGCCATCTGCTGCACGCGGCGCGGAAGCTCCCAACGCTTTGTGCCGGAGCAATCGATCACGGCCTTCTTGTCGATCTTGGCGATCGCCTTATACAGGCGCGTGTTCTTGGCAAGCGAGTCGGCGATGATAAGGCAAACCGTCGTGGGGCTGGGACTCGCCAGATAGTCGACAAGCGGCTCGGAGATCGCTTTGGCGAGTTTTGAGCAGCCGTCAAGGATTACCAGGCGAAACTCGCTGCCCATGGGAAAGGTGTTGAGCGATCCGATAATCGACTCGATATCGGGGTCTTTGGTCATATCGCGCTCGTCGAGGTTGAATTCGACCATGCCCGTCTTTTCCAGACGCGCCTTCATACGTGAGACAGCATGGTCGCGTTTGACTCCGTCGGTACCGACGATCAGATATGCCGGCAACAGACCGGTTTCGGACATCGCGCTCCCCTCCCGCAGACCTTCGCATTCGTTCCGTGCCATTCTAGCCCAGGGGCCCACCACACGCCAACGACGTCCTCACGGTCGCTGGCATCGCATCGCAAAGCCATTCGCAGTCGGCATGACGGTAATGTCACCGTGTTCGATAGTGCACGCGAACACGCCGCCCGCATCCTTAACGGCATCGATGCAGGCATCGGACGGATGGCCGTATCGATTCCCCTCGCCCGCGCTCGCGAGGGAAAGCTCGGGCTTCAAGACGTCCAGCAACTCACCATCGACTGAAACCTTAGAGCCGTGATGCCCAAGTTTAAGGACATCGATATCCCCCACCTCCTGCACGAATTCCCGTTCTTGGTCGAGCTCGGCATCGCCGGTGAGGAGCATACGCAGGCCCTTGCCTTCCTGAACATAAGAGAGCAGCAGGACAAGCGAGTCATCATTTCCCTCGCCATCCACGGACTCGAATGGCCACATCACGCGGGCGCAAAATGAGCCGATGTCGACCGTATCCCCAAGGCGCACCTGCCGATACTCAACGCCAGGTCGGTTCAATACCTCGGCAGGAGCATCTTCCAGCGCATCCGCCGCCACGGCAATCGTTCCGACCGTAAACCGTTCGAGCACGGCAGGCAGACCACCCCAGTGGTCCTCATCCCAATGCGTCACAAAGACGGCATCGATATGGTGCACGTTATTGCGAACCAACGCCGCTACCACGCGCTCGTCGAGCCCGCAGTCGACGAGTGCTACCGCGCCGCCCTGGCGGATAAGAATCGCATCCGCCTGGCCCACATCGAGCACCGTCACCGAAGGCGGAGCGAATCGATCCCAGTAGACGTACGGAATCGCAGCCAAGAGCACCAGGCATGCAAGCCCCACCGCCATAGGACGTGCACGGGGACGCGGCCACCAGACCAGCAGAACCGCCAGCAAACACGGCACTAGGTAAATCCACACGCTATCGGGCGACACACTCACGGATGCACCCGGCACGGCGGCAAACAGCTGCTCGAAGAACAGCGCGCAGCGGGCGGCAATCATGGGCACAATGAGCGCCCAAATCCGCAACGGTTCCACGAGCGAAAAGGGAACCAGCACGATCGACACAGCAAGCAGTACGCTCACCACCGGACCGATGACTGCATTTGCCAGCGGAGCAATGAGCGAGAACGTACCGAAGGCAGGAATGGTAATGGGAAGTGTTGCCAGTTGCGAGCACAGCGTGACGGAAAGTATGTTGGCAACGCCCGATGGCACACCCAGCTCACCCAAAGCGTAGGTCGCATAGGGGCAAAAGCACAGAATAGCTAAGACGCTGGCACACGAGAGCTGAAAGCCCATCTCGAACAGCACCGTCGGCCGCAGTAGCACAAAGATGGACATGGTTACGAAGAGTGCCGATGCGCCGTGCCGGCGACGCCCCGCGCCGTTTACGACAAGCGTCGCGAACACCATGCAGCACGCGCGCACGGCCGAGGGAGACGCGCCCGTAAAGGCAGTGTAGCCCACAAGCGCCATCGCCAATATCGCCCGCTGAACACCACGTGAGCAGCGAGTCTTTTGCAATACACCCTCGATTACAAATCCCACGATAGCCAAATGGCTGCCGGAGACGGCTATAAGATGCGCCGTTCCCGTCACCGAAAACCAGTCGCCCGCCGGCTGGGCGCGCAGTTCGGCCGAACGACCGCAGACGACACCGGCTATGAGTGCACGCGCCGGGTCGGTCGCAGGCGCGATGGACGCAAGCAGCCCATTTCGCAGCCGAAGCAGCGGTCCCGGAGAGCCCTCATCGGCCGACACAATCCGAACGACTTTAACCTTGCGCACCTCGCCTCGGAGCACGCGCGATCGTCCATACGCATCGTTCTCAAAACGTGAAACGCGACCGATAACACGCACGTACGCCCCGACCTTGAGCTCGCGGTCGCACGATAGGCGAACCGTTGCCAAGTTCTTACCGTCCGCGCGTGCCTCGCAGGTATAGGAATACACGTCGTCGTTTATGGATGGATCGCCCTGCACGATAAACTCGAGGCCGCTTGCCGCTCGACCGTCGAGCGCCTTCGAGGCGCTGAGCGCACCCACAGCCCACCACGCCGAGACGACCGCGCCCGCCACGAGACCGACGGACGCGGCATACAACCACCGCTTCAAAGGGGCAAGCCGCGCACAAGATTGAGCCAGCACAACGAATACCGCCGCCGCAACGGGAATGGCCCATAGCAGCCCGACCGCCGGCGCCTGCTCCCTCAGCAGCACATCAGCGGCCACGTTGAGCACCAAGGCGCAGCTCATGCACACGCCGGCACACAGGGCCATCGTCCACGGCATCAGGGGCCGCGGAGGCATCACATGCTCGCGCTCGGTCGCACTCATACGCAGATGCAATCTTTGATTTTGGCAAGCTTCTTCTCGCCGATTCCCGACACACGCATCAGATCGTCAACCGAGGCAAAAGCACCGTTCTTTGTCCGCTCATCGATAATCGACTGCGCCATGGAGGGACCGATGCCCGAGAGCGTCTGCAGCTCTGCCGCGCTTGCCGTATTGATGTTGACTAGGCCCGTTGCGCCACTCACGCCCAATGATGCGGAAGCCCCACAATCAACACCGGCTTCCGCAATGGACGCCTGCTGCTCCCCCACCGTTGGAACGTGGATTTTTTGTCCATCAGTGACCTTGGATGCCCGGTTAAGCCCCGTAACGTCTGCCTCGGGCGTAAGCCCGCCGGCGGCATCAATCGCCTGAGCCACCCGCGCGCCGTCCTTGAGACGATATACACCGGGCGACACAACGGCGCCGTCGACATCGACATAGACCTCTACCGCGGCAGAAGCCTTAGCCGAAGAACCTTCGGATGTCTTTCCGCTCGAGGCATCACCGGATCCCGGCTCCACCAACGAGCCTGAACCGTCAGTGCGCTCAAACGACACGCCACCGGCACCGCCGCCAAGGTTCGCCATCGCCAGTCCACTCGCCATCGCAATGACGACCAGTATCGCCATCACCACTGCCTTATGACCGAACAGCTTGTCCGCCAAGCGGTCCATCCGTTTGACTCGTTCGTGTTGTTCGCGCTGCGCCATAGCAAAACCTCCCAACACCATCGTGTCAGGAAAGGAGCTCCACAACAGCCACGCTCCAAAACCGGTTTTAACGGTCAAACCAAAAACCGACCAAAACCTTGCACAAATCTGTCCATTTATTCAGGCACACGTCAGCAAATGAACACTTCGCCGCAAAATGCCCAGATAGCAAAAGGCCGACGATGTAGGCGCATCGTCGGTCTATGCACAAAATTACTCGTGATTTTGGTAAATCTCACGCGGAGCAAGCTCCGAATGTTTGCGTTTTAAGGTCTTAGGGGCCTTATACGTGTTGCTTTCGAAGTCGATATACTCAGTCTGCTTGAGCAGGCGCTCGATCATCTCCTCGTGATCGAACAACTCCCAGGCCTCATGCACGGCATCGAGTTTAGCGTGCGTCTCGGGACGGCGCGGCATAAACAGCGTGCAGCAGTCGGGAGCGGCCTCAGTCGAGATATCGAACGTACCAATCTCCTCGGCGCGCGCGATAATCTCCTGCTTGTCCGAACCGATGAGAGGACGGAACACGGGGATCTTCACGGCCTCGTTAACGGCCATGATATTCTCAAGCGTTTGGGAGGCAACCTGTCCAAGCGATTCGCCCGTCACGATGGCCTTGGCGCCCTCGATGTGTGCAATGCGCTCGGCAACCGAATACATAATGCGGCGATACATGATCACGCGCAGGTTGCTGGGACAGGTGATCGAAATCTCACGCTGGCAGTCGCCAAACGGCACCACGTACAGGCGGCCGATCTGGACACCCGGCTCAAGCGCACGGATGATGTCCTGCACCAAATACTCGCTCGTGTCGGGCGTCTGCGGACGACCTGAGAAATGTACCGGCACGCACACCGCGCCGCGACGCGCGAGCATCCAGGTCGCCACCGGAGAATCAATACCCGACGACAGCAGCGTCACGACCTTGCCGGCAGAACCCACCGGCAGACCGCCCACGCCGCGCTCGGAGCGCGCGTACACATAAACGCTACCCTGGACCACCAGTACGTGCACCATCGCATCGGGGTCGTGCATTTGAACCTTTTTATCGGGGAAGGCCTCGCACAGCACCTCGCCCACCTGACGATTGATGTCAATCGAGGTGAGCTCATAGTCGGTATTGGAGCGCTTGGCGTGCACCTTAAACGAATCGAAGGAACCAAACTCGCGCAGCGCCTTCACGGCGGCGGCACAGTACTCCTGAGGGTCGCGATTGGTGTGATACGCCAAAGACACGCGAGCAACGCCGGGAACGGTGCGAATGACACGCGCCGCCTCGTCGGCCTGATGCTCGTTAAAGGTCACGAGGATATAACCGGAAATTCGAGACACGGCATTCACGGAAAAGGCGGCCAAGGCCGCCTTGATGTTATCCATGAGGATATGCTCAAAATGTGCGCGGTTCTTACCCTTCAGTCCAACCTCGTGATAGTGGACCAGGCAGACGCGAGCCGCCATTTAGGCTTCAGCAACCTTGTGGCCGAGCGCCTTCTCGTAACGGGCCTCGTCGTAAGAGATGTCGCCGTCGACAATCTCGTCCATAGCCATCGAAATGGTATCGGCACCGGAAAGCCCGATGGTAATGTCATCGACATCCTGGACGGCAAGCACGCGGTTGTGCTGGCCACGCAGCATGCTGTTAATGTCGCAGGCGCGCTTGGAGGCAAGCGAAGCGAGCAGGAAGCGGTTGTGATCGGTCTTCTCCAGAAGATCGTCAATGCAAGGCTTTACAACGGACACGGACCTCAGATCCTTTCATGCATATCGAGAACGCGAACGAGCTCATCGGTCGCGCGGTCGAGATCGTCATTAACCACGACGTCGTCGTAGCGGTCGGCAAGGGCAAGCTCATCGGCGGCGTTTGCCATACGCAGCTCAATCGTCTCGGGCGTCTCGGTACCGCGACCGACCAGGCGCTCGCGGAGTACCTCAAGCGAAGGCGGCTTGATAAAGATCAACACGGCCTCGGGGAAACGCTCCTTCACCTGCAGGGCGCCCTGGACATCGATCTCCAAAATCAGAGATGCGCCAGAGGCGAGCTTGGATGTGACCTCGCTCACCAACGTGCCGTAGCAGTTACCGTGGACCTCGGCCCACTCAACAAACTCACCGTTTGCCACGCGGCGGTCGAACTCCTCGCGCGTCAGAAAAAAGTAGTTGACGCCGTCGACCTCACCTTTGCGTGGTGCTCGCGTGGTAGCCGAAACCGTCAGGCCCAGGTTCGAGCGGCGCTCGCGCACACGAGTGACGAGCGTACCCTTCCCTGCGCCTGACGGTCCAGAAATCACAAAGAGCTTGGAATCCTGAGCGCTCACTTATTTGGTCAGCTGCTCGAGGAGCTGCTCGCGCTGACGGACGCCGAGGCCCTGGACGCGACGGGTAGCGGAGATACCAAGCTCCTCCATGATCTTGGCGGCCTTGGCCTTGCCATAACCAGGAAGAGACTCGATGAGGGTGGAAACCTTCATGCGGGAAGCGATGGGGTCATCGGAGTTGAGCACGGACTCGAGGGACTTCTCGCCCTTCTTGATCTGCTCGCGAAGCTCAGCGCGGGCGTGACGTGCGGCAGCAGCCTTCTCAAGAGCCTGCTTACGCTGCTCATCGGTAAGCTGAGGGAGTGCCATTCGTACCTCCAAATAGTTGGGTTATATCTGATTCAATAATTGGCATTTTAGCACGTAGAACGTACAAAATGCCCAATCGCGGCTCCATAGGTTAGACGATACCCGCAAAAAGTGCAATATACTGCGCCCAAAGTTAAGCCCCTGACCTGCGATTCCACACAAAGGATGGGAAAGTTTACGCAGGCACAGGGGCTATTTTGTGCTAATGAGACCCAAAAGTGGTGACTTAGGGGAATCTTTTAGGCGACGTTTTCGACCAGCTCGGCGACGATGGCGTCAAAGGCGGCAACCGGATCGTCGGCGCCGGTGATGGGACGGCCCACCACAATGTGGCTCGCACCGCGCTCGATAGCCTGGGAAGGCGTCGCCACGCGGGACTGGTCACCAAGGGCGGCACCCACCGGACGCACACCCGGAGTCACGATCAGGGCATCAGGGCCCAGCAGCTCACGCATGTCGTGAGCCTCCATCGGCGAGCACACAATGCCATCGATGCCGTTGGCCTGAGCGAGCTTTGCCAGGCGGGCGGCCTCCTCGGCCACGGGCGACTCGACGCCGATCTCGCTCAAGGCATCCTGATTCATGCTCGTGAGCACGGTGATGGCGACGAGCTTGGCGCGGTCCTCGCGCGCCTCCTCGGCACCCTCGCGGCAGGCAGCGAGCATGGCGCCCGAACCCAAGCCGTGAACCGAGAGCAGGTCGGCACCGGCAAGCGAGGCCGAACGGGCGGCACCGCGAACCTGATGCGGAATGTCATGGAACTTAAGGTCAAGGAAGACCTTAAAGCCCAGGTCCTTGAATGTCTTGACGATCTGGGGACCCTCGGCGTAATAGAGCGTCATGCCAACCTTGAGCCAGGCGGCATGGCCCGAAAGCTCGTGGGCGAGCTCGAGCGCACGCTCACGATCGCAGTCGAGGGCGACGATTACGCGGTCGCGGGCATCGGTCTCTAGCATTCGAAAGCACCTACCAGCTCGTTGATGTCCTTTACGCCCTGGGACTCGGCCCAGGCCTCGAGCTCATGCGCGATCTTGAGCGAAGCGCACGGATCGACGAAGTTGGCCATGCCGACCGACACGCAGGTGGCGCCGGCCAGGATAAACTCAGCCGCATCCTCGCCGGTCATGACACCGCCGACACCGTTGATGGGGATATCGACGGCCTGGGCAACCTCCCAGACCATGCGCACGGCGATGTGGTGGCACAGCGGGCCCGAAAGGCCGCCCTTGGGCTTTGCCACGCGGGACTTGCGGGTATGGACGTCGATGGCCATGCCCTGAATGGAGTTGATGACCGAAAGGCCGTCGGCGCCGGCGGCCTCGAGAGCCTTGGCAATCTCGGCAACGTTAACCGGAGCCATCTTTACGAACAGCGGCTTATCGGTCACCTTACGGCAGGCAGCCATAACGGCAGAGGCGCCCTCGGGCGAGGAGCCCATGGCGGCACCGCCGGCGGCAATATTGGGGCAGCTGACGTTGATCTCGTAGCCGGCAGCCCAGGGGCACAGCTCGACATACATCTCGAGCGCGCGGACAAACTCCTCGACGGAGTGACCGGCGACCTGACAGATGACCTGACAACCGTCCTTGGAGAGCTGCTCGAGCCACGGACCGGACTCGCGGGCAAAAGCGGCCACGCCGGGGTTCTGAAGGCCCACGGAGTTAATCATACCGCCGGGAATCTCGGCCATGCGGGGCGCGGGGTTGCCGGGCCAGGGCTCGGCAGCGCAACCCTTGGTGGTGATGGCGCCCAGCTGGGAAACATCAAAGAAGTTCTGGAACTGCCAACCGTAGCCAAAGGTACCGGCTGCGGTGTTGATGGGGTTCTGCATCTTGACGCCGCCGAAATCGACGGCCATGTTCACGGTACCCACTAGAAGACCACCACCTTGGAAGCATCGAACACGGGGCCGCACATGCAGGCGCCCTTCATACCGTCGACCGTCTCTACATTGCAGGTGTTGCAGGCGCCAAAGCCACAGCTCATCATGCGCTCAAGCGACACCTCGCAGTACGCACCGGCCTCGGCGGCAGCGGCGGCGACTTTCTTCATCATGACAGCGGGGCCGCAGCTGGCCACATAGTCGTAGCCGCCCTCGCCGAGCAGCTCGGCTGCCGGGTCGGTGCAAAAACCGTGC
>DBGBLM010000092.1:0-4375 GCA_048448865.1 Collinsella sp.
GTTTACCAGACGCTTGATACCGTTCACCGGAAACTCAGTATAAGGCCCAGCGGATACCGCCTCGCTTTACGGCCCCATTTGTAACAACTTGACTTCTCGGTATAGAAAAACGGACCCGCTTCACCTAGTGAACTGCACCCCAAAACTTGGACGGCTTAAATAAGAACTACGCCGCAAGGGGCTGGTTCCGGAACTCCTCCGGGGTCAGCCCCTTCAGTTTAACCTGCCTTCGCCTCGTGTTCCAATGGGCGACGTACGCGTCCAGGTCCGCCTTGAAGGACTCGAAGTCGGGCCATGTCCTTCCCCGGAAGAACTCGTCCTTCATGTGGCCGAAGACCTGCTCGGTGGCGCCGTTGTCGATGCAGTTTCCCTTTCTGGACATGCTCTGGACGATCCCGGCGTCCTTCAACCTCCCGCACCATGCGGCGTGCTGGTACTGCCAGCCCATGTCGCTGTGGAGCACCGGCGTCGCGCCCTCGGGCATCTTCGCCAGCAGCTGGTCGAGCAGCTCGGCCTGCTGCGCCATGTTCGGGCTGGTCGACGTCGACCACGCGACTATCTCCTTGCTGCCGAAGTCGTACACCGGCGCGAAGTAGGCCTTGCCCCAGGGCTGCTTGAACTCGGTGACGTCGGTGCCCATCTTCTGCCACGGCCCGTCGGCGGCGAAGTCGCGCCCGATGACGTTCTCGAACGTCTCGCCCACGACGCCCCTGTACGAGTTGTACCTATGGTAGTCGGTTTCGCGGCGGATGCCGCAGCGGACCCCCATCTCCCGCATCATCTTGAGCACGGTCTTGTAGGCTATGCGCGCGCCCAGCTCGGCGCGCAGGCACATGGCGACCTGGCGGTGGCCGCACCCGTTGGCCGTGCGCGAGAAGATCTCCGCCACCGCGTCCCGCAGCTCCGGGCGCGTCGGCCTGGCCGGGTGCGACAGCGCGTAGTAGTAGCTGGACCGGGCCATGCCGGCGCACTCCAGCAGGCGCCCCAGCTCGTACCCCTCCGCGCGCAGGGCGCTCACGGCCTCGACCTTCGCCCTGGTCAGATCCCGTCCCTCTCGACCAGGGCACGCAATTTTTTTAGGTAGGCCACCTCGGTCTCGAGCCTTCGGCAGCGCTCCTCGAGCTCCTGCTCGCGGGTGCGCCCGCGCGGCTTGGGGCCGGACCCCCTCGGCCTGCCCTTGGGCTTGGGCCTGAGCGCCTCGGCGCCGCCCTCGCGGTAGAGCGCGCACCATCTCTTGAGCGGCGCCAGGGACATGACCCCGAACGCCTTCATGGCGTCCTGCTTGCCCATGCCGCCGTCGACCACGGCCGAGGCGGCGGCGACCTTCTGCTCGTATGTGTACCTGGTCTGCTTTCCGTCCATGGATAGCAGCACCTCGCTTCCGAACGACCGGTATACGTAGAGCCATTGTCTCACGGTGTTGCGCGGGACCGACAGCGCCTTCGCCGCCGACTTGAAGCCGTGCCCTCGCTCGAAGAGCCCGATCGCCGCCTTCCTGGCCTCGATGTCGTGTTTCACTCTCAAGTCGACACGCATAAAAAGCCTCCCATTTCTCGTGTCCAAGAAATGGGAGGCAGTTCATAGGGAAACGGGTCCGTTTTCGATTATCTTCGGCTAATTTGGATAAGGCCCCCGAAGACCATCGGAATCCTAGCGATCGAACTCCGCCAGTGCCTCGCCCAAAGGCCTCAGGCCCTCGCGCAGAACGTCCTCGCTCGCGCAGTAGCCCAGGCGTGCGCCGCAGGGAAGCTCAAAACGGCTACCGGGGACCAGCAGCACTCCCCTCTCGGACAGCAGGCGCCTGCAGAACTCCTCGTCATCCTCGGGAATATCCAGCTGGATAAACGAGGTGGACACGCCCTGCGGGGCCGTCCAGGAAACGCGATGCTGCGTATCGATCCAAGCCTGCGCGATATCGCGGTTGCCAAACACGATCTTGCGATTGCGCTCGAGAATCTTATCCTTGTGCTCAAGCACATAGGTCGCCAGAGCATCGTTGAACACGCCGCCGCAGATCATGGTGTAATCGCGATAGGTACGGATGCGGTTGGACACCTCTTTGTCGGCCAGGACCCAGCCCACGCGGGCCGCAGGTGTCGAATAGGTCTTCGACAACGAGTTGGTGACAATGGCCCTCTCGTACACGTCGACCATCGACATAAAGGACTCAGTGTTTTCGAGCGGCAGATATACCTCGTCGCACAGCACGTAGGCGCCCACCGAGCGGGCGATCTCGGCAATCTGGCCGAGCATATCGGCATCGAGCACCGTACCGATGGGGTTCGATGCGTTGTTTATGCAGATAAGCTTGGTGTTGGGACGCACCAAGCGCTTGAGTTCCTCGATATCGGGCTTCCAGCCGAGTTCCTCGCGAAGCTCCCAATACTCGACCTCGGCGCCCAGCGTGCGCGGAATCTCGTAGAGCGGCGCGTAGGTGGGCCACTCGGCGATAACATGGTCGCCGGGCTCGACCACAGCCATGATGGCGTTGAGGTTAGCGCCCGTGCAGCCATTGGTCTGCAGAATGTGATCGGGATTGACCTCCCGACGATACAGCTTGGCAACCTCGGCCTTAAACTCCGGCGAGCCCTCGATCCAGCCGTAGTTCATCTTCTCGCGGTCCAGGCGCTCGTAGAACGTGGCGCCGTCCTGTTCATCGAGCGCGCGCAGCTCGCCCATGGTGAGCGACGAGATCGTCGACTGGGCGATGTCCCACGTGGCGCTCTTCTCCCAAACGTTGAGCCATTCCTCAACGCCAATCGTCTTGATGTCCATGGCCAAGCTCCTTACAAAAGCAGTCATCCAATCGTGTTGACGTTCCTCATACAAGATTGGGGCGGTGCGAAAACCCGCACCGCCCCAATGGGAGACATCTAATGGCAGCTAGATGTATGTATTATGACCTGTACGGGTCCTTGAAGACCTTAGAGGTCCTCGCGCCAGAAGGGCATGCTCATGCAGCGCGGGCCGCCGCGGCCGCGGGAGAGCTCGGCGGAGGGCACGACGAGAAGGTCCAGGCCCTCCTTGTACAGCACGTCGTTGGTGACGGTGTTGCGGGCGTAGACGCAGATCTTGCCGGGCTCGACGCACAGGGTGTTGGAGCCGTCGTTCCACTGCTCGCGGGAGGCCGCGATCGGGTCGCCGCCGCCGCAGGGGATCAGCTTGACCTGGTCGACGCCGGTGGCGTCCTCCAGGACGTGCTCGAGGGTGTCCTCGATCAGGCGGATGTTCACGTCGCCCGGGTTCTTGCCGGCGGTCAGCTCGTAGACGCGCAGGGTGCCCATGATGGCGGGGTGGATCGTGAACTTATCGACGTCGATCTGGGTGAAGACCGTGTCGAGGTGCATGAAGGCGCGCGAGACCGGGATGTCGAAGGCCAGGATGCGCTCGACCTTGGAGTCGGAGTTCCAGAAGATGTTCTGGGCCATGACGTCGATCGCGGCGGCCTGGGTGCGCTGGGAGATGCCGACGGCGAGGGTCTTCTCGTTGATGTTCAGCACGTCGCCGCCCTCGGTGTGGAACTGGCAGTCGCGGCGGAAGTACAGCGAGACGTCCTTGTAGTCGGGGTGGTACTTGAAGATGTACTTGCCGTACAGGGTCTCGCGGTTGCGGGTGACCGAGTACATGCGGTTGAGGTTGACGCCCTCGCCGATGACCGCGAACGGGTCGCGGGTGAAGTAGAGGTTGGGCATCGGGTCGATGATCAGGTCGGACTCGGACTCGGAGTTGACCAGGGAGTCGAGGGTCGTGGACGCCGTGAGGGGCATGTCGATCTCGGACTTGGTCATGCCGGCCATGGTCTTCTTGACGAACTCGAGGTTGTCCTCGATGGAGTCCAGCTTCTCGCGGACGATCTGCGGCATGTGCTGGCCGCGGATGCCGGCCTCGGCGATGTACTGGTCGGTGAACTCGGCGCGGGCGCCGGGGACCTGGTCGAACACCTCGGCGACGAGGTTCTCGAGATAGAGGACCTCCACGCCCTGGTCCCTCAGGATCTGGGCGAAGGTGTCGTGCTCCTGCTGCGCGACCTCCAGGAACGGGACGTCGTCGAACAGGAGTCGCTCGAGCTCGTCGGGCGGCAGGTTGAGGAGCTCGTCGCCGGGACGGTGCAGGCAGACCTTCCTGAGCTTGCCGATCTCGGAAGGCACGTGCAGACCTTTCGTCATGGCCTCCTACCTTTCTTTCGGGCCTTTCGGCCGAATCTCTCAGCGCCCTTCCATAGCGGACGCTGCTTGCTGACAGCTCTAGTTATATCCAAATTCCACCCGCAATTCCACCTCGCCCCCGAACGGTCAACAAAGTGCGATGAACGGTATATCGCATGAGATTCCCCCATAATGTACTTCGGCGTTCTAAAGTAACTTTTCTAAGGTAA
>DBGBLM010000093.1:0-4371 GCA_048448865.1 Collinsella sp.
GGAGCGACCCTGAACCTGCAGGTGAGGAAACCCCTCTCATCTAGAATCGCTAAAATAAACGAGTTTTCGGTAAAAGGCTCAATATTCCCGCTGAGCGTTGTATCGCTGGGCGGGCCGCATACGCGTGCCGGTTGTATATAGATAGAAGATAGGGGAACTACATGCGCGTAGACAATCTGAGGAACATCGCCATCATCGCTCACGTCGACCACGGCAAGACGACGATGGTCGACAAGCTCCTGCGTGCCACGGACGCCTTTCGTGCCAACCAGCAGGTCGAGGACCGCGTCCTGGATTCCAACGACCAGGAGCGCGAGCGCGGCATTACGATTCTCGCCAAGAACATCTCTATCGAGTACAAGGACGTCAAGATCAACGTCATCGACACCCCGGGCCACGCCGACTTTGGCGGCGAGGTCGAGCGCGTGCTGCGTATGGCCGACGGCGCCCTGCTGCTGGTCGACGCTTTTGAGGGCCCCATGCCCCAGACCCGCTTCGTGCTGCGTCACGCTATCGACACCGGCCTTAAGATCATGATCGTCATCAACAAGATCGACCGTCCGGGTGCCAACCCCGAGAAGGCCTACAACGACTGCCTCGACCTTATGGCCGACCTGGGCGCTACCGACGACCAGCTTGAGTTCGCCATGGAGCACGTGGTCTACGCCAGCGCCATGAATGGCTTTGCCCGCCTTGACCCCAACGACGGCAACATGGACATGTATCCGCTGCTCGATATGATCATCGACGACATGCCCGCGCCCGAGGTTGACGAGAACGCCCCGCTGGCCATGCAGTGCGTGACCATCGACCACTCCAACTTCGTTGGCCGTATCGGCATCGGTCGCGTGTACTCCGGCACCATCCACCAGGGCGACCAGATCCTGGTTGTCAAGAATGACGGTTCCAGCGCCACCGCTACCGTCAAGCAGCTCTTTACCTTCGACTACCTGGGCCGCACCGAGTGCCAGGAAGTCGGCGCCGGCGATATCGCCGCTGTCGTGGGTATTGACCGCACCGATATCGGCGATGTTTACACCGACCCCGAGAACCCTGTCGAGCTCGAGCCCATCGAGATCGACCCGCCGACCCTGTCCATCGTCTTTGAGGCTTCGACCTCCCCGCTCGTCGGCCGTGATGGCGACATCGTGGGCGCCCGTCAGCTCAAGGAACGCCTGTTCAACGAGGCCGAGAACAACGTGACTATGAAGATCGAGGAGCTCGAGGACAAGAGCGGCGTCGAGGTCTCGGGCCGCGGCATTCTGCACCTGTCCGTCTTGATGGAGTCCATGCGCCGCGAGGGCTTTGAGTTCCAGGTCGGCCGTCCCCGCGTTCTGTTTAAGAAGGACGAGAACGGCAACAAGATGGAGCCTGTCGAGCAGGCCGTCGTCGAGTGCCCGGACGAGTACTCGGGCAAGGTCGTTGAGGTCTTCGGTACCTCCGGCGGCATCATGACGAGCATGGATACCTCGGGCATCGTGACGCACCTCGAGTTTAAGATTCCGACGCGCGGCATCATGGGCCTTAAGAACCGCATCATGAACGTCACTCACGGCGAGGGCGTGTTCTACCACACCTTCCTGGAGTACGGCCCCTATGCCGGCGAGATCGGCAACCGCCAGAACGGCGCCATGATCTCCATGACCACCGAGAAGGCCGTTGCCTACGCTCTGGGCACGCTGCAGGAGCGCGGCCAGCTGTTCGTTGAGCCGGGCACCGAGTGCTATGAGGGCATGATCGTGGGCGAGCGCAGCAAGGCCGGCGACATGGTCGTCAACATCGCCCGTACCAAGAACCTGGGCAACCAGCGTTCCTCGACCTCCGATATCTCCGTCCAGCTGGTGCCGCCCCGCACCTTCTCGCTGGAGGAGGCGCTGGAGTACATCGCCGACGACGAGCTGGTCGAGATTACTCCCAAGAACATCCGCCTGCGCAAGCGCCTGCTCAACGCCACCGACCGCAAGAAGGCCGCCGTCCGCGCCGGCCAGGTCAACAAATAAGCGCTGGACTTTATAGCGTCTAACAAGAAAGGGCGTCGACCGCGATGGTCGGCGCCCTTTTTGGTGCAAGGGGGACAGGTTCGCTTGCACCACGGTGGGGGCGGCTATCCCCTCCGATCGGCTTTCTGGTCAAAGTTAAGTTGTTTAAACATATACATAATTCCACTGAATATAGCCGGTATGATACAAAACTGTTAACAGGTAAATATCAACTGGTATTAAATTAAAAGACCTCTTGACCTGCGGTTTACATGATTGGTATCTATATTATATTTTATGCATTGTGGTATAGACGAACCGTCTTAGAAGTTGCCCCCAATGGGTTCTTGCAATGCGCTAGGTAGGTTCTCGTTGATGTTGGGGTTTGTGTTCGATCCGACGATTCGCCGTATTCCACACTGTGTTGTAGGAATTAAGGGACAACTATGAACGCACACCGCTCGCGGTCGCTGGGTATGGCGGCCCTGATCTTCATTTTGATTAGCCTTACCGCTGCAGTTTTTCACGGCGCAGCCCCCGTGCGCGCCGAGGATGTGAGCACACCAACGCCGATTGTGATTGATGGGAAGACGGCGACGGTTGATGTCAAGCTGTATAAAGATAACAGTCGTACAGAGCTTTTGGGCAATGACGCCGTGACTTCAGTTTCGACCCTCTACGGAACCTTCTCGGCGAACTTTCTGACTGACAAGGCACCTACGCCTAGGAACTATGCCGCCGTCTATAAGTTCCCTGACACTATTGACGTCGATAACAATGATGGCGGCGAATTTAGGGATGGGCCTGGTGCTGACGCTGCAATAGCTGGTACATGGAAGATTGAAGACAACAAGGTTGTCTTTACGTTTGACAAGGGCTGGCTTGAACGGAACCCTGCGAACATTCATGTTGCGGCAAACTTCTCGTTCCAGCTTAAAAACAAGGATGTCGGTTCTGGTAGCAACGCATCCGTCGTGTTCCCTGGTGCGGGAACGATCAATATCCCCACCAAGGACGGTACAGTCACGGGGAAGAAGGCGGGGGCCTTCTCCCAGGGATCCGGCGGCGTGGCCAAGGTTACCTGGACCGTTAAACTCACCGTCGAGTCATATGCCACGAACGTCAAGTTAACCGATACGCTGGGCGAGAACTTTGAATTTGTGAACGACAGCTTTATGCTCGACGGAGAGAAGCTCAATCCACAGCCGAAGATCGACGGCCAGACCGTGCGCCTCGACAGCTTGGGCAACCTTTCCCAGGGAGACCATAAGATTACGTATGAAACGGTGCTGAAAAGCGGTGTTTCTGCGAGCAACGGTGAATTTATCGACAAGCAGGAAGCATCCAAGAACACGGCGTCGTGGGGGTGGGGCGGTACCAACGATCGCCAGAACGGCACGGTTACGTTTGCCCCCAGCCCCTTTCGTTACGACATGATTGGCAAGTCTAGCGACCGCAATAGTACGCCGTCCGACATCACGTGGACGGTCACACTCAACCAAGGCGCGCTCAAGGCCGACATGAGCGGTTATGTGTTCACCGACACGCTGGACGATAAGCAGACGTATGCGGGGAACTATACGGTTTATAAAGGCAGCTCTGGGTCGACTGTTCTTGCCACCGGTGAGCTCGATCAGTCTAAGAAATCCTTTACCTACAAGTTCTCGGACAACCTCGAGGATAAGTACATCACCTATCGCATTGTTTATCAGACCAAGATGAACGACACGAACTCATACGACACCGTGCACAACAATGCAACTATCGAGCATGGAGGTCGTGTCTCGGGAGCGGCCGACGGCAAGTTTACGCCGCAGTTAGTGGGCACACCGATCACCAAGAGGCTTGTGAACGATGGTGAGGCTGCGGCGACGGGCAGAGCAGCATGGGAGACGCGCGTCGCACTGAAAGCGATCGTTAATGCGGCCAATCCGGATAAGGTGACGGTGAAGGACACGTTTCAGTCGGCGTGGAAGCAAGAACTTGGTGTTGATTATGGCTCTATAACTATCAAGATCGGTGAAACCGAGCTGTCTCCAAAGTCTCCAAATGCCGATTGGAAGCTAACTAAAAATGAACTTGTAGATACTCAGGCTAATAAAGTCGTACCAGAGAATGGTAATAAAAGAAACTTCGACCTAGATATCTATGTTAACGACAAGGTGAAGGCGGCTCTCGAGAAAGAGGATTACGCCGTCATCACGTACACCACCACTTCCGATGCGCTGCCGGGCTGGTATTCGAACTTCGCATCGGTTAAGGTGCCGGGGCAGAACGGTGATTGGCCGTACTACACCGATAGCCCAATGTATGTTGTCAACAAGGAAACGACGCCCGCGGTCGAGAAGCCGGAAGCTGAGACGAAGGTGTCTTGGAACGAGGGCTTCGAATG
>DBGBLM010000094.1:0-4308 GCA_048448865.1 Collinsella sp.
GCGCGGACGATCTCGACGAGACGCTGGTCGACCGTACGATAGATCGGGCTTTCTCGTTGACGCCCCGGGCGATGCGCGGCGCGCCGGACAAACAAACGAAGCTGGAGCGCCTAAATTTCCTTGATTCCCAGGGCAATGTCACCAAGGCTGGACTCCTAGTTGCGGGCACCTACCCTCAGCAGTTTTATCCCAAGCTCTTTATCGACATGGCTGTCTATGCGGGGACCCGGAAAGGCACGGCGGGGTCGCTGAGGTTCATGGACCGCACAATCTGTGAGGGAACGTTGGGCGAGATGATCTCGGATGCCGTCGCAGCCGTCGCCAAGAATTTGCGGCGAACCTCGACCGTCCAAGGCGTCTCGCGTGTCGACTCGCTGGAGATTCCCGAGGAGGTTCTGCGCGAGGCAATCGCCAACGCCGTAATCCATCGAGAATACGGGGATCGGTTCTGTGGACAATCGATTGCCGTCGACGTCTTTGACGATCGTGTCGAGGTGACGAATCCTGGCGGCCTTTACGGGGGAAAGACTCGCGAGAACTTGTTTGACGGCAGCTCCCGATGCCGTAACGCGACGCTTGTGAAGCTCATGTCGATTGTCCCGCTGCCGGATGGCGCAGGTTCGCCGGCTGAGGGCAATGGCTCGGGCATCCCGATGATGATCGATGCCATGCGCGCGCATGGTCTGGCCGAGCCCCTGTTCTGCCCGGGGTTCGATCGGTTCAAGGTCGTACTTTACCGTTCAAAGATCGAGCCGGTCGATCATGGCGGGGGCTTAATTGTGACGGCACTCAAACACTACGGCGAGCTGGGGACGCGTGAGCTGGCAGAACGTACGGGGCTTACAATTTCCCAAGTAAGGTCGCGCGTCAACGCGCTCATTGCTCAAGGCGAGCTTGAGCCCACGGCGCCGGCGACGAGCCGCAACCGCAAATATCGACTGTCGGAGCGCGTGGGATAGATGCGTTAGTGGACGAGGCGACCCAATAATCGACCCTCGATTGGCGTCCATTAAGGTAAAGCGGTTGTTGCCCAGTCGACGGTGATGCTAAAGGCTCGGCTTACGCCGGCATGGCCCCGAACCCGTCTATCAAGAACAGCCTAAGAACCAGCTTGATGGCGTATCCCGGCTTGACTTCAGCTGCGTCAAAGACATGGCGCTCGCCGAGTTCGCTGCAGTATGCATAGATGTCGCGGATAAGGTCCGCGCCCGAAAGCGTAAACATGTAGCCTGCGTCCGAAAGCGCATTGGGTGCGGCGGGCAACTTGGCCATGTGGCAGAACGTTTGCAGGTCGGGCGCCATAGCGTCCTGGTAGCCAAGATGGTTGCCGTCTTCTTGTGCGGCGAGTTCCAGCTGGCGTACTCGATCCAGCGCCACTGCCAGCACAAAGCTCGGCGTAGGCGCATTGACGTCCTGAGTGGTCGCCACAAGCCTGCCCGCCGCCTGCGTGACAAGCCAAGCGACTTCGCGCTGGCAACGCACGGCCTTGCGCGTAACCGGCTTGATGGACGAAGAAGAAACGCTCCCCTTAGGCGGATTCGAAGCAGCCATAAGACCCTCCCATGAACAATCCGGCCCAACAAGCCCGGATGAAACACGTGCTACATCAGTATACAGGGGAGTGGGGTAGCGGGGTGCAAACGCGCCAGCGGCAAACCGAGAGCATCAACGATGTGCCGATCGCGGAATGAGATCTCGTAATAATTGACTCTCGGCCATATTATTGAGGGGCATGACTCGCGTTCGTATGGTTGTAGGTGCTGGCGATGAACGACATTGACCTTGCTGTTCCGTTGATGGACGGACCAAGCTATGACCGCGCCTGCAGTCTCGTGCCTTCCGAATACGTTGAGGCATGGGAGTGGTTTCTGGGTGAGGAACAGCGCGGCGGCGTTTGGACCAGCCTTCCGCACCACACCAAGGAAGATAGCCCTCAGTATCAGTATCGTTTGAGAATTGGCTCGGACTTCTTTCCCGTAACGCGGGATTCAGGGATCTTCTGGCCGGGCCAGGATCGGGTGAAGCAAGATCCCAATAAGATCTTTGCGCTTTCGGTCCATAACTCTAAAAAGAGCTTCTACACCGATGTACCTCCGCTCTATTTGGACGATGGTACGTGGGTCATTAAGTATTCGGTCCAAGCGCCAGGCGCCGTTGGTTCTCGAGACCAGAATTACAACCGTAAAATGCTCAACTGCATGGAATGTGGCGTTCCAGTCGGAGTCATATTTGCAACCGAGGTGGGCTACAAGGTGCTCGGCCTTGCGTTTGTTGAACGGTTCGAGCCCGAAAACGGATGGTTTGTTCTGCACGGTCCTGTTCATAAAGGCGGACCGGACCCCCGTTTTGCGCCCGACATGAGCTATCTGAAGCACATGCCCGTCGATATTGAGTTTGCCGGACAGGGTGTGACCGACGACGAAAAGGTCCGCTATGCGTTAAGGCGCGAGCGATTGGGGCAGCAATGGTTCCGCAAGCAGCTCGTTGCCGCCTATGATGGCCGTTGCGCGGTGTCGGACTGCGGCGTCAGCGAAGCTCTGGAGGCTGCACATATCGAGAATTACTCGGGACCCAAATCGCAGGTTGCCAGCAACGGCATTCTGCTTCGGCGCGACTTACATGCTTTATTCGATGCTCATCTGATTTCGTTTGAGCCTGTTTGCGGCGAATATCGGCTGTGCGGATCGTACCTGCTGGATAAGACCGGCTACGCTTCCTTTGCGGGTGCGACGCTAAGGCAGCCGAATGAGCGTCAGTGGCGACCCAATACGGTGTTTCTTGAGGCCCATCGCATTGAGTTCGATCGCTCGGAAAAGAAGCGTGAAAAGGCGGGGCTTCTGCCGTATTAGCGTATTTGGCTTTGGCATTCTTTGACGATCGTGTTGTTTGATCGGATCGCGTGGCGATGCAATCTCGCGCATGCCCGCCGGTGCATGCTCTTCCTGTTTTGTATAGCGAGAGGGGAGCGTGTATGAGCTGGCGAGGCGATATTGCGATGGGGAAGTACGGAAAACTGCCGTGTGCCCTTATAGACAACAATATGTTTCCGAGCGTAGAGGTTGATTGCGGGTCGTTTGTCGTCACCTGCCCTTGCTGCGGCTCGCAAATACCGTGTCTCGACATTCGGTTCATCGATGCGCGCGACAGGTTCAGCGACGAAGTGAGAAAACAGACAGGCGTTCATATGCCGGTGTATCCGGAGAAATGCCCTGTTTGTGGCCTCGATATCGTGTATGACGCCGGCGACGAGGGATAGGTGATGCGGAGGAGTTGGCTGTGAAGGCTTCTCCGTCCCTACAAATAAACCCCCTCACCGAGTTGCCTGTGGAACTCGGCGTGATGGTCACGTGCCCAGGTAAAGAGCGCCTGGTCAAAGTCGGTGCGCGTGGCCGGGACGCCAAAGACGCCGGCAACTTCGACGCGCACAAACTCCAGTGCCGGCAGCTTGTTGATGGCAGTGAGGGCAAACGGGGACGAGGGCTCCTCGAACAGATAGCGACTGCCTTGCAGCGCGTCGCAACTGGTGCACGTGTTGCCGAGCGACGGGGCTTTGGAGGCTCGCGCGCCTACGGGCTTGTAGCCGCAGCGCTTATGAAGGTAGTCGCGGATCTCGCCCGGTACGCAGCCAAGAGCGGGCACGATGGCGAGTGCGTTGGCGTTGGCCGTGTCGATGGCAATGTACCCGGCTTCGTTGGGCGCGTGCGCGATGGCGATGCTCTCGTCGTTATCGGTTCGATAGGGAATGCCGAAGGCCGCGACCGAGGTCTCTTTGTGACACTTCCAGCACTCGCGCTTGCCCAGTACTAGATATATATACGGCGCTGAGGGGTCGGATCGGTCAACACCGGGCAGCCACTCGGCAAAGGGCTCGGGGTTGACGCCGCTGGGTACATACCAGATCTTCTTGGTCCGGTCCCATTTGGCGCCCAGCGCCTTGGCTTCTTCTTTGTGCGAAAAGGGGACATCGAGCTCGGTGCGCATGGCGGCTCCTTGGTGCTGCAGGTGCAAGTGGCTCAAGGATACCGCAGGACGCAGACATCGCGGCGTTTTGCTGAGAAGTTGCGGCTCGGATGGGTTCGAGACGTGTTGGTCTCGGCCTCGGTGACTATTGGGGCGGTTTTGATTGACTGCGGAGTCAGCCGGGCTAGGCACTTGGGTCGCTGACGCGGTTTTGTGTGTGGGCAGGGTGGTTGCTTGGGCGGTTGGAGCTGCCAGCTGATTTGGCGACATAAAACAAAACAGCCCAGAGGACATAGCCTCTGAGCTGCGAACATTTGGTGGGCGTTAGAAGATTTGAACTTCTGACCT
>DBGBLM010000095.1:0-4678 GCA_048448865.1 Collinsella sp.
CCCGTCCCATTTAATATTTATAAATATGCAGGTCAGCGAGGTGCTAGCGATGTGCTAGCGGATGCGCCGCCAGATAGACCTCGGTCAGTTGCGTTCGGTCGACATGCGTGTAGACCTGCGTGGTCGAAATATCGGCATGGCCCAAAATCTCCTGCAGCACACGCAGGTCGGCACCGCCCGCGAGCATGTGGGTGGCAAAGGAGTGGCGCAAGGTATGGGGATGGAGCCCCACCAGTCCCACCTGGCGCCCGTAGCGCTCACAGATGGCATGGATGCCCTGGCGCGACAGACGGCGGCCGTTCTTATTTAAAAAGACCGCCGAGGTCTCGGTTCCGCGGTCATGGGCCGCCAAGCGAGAACGCCCCTCAGTTACATAAAGCGTCAGAGCTCGCGCCGCGCTTCCTACCAGCGGGGACAGGCGTTCCTTCGAGCCCTTACCACGAACGAGCACAAAGCCATCGTCGATATGGATATCGCCCACATCGAGCCCCACCAACTCGCTCACACGCAAACCGCATCCGTAGAGCACTTCCAAGATGGCATGGTCGCGCAAGCCCATCTCGCCCTCGGGGAAGTCTTGATCGAGCAGCGCCGAGACATCCTCCACCGATAGATACTCCGGCAAACGCTCAGCCTTTTTAGGCAGGCGCAACGCCGCCGTTGGATTTTGGGCCACAGCCCCATCGCGCACCAAAAAGGCATGTAGGCCCTTCACGGCCGCAAGCGCACGCTCCACCGAGGCATCGGAATAGCCCCCATCGCGACGGTCGGCGACAAAGCCCTCCACGACCTGACGGGTCACCTCTTCAAAAGACACAATACCCGCCCGCTCCAGATAGGCGCAGTACGTCGTCAGGTCACGACGATAGGCCGCAATCGTGTTGCGCGCCAAACCCCGCTCGACCGCGAGGTAATCGAGATACTCCCCCGCCGCCACGGCGAGCGACGAGGGAGTAGCTTCGGTATGTTCCTTATTCGCCGGCACCCTTAGTCCGTAGCGAGGTTCATGGGCGTCACCTGCAGACGGTCGACACCCTCGTGCTGGCCGATCGAAGCGCGCACGAACTCGCGGAACAGCGGCTGCGGGTTGGTCGGGCGGCTCTTGAACTCGGGATGAGCCTGGGTTGCCACATACCACGGATGCACGTCGCGCGGCAGCTCGACCATCTCGACCAGGCGCTCGTCGGGCGACAGACCCGAGATAACCAAGCCAGCGTCCTCGAGCTGGTCACGGAAGGCGTTGTTGAACTCAAAGCGATGACGGTGACGCTCGTAGACGAGCTCCTCGCCATATGCCTCGCGAGCAAGGGTATCGGCGGCGAGCTTGCACGGATAGGCGCCCAGGCGCATGGTGCCGCCCTTCTCGGTCACGTCCTCCTGCGAGCTCATCAGATCGATGACGCTAAACGGGCCGTCCGGATCGAACTCGGAGGAGCTGGCGCCGGCAAGGCCGACGACGTTGCGGGCGAACTCGCACACGGCCACCTGCATACCCAGGCAAATGCCCAGATACGGAATCTTGTGCTCACGGGCAAACTCGGCCGCGAGGATCTTGCCCTCCAGGGCGCGCTTGCCAAAGCCGCCGGGGACCAGGATGCCCGAGGCGTCGCCCAGAACCTCGGAGACATTCTGCTCGTCGAGGCTCTCGCCGTCGACCAGCTGGACGTCCACATGGCGATCGTAGAAGACGCCCGCATGGTGCAGGGCCTCGATAACCGACAGGTACGCATCGGGCAGCTGCGTGTACTTGCCCACGACGGCGATCTTCACCTTGTCGGCGTGATGGTTGGCGTGATTCTGTTTGCGCAGGAACTCATTCCACTCGCTCATGTCGCGCTCACGCGGGTCCAGACCCAGGCGCTCGCAAATGCGCAGGTCAAAGTCCTGCTCGGCAAGCAGCTGCGGAACATCGTAAATGCTCGCGCAGTCCTCGTTGGTAAAGACACAATCGGTGTCGACGTCGCAGAAGCTTGCGATCTTTCCGCGGATAGCGTCATCGATATGGTGGTCGGAGCGCAGCACGATGATATCGGGCTGGATGCCAAAGCTGCGGAGCTCCTTGACGGAATGCTGCGTGGGCTTGGTCTTGACCTCGTGGGCGGCGGCGATATAGGGAACGAGCGACACGTGGATGTAGCAGACGTTCTCGGGGCCGGCCTCCTTGCGGTACTGACGGATGGCCTCGACAAACGGTTGGGACTCGATGTCGCCGATCGTGCCGCCCAGCTCGGTGATGACTACATCGGAGCCGGTCTGCTCCTCGATGCGGCGGAACTTGTCCTTAATGGCATTGGTGACGTGAGGAATCACCTGCACGGTACCGCCCAAAAAGTCGCCGCGACGCTCGCGGGCGATCAAGCTCTTATAGATGGCGCCGGTCGTAAAGTTGGAATCGCGGGTCAGGTTCTCATCAATAAAGCGCTCGTAATGACCCAGGTCCAAGTCGGACTCGTAACCATCCTCGGTAACGAAGACCTCACCATGCTGGAAGGGGCTCATGGTACCGGGGTCGACGTTCAGATACGGATCGGCCTTCTGCATCGTTACTTTGTAGCCACGCGACTTGAGCAGACGGCCCAGCGAGGCCGCGGTGATACCCTTGCCCAGGGACGAAACCACGCCACCGGTTACGAACACATGCTTGGTCATATTGAGTTACCTGCGCTTCCCGTAGAAGTTGTTTATCCACATCTTACGGGTCTTCATTGTAATACTCGCGCCGCGGACCGTTCGCAATTTTTCTCGCGTGCGATTGCATTTCTCAATCTTGAAACAAAACGCCGCCCGGTTTCCCAGGCGGCGTCGCTATGGCAAGGGTTACATGCTGCTATCGATCAGCAACCTCGTCCTCAAGCATTTCTTGAACGAGCATGCCGGTACGGACGCCCTCAAGATACCACTCGCCACGTTCGGTGAGGCAAATGCCATTTGCAAGCTGACCGCCGTCGTCGCTATAACGCGAGACGACATCAATCATGCCTTCGGAATCCACGCGCTCGAGTGCGGCGCGGGCACGATACGGCGAAACCCCCACGCGCTCGGCAAGCGTTTTGCGCGAGAAACCATACGGCCCGCCATTGTCTTCGGTTTGCTGGTCGATCTCCATCAACACCAGCACCTCGACACGCTTCATATCGTTGACACTCGCACGACCCTTGCCCGCCATAGCAGCCTCCTCAAACCGAGCACGAGCATCTAACGCGCCGTGCGCGACCGACACACCTCACGATGGCAGGTAATATCCATCATGCGGCATCCCGCTAAGGATGAAACAGTTACGGTTATTGTATACCGCTCAAATTGTTTCTAGGCAGGTAAACAGCTATTTTTCGCCGAAATAGGCGCTTTATTGATCAAAAAGCCGTACCGGGCGCTAACCCGATACGGCCAAAATGCAATGCAATTACCGCGGTGCTTCAAACTTAGCGATGGAAGAAACCGCGGCGCTCAAACTTGGGCTCGCAGCACACGTTGATACCCAGTTTGCGCAGTACCGTCTCGTCCGTCGGCGAGATAATCACGCTAAAGAAGGCATCGCAACCGCGCAGCTGCTCCAGGCCCGAAAGGACGCGAGCGGCCGTCTCACTCGTGGCCGAGGTGATCGACAGCGCCATAAGCGTCTCGTCGGTGTGGAGGCGCGGGTTTTTGCTGCCCAGGAAATGCGTCTTGAGCTTGCTGATGGGCTCGATCGCTTCATCGCTAATGACCTCGAGCTCAAGGTCGACGCCCGAGACATGCTTAAGTGCATTCATGATGAGCGAGCTCGCAGCGCCCAGGCGCGTGGAAGTCTTGCCGGTCACCACGGAGCCATCGGGCATAACCATGGCACCCACGGGACCACCCGTCAGCTGCTCCCTGGTGAGGGCCGCCGAGCGCGCCGGTGAGTAGTTCTTATCGATGCCGGCTTTCTTCATAATGATCTTGAGACGGTCGACTTGCTCATCGCCCACGCCGGTACGGCGCACATTTTCGACCGCGGTAAAGTAGCGGCGGACGATCTCCATCTTGGAAGCGTCGCGGCAGGCATCGTCATCGGTGATGGCAAAGCCGACCATATTGACGCCCATGTCCGTAGGACTCTGGTAGGGGCTCTTGCCCAGGATCTTTTCCATCAGAGCACGGACCACCGGGAAGGCCTCGACGTCGCGGTTGTAGTTGACCGTGGTCTTGTTATAGGCCTCAAGGTGGAAGGAGTCGATGATATTGGCATCGTCGAGGTCCGCCGTGGCCGCCTCGTAGGCGATGTTGACCGGATGCGTGAGGGGAAGGTTCCAGACCGGGAAGGTCTCGAACTTGGCATAGCCGGCGGCCGTGCCATGCTTGTGCTCGTGATAGAGCTGAGACAGGCAGGTGGCAAGCTTGCCCGAGCCAGGACCGGGGGCAGTGACCACGACGAGCGGTCGGGTGGTCTCGACAAACTCATTCTTGCCGTAGCCATCGTCGGACACGATCAGATCGACATCGTGCGGATACCCCTCGATGGGATAGTGCAGCTTGGCGGGAATACCGAGCGCGTTCAGGCGGTTGCGGAACACATCGGCAGCAGGCTGGCCGGCGTACTGGGTGATGACCACAGCCGCGACAGCAAAGCCGTTGCCGCGGAACAGGTCAACCAGGCGCAGCACATCCTCGTCATAGGTAATGCCGAGGTCACCACGAGCCTTGTTTTTCTCGATGT
>DBGBLM010000096.1:0-11360 GCA_048448865.1 Collinsella sp.
CAAACAAGGAATCGGACAAAAACTCGGATAGCAAGAAGTCCGAGGACCGGGGCGGCAAGAAGTCTGGCGATAAATCCGCTGCCCAAAATACGGGAGCCGGTGATACTTCCAATGCGTCTGGCGGTACTTCTTCGGGCGGTGGCCAGTCGTCTGATGGAGCCTCATCCTCTAATGGTGGAAACGCTTCCTCGGGCAGCCAAAGCGGCCTACAGGAGTCCAACTACGTTACGGTGACGGTTTCGGTCACATCGAGCGCTGTGGGCAATCCCGTGTCCTCTGGCGGCACCTTTACCTTTAACGAAGGCGCCACCGTTTACGATGCCCTGTGCGCGCTGGGCCTTTCTGTCAACGCACACGGCTCATCGTACGGCACGTATGTTTCTGCGATTGGTGGTTTGGCCGAGAAACAGTACGGCGGCACGAGCGGCTGGATGTACTCCGTCAACGGCACAACGCCCATGACAGCCTGCAGCAACTACGTTCTCTCAAACGGCGACAACGTGGTCTGGTATTACGTGACAGGCTAGGGGCCTCGACATATCGCATCAAACGGGCGGTTCGGACAAACATCCGAGCCGCCCGTTTTTAACGCGAATTGGACTGGGTCGCCGGGTCTCTCGGCAAACAAAAAACCGGTTGGAATGGGAATTCCAACCGGTTATACATTCAAGCAAATAGTGAATCGACTACGACCGTGCGCCCTCGAGGAAGAAGCGGCGGCTGAAGTAGTTGTACCAGGTGACGAGGAACGTGGCGATGGCCTTCATGGCCTGGTAGCCGATGCTCAAAAACGTGACGCCCACAAACATGTACAGGTCGTTGAGGCCCAGGCCGATCACCGACAGGATGGTGAAGATCGTGAACTCGCGCTTGCGGCTCATGCCTTTGCGGTGGTCGAACACGTACTTCATGCTGAGCCAGTAGTTGACCACGACGGACGTGATAAACGAAACCGTGGTGCTCATCAAAAAGTCGAGGTGGAACAGCTCGACGAGCGCAATGAGCATGCCCCAGTCGATGCCAAAGGAGATAAGACCCACGACGGCAAACTTGAGGAACTGCTTGGTATGAGGTTGTGCCAGCGCCTTGCGCACGTAATCACATCCAATGCGTTGATGAATCGAGCAGAGGATACTTTAGAGCTTTTACAAGGGAAACGTAAGGTCTTTGCCAAGAACTATACGAACTCGCCAAATATTCAAGAGGTAATCCGCAAACGTTGTAAATCTTTCCGTAAACGAGCGAGGCCCACGAACAACACAGCGCTTGACATGTGTCATCCGCAGGTCCCCGTAGTGCAACGAGGAGGCCGAGCTACTTGGTCTGCTCGCCCTCCAGGAAGATCTTGCGCGTTACAAAGTTGTAGACCATGACCAGCGCGGTAGCGCAAATCTTTGCGATATTGGCTTCGAGGCCCAGGCCGGCGTTGAGGGCCAGCACGATGCCATCGTTGAGCGCCAGACCAATAACGGACAGCACGACAAAGATGATGAACTCGCGGCGGCGGCTCATGCCCTCCTTGTGTGCAAACACGTACTTCATGCTTGCGACGTAGTTAAAGATGAGCGAGACGATAAAGCCGCTGGTGTTGGCGATCAGGATATTGAGGCCCAGGCCGTAGTGGAGCAGATTCATGATGCCAAAGTCGATGACGGTGGCAATGACGCCGACGACGCCAAACTTCATGATCTGCGCAAGGAGCTTTTGCATAGTACCTGCCTTAGGGTGGCGCCGGGGCGCCGTGGGGATGACAAACTCAGCAAGTTTAGCCAATCCCCGCAGGCGGAGCTAGGCGCGCTCCTCGATAGCACCGTTTCTATATGCATCGAGCAGCTGGCGCAGGTCCTGGATCTGGCTGCGAATCTTGACGCCGGTATCGGTGTCGCTCACCATGCGGCGCCGGTCGGCCTCGTCAAAGCGGTTAGTCTCGCTTTCGATGTCGATGTTGCGAGTGAGCGCCTCGGCAACGCTGGTAAAGGCCTGGTGCGACTTGAGGCGGCATCCGCGCGAGCTCGAGATGAGCGTGTAGCCGGCGATGCCCGTTTTGGGGTGGTAGGCGTGACAGAAACCGCCGTCGATGACCAGCAGCTTGCCGTTGGCGCGGATGGGCTGCTCGCCCTTGGTGGTTTTGACCGGGGTGTGGCCGTTGATGATGTGCCCCGTCGGCGAGCAGGCCATGGGGGCGACGCTAAACTCGCGCATGATGTCGTCGCAAACGGACGAGGACGTGGTGAGCGTATAGTACGGGTCCATCGGCTCGACCCACGTGCTCTTGTCGGCAATGTAGGCGCGCTCGAACGTGCGCACCACGCGTCCACTGGCGGGTGAGTTAAAGCCGATCCACAGGTACCACATCCAGTCGAGGGCATCGCGGTCGCCGACGCGCCAGGCGCGGCGCGCGATATGGTCGCAAAAATCAAAATAATCGCGGCCGGCGTGCCAGGTGCCCAGGCAGTTCATGCTGCTAAAGGTGCCGTCTTCGTTGAGCGGCACGCAGCCGTGGAAGAGCAGATTGCCGTTGGCGACCTTATACAGGGAGCCGTGGGTATAGAGGAAATCGATGTGGCGATGCAGGTGATCGGCGGTGACAAACTCGGATACGAGTTTGTCGATGATGTGCTGTTCCTCGGGCGTGAGCGTGTAGGGGTCCGCCGGATCGACGGTGGGGAAGTCGTTGGTCGTGAGCGGCCACACGCTGCCGTCGGCGAGCGTGACCGTGCCGGTGTCGTGATCGACCTTATCGAGCAGCAGGCGGTCGGCCATATCGAACTCGGGGTGGCGCTGGATAATCTGGCCCTCGAGCTTAAAAAGCAGGACGTTGATGGCTTTGATCAGCGGACTGATGGGCTCGCCGGCGGTATAGGTGGCGTCGGCGAAGGCGACAAGCTCACGCAGCGAGATGCCATAGTCGTTCTCGAGAATCTCGTAGTTGTCGTAGCGCAGGTTGTTGCGCAGTACCGTGGCGATGCAGGCGGGCTCGCCGGCAGCGGCGCCCATCCACAGCAGGTCGTGGTTGCCCCACTGAATATCGAGCGAATGATAGGTGAGCAGGCGGTCCATAATCTTGGCCGCGCCGCCACCGCGGTCGAAAATGTCGCCCACCAAGTGCAGGTGGTCGACGGCGAGGCGCTTGATGAGTGAGGCGAGCGACTCGATAAAGTCGTCGGCGCTGGCGGTCTCCAAGATGGATTCGATAATGCGCTCGTGATAGCGCACGCGGTAGTTGTTCTCATCCGGATGCGTGTGCAGCAACTCGTCGATGATGTAGGCGTAATCGCGCGGGATGGCCTTACGCACCTTGGAGCGGGTGTAGCGGCTCGAAAGGGAGCGGGCAACCACAATGAGCTGGTCGAGCATGGTCTTGTACCAGGTGGGCGAGTCCTCGCGCCGGCTGCGGACAAGATCGATCTTCTCGCGCGGATAGTAGATGAGCGTGCACAGCTCGCCCTTTTCGCCAAAGGAGAGCGTGTCGCCAAAGATCTCGTCGACATGCTCGCGCACGACGCCCGAGCAGTTGTTGAGGATGTGCATAAAGGCTTCGTACTCGCCATGCACATCGCTCATAAAATGCTCGGTGCCCTTGGGTAGGTTGAGGATGGCCGAGAGGTTGATGATCTCGGTGAATGCGGATTGCTCGGTGGGGAACTGTCTCGACAGCAGGCGCAGATACTTGAAGTCTTGCGGATTGCGATCGAATGCGACCATGAAGCACCTTCCGATGTGGTTGGTAAAACTGACAAACAGCGTCAAACGTTTATCAGTATGCGCCGCTTTTGTTTCGAATGGGGATGGGAGGTCGAATTGTTGGCCGAATGGTTTGGTAAATCGATTTAGTTGAGGTAGATATGGCGGTTGAATGGAGACGTAGGGTCGTTTTTAAAGGTGTATACCTCCGGGTTCGCTAGAGATGATGACGGTAAAGATGTTCACTACCTTTGGTTCAATTTGGTAAATAACGGACATTTGTACCGTATTCACGCATGCTGTGCGATAATTTGCGCAGCAATGAGTAAGGAGCCTCATATGAGTGATTTTGTCCTGACCTGTGAATCCGCCGCCGATCGAACCCGTGAGTTCTTTGCGTCGCGCAATATTCCTGTCGTGTGTTTTCATTACGAGATCGACGATGTTGTCTATACGGACGATCTGTATCAGTCGATTACGCCGGACGAGTTTTTTGCCCAGATTGCCGCGGGCGCCATGCCCAAGACGTCTCAGGTGAGCGTAGGTGAGTACGAGAAGTTTTGGGAGCCGTTTGTTGCCGAGGGCAAAGACGTGCTGCACCTGGCATTGTCGTCGGGTATTTCGGGCACGTATGGAACGGCCTGCGTTGCGGCGCAGATGCTCGCGGATCGCTATCCCCAGGGCGGCAAGGTGCGCGTCATCGATTCGCTGGCTGCGTCTTCGGGCTTTGGCCTGCTGGCGGAGTGTGCCGCCGACGTTCGCGATAGCGGCGCTTCGCTCGACGAGACGGCCGCTTGGATTGAGGAACATAAGCTCAACTTGCACCACTGGTTCTTCTCGACCGATCTGTCGAGCTACCTGCGCGGCGGTCGCATTTCGGCCGCGAGCGCGATCATCGGCACGGCGCTCAAGATTTGCCCGCTCATGACGGTCGATTGCGAAGGTGAGCTGGCGCCGCGTGAGAAGATTCGAACCAAGAAGCGCGCGATCTCCGAGATGGCCAAGACCGTGATGGCGCATGTGCAGGACGGCGCGAACTATTCGGGCAAGTGCATCATGTCGCACTCGGCGTGCCGTGAGGACGCCGAGGCCGTTGCGGCACTGATAGAGAAACAGGTTCCGCAGCTCAAAGGTAAGATTGAGATCAATAGCATCGGTGCTCTGATTGGCTCGCATACCGGCCCCGGCACGGTGGCCGTCTTCTTTATGGGCGACAAACGCGTGGACTAACGTTCGTGGGCTGGCTGACGGTTTTAACCGCTGCGCCTGTCCCTCCTGACATTTGATAACAGAAAAAGGCCCGTTCCGTTGTTTGCGGGACGGGCCTTGCTGTTGCGGCTAGCGTTTCTTTCCGCGGAAGAAGAAACCGTGCAGCGAGGGTTTGAGTCCGCGGTTGGCGCGACGCTCCTCGATATGATCATGGATCGAAGCGACGCGTTCGATGACTTCGTCGGGGATCGGCACATCGGGATTCATGTTCTCGACCTGGCTAACCTCAGCGGCGGCGACCTGGTCGATAATGGGCACATCGTCGCGCGAGATGACAGGCGTGGCGTCTTCCTTCATCTTGCGATAGCGCTGCATCATGTCGGTCTGCAGCTGTTGGGCCGAAGGCGGCGTCCAGATGATGGCGTTGGCGCCGGCGGCGATGGTCTCACGGATGCTCTCGGGCGTCTTGCCGCCCGGTGCGATGAGCGGCAGGTTGGGATAGTGCTCGCGCAGTTCACGCAGGACCTGCGGCGTGTTCTTGCCGGCGGCAATGTTGAGTATCTTGGCTCCGGCGCGCACTTTGGCATGTGCATCATCGTCGCAACGTACGACCGTGGCGACGACGGGGATGTCGGCGATGTTGGTGATGTGCTCGACCATCTCGGCAGTAGCGGGGGAGTTGACCACGCAGCCCGCCGCGCCCTGCATCTCGGAGACGGCCGCCATCTGCACGGAGCGCTTGCCGGTGGTGGTGCCGCCACCAACGCCCACAAAGACCGGGCACTCGGCAACGGTCAGCAGCGCCTGCGTAATGGCGGGCTGCGGCGTGAAGGGGTAGACGGCAAACACGGCGTCGGCATTGGAATTGCGGATGACCGCCACGTCGGTGGTGTAGATGAGCGATTTGATGCGGCGGCCAAAGAGCGTAAAGCCGCTGGCCTCCTCGATCTCATCGGGCATGCGGAGGGCCGCCTTGCGCAGACGTCCGTCGATGGGCAGCGGCTCCATGGGCAAAAGGCCGTTGGGAGTTACGGCCACCTGGGGCTCGGTAAATTCGTCTGCAAGCTCTACCTCGGAGAAGTCGACCGAGGCGACGATGTCCTCGTGAACCTCGGCGGGAACATCAATGGGGGCTTGGTCGTTAGTCGCGGCAGGCGTATCGAAGGAACTGGTGGCGACAAAGGCGTCGACGCGCTCGTTCAAATCGTTGAGAGAATCCATGGCGGTCCGTTTCTATGTTGTGCGGTCGGCAGTGTACGACCGGCGTTGCGAGTGCTAAATCGTTTGACGAGTTGATTTTTCCCCGCCGCGCCATCCGTTAGACTGAAGGGCCGGCGAACGTGAAGGAGCTGTGGTGGCGGGAATCGAGGTGCTATCTTGAATGTCCCGTATACAAAAGAGAGGTGACGCGGTATGGAATTCTCGGCAATGTTGGGCTCGATTGGCCTATGCGTGGGCGCAATCGTTGCCGCCGCGGTCATCTACTTTGCGGTCACGGCCATTAAGGGCAAAAAGGCCGAGCGCAAGGAGCGCGAGGCACTTAAGCAGTGCCGTGACCAGCAGGACAAGCGCGCACGGAGATAGTTTGTTGAGTTGTGAATCCGTGCGCTAGCTGCGTTTTCGGACCAGGGCGATATAGAAGCCCTCAAAGTCGCGACTGGGCGGAATGGTCAGCGTGCCGGGCATGCCGTTGGCAATGGCCGAGACGTGGCCCGCGGCGATGGCCTCGGTAAGGGCGTTGCACTCGATATGCGGCTTGTCGCCGGTATCCTGGGCGCGACGCACTTCGCTTTCGCTCGGCGTGCCGTCGAGGGGGATGAGCTCGCAGTCCATGTGCTTGTCGAGGGCCTCTTGCAGGGCATCCTCGTTTTCCTGCGGCAAGATCGAACACGTCGAATAGACGAGCGTGCCGCCCGGTTTGAGGGCCCCCATGGCGCGGTCCAGAAGCGCGCGCTGCGAGCGGGCGCACTTGACGAGCAGCTGCTCGGTGAGGCCGCGCAGACTCTTTTCGTTGCCGCTGATGACGGTGCCCGTGCCGGTGCAGGGGGCGTCGAGCAGGATACGGTCAAAGCGGAAGAACTCGTCAAGCTCGCGTGCGTCAATGCGCATGACGGGCACGTTTTTGGCGCCCTGGCGACCCAAGTTGGCCTCGAGCTTTTCGGCGCGGGGAATGCTCATCTCGCAGGCAGTGAGGTGCGCCTGTCCCTGGGTGAGGGCGGCGATTTGCGTCGTCTTTCCGCCGGGGGCCGCACACATGTCCAGGATGTCCTCGCCGGCCTGAGCGCCCAGCACGAGCGGCGGCATCATCGACGACAGGCTCTGCAGGTAGATCTTGCCGTCACGGTAGATGTCGAGGTCCCATAGGTCGGAAACTTGGGCCTCGGGCAGGATGAAGGCGTCCGGATACCATGCGACGGGGCGGTGCGCGATGTCGGCCTCGTCGAGTGCGGCGGCGATGCCCTCGGCGGTCGCCTTGAGCGTGTTGGCGCGCAGTGTGACTGGGCGTGTGGCCGCGGCGCCAAAGCCTTCGATCATGAGCTCGGCATCGGTGGGGGCATAGGCGCCGGCGACCGTGTCGACCATAAAGCGCGGCAGGTCGGCGGCGCAGGGAAGGGCGGCAAGCTGGTCGGAAAGCTCGGTAGCGGCAAATTGCCTGAGCCTGAGCTCGGGCTTAACCTGCTTTTTCTGCTTACGACGACGCGGCTTGGACATCCGTCTTTCCTTCCCGTCCCAAATTGGTTACTTTCCGGGCACGCTGCTGCTGCCGTGCTTTAGTACTGACTCTCGTGCTTGCTAAAGAAGTCGAAGCGCGGGGGCAGCGGCTTCACGCGGTGCTCGCCGGGCTTCTCGCCCAGGCTCTCCACAAACTCGTCCGTGGAGGCAAAGATGTTGTCCCAGCTAAAGAAGGCGACCGGGTCGACGTCGAAGTACTCGCAGATGAGCTCGCAGCCGGTCGGGACGATGCCGTGCATCAGGACGGTCGCCACGCGAAGCTCGGTAAAGGCGTCGACCAGGGCCTGCTTCATGGCAGCGTTGGCTGGCTCGCCCTCGAGCTTGTTGGCGGCCTTGGAGGCATCGCTCCAGCGCTTGTTTGCGGCGCGCAGGTAGTCGTCGCACACGGCGAGCGCGCGGTGCGTCTCGAACTTGTACATGGCCTGCTCAAAGGCAAGGGCGGCCTGCTCGGCAGCTTCGACCACGGCAGCAGAGGCGGCACCGGCGGGAATGCAGCCGTTGCGATAGGGGCTCTCGTCACCCTCCTTGACGGCGACGCCGTAGAAGCAGCTGCGGGCCAGGCGGTTGAACACGCCGGTCAAGAGAGCGCTCTCCTTAAGGGCCGGATCGATAACGCGCTTGTCATCGCAGGCGCGCACCTCGTTGCCGTCCTTGTCCTTGCCGGTCACGCGGGTGTCGTATGCCTTGGGGCTAAAGCTCACCGGCTTCTCGGACAGGCCGAGCGACAGCCAATGCGCGCGCATCTGCTCGCAGGTGTAGTGGTTGAGCAGGTCGTCTGCCGGCGGGGGAGGCGTCTGCGAGGAGGAGCTGGCCTTTTTGCCCATGTAGAGCAGGTGGTAGCAGGCGCTGACGGTGCTCTGTGTAAGGTCCCAGCTCAGGGCCTCCCACATGGCGGTCTGCGCGATGCAGTAGAAGTAGATGTTGTCCTGACCGATGAATTGGTAGATCTGTGCGTCGTCAGAGCACCACCAGTCGCGCCAGTCGAGCGAGCTGTGCTGGTAGGTGGGTGCGGGTACCTGCGTGGAATCGGCGGCGGGCTCGCCCATGAGGGCGGAGTCCTGAGCGGCGACACCCTCAGTTACGCCGGCGGCGCGGGCATCGCGGGCGAGCACGGTGCGGGTGTAGCTGATGGGCGCCCACAGGCTCTCGGGCCAGCACCAGCAGGTGACGTCGTTCACACCGTCGACCTCGGGTACCGGAACGCCCCAGTCGATGTTACCGGTGATGCGGAAGGGCACGAGCGCCTTGCCGCTGCGGAAGCGCACTCCGCCGTTGGCGAGCACCGCATGGGCGTCGTCGCGCTCCTTCCAGCTGGGGAAGGTGACGGTAAAGCTGCTCTTGTTGCCTTCGGGCTCCAGCACGGTGTGCTCGGGGAGCTGGTCCTCGACGGCGTCGAAGGCCTCGCGGAACTTGTTCTGGATGTAGAGCTGCGCCGGCAGCAGCCACTCTTCCATGGTCTTGGAGACCACGGAACGAACCTGCGGGTTCTGGGCGAGCTTGGCGGTGTACGTCTTCATAAAGTCGAGGTAGGCCGGCAGGTCAAAGTAGAGGTTGTCGACCGGGCGCAGCTCGGGCACCTCGCCGGTGAGCTGGCTCTTGGGCGCGATGAGCTCCTCGGGCTCAAACTGGTGACCCAGGTCGCACTCGTCGGCATAGGCTTTCTCGGACTTGCAGCCCTGGATGGGGCAGCGGCCGATCACCTGGCGGCCATTGAGGAACGTGCCGGCCTTGGCGTCGTAGAACTGCAGCGTGGAGCGCTTGGAGATGGTGCCCTGCTCGTGCAGGCGCTCGATAATCTCGGCGGTAACCTCGTTGTGAATCTGCGCAGCTGGCTCAAGGCCCGAGCCGCCGTAGATGTCGCAGCTGATGTTGTAGTTGTTGAGGGTCGCGGCCTGGCGGGAGTGATTGGACTCGACATACTCGCCGATGGACTTGTCGTAGCCTTCGTTCTCCTTGAGCTTGCGGTAGCTCTCCATGATGGGCGAGCCGTAGCAGTCGGTGCCCGAGGTGAAGATGACGTTCTCGCGGCCCAGACGGTCGCGCAGGAAGCGGGCGAAGAAGTCGGCCGGGACAAAGACGCCACCAACGTGGCCAAAGTGAAGGCCCTTGTTGCCGTAGGGCTCGCCGGCGGTAACGATGGCGCGGCGAGGCCAGCTGGGACGGTCGTTCATGGAGTATTTGGATGCCATGGGACTCCTTCGCATATGGTAAGAGCGCAGCCGGGTGCGGGGCTCGGCGACGCAGTGGTCAATTCGTGCATATCGTTCGACATTATCGCACATGCGGACGGGTACGTGGCAGGGGCGCTATCCTAAGATGCTATGAATGAGATTTCCAACATACATGCGTTTGAAGACGAGGATTTCCTGCACGCCTGTTTTGTGTGGGGGATGGCTGTGCTTGGCGCATTTGCCGTGTGCCTGGTGCCGGTGTTTATGCTGCTGGGTGGGCCTGCGGATCTGGATGCGGCTGACGCGGGTGGCTGGACGGCGGTCTTAGGCTGGATAGTCGGCTTGGCTGCGGTTTCGGCGGCGTCATTTGCCGTGCACGAGCTGGTGCACGGCGTGTTCTTTAAGCTGCTGGCGCCTGCGGGCGCGCAGGTGACCTTTGGGGCGAATCTCGAAACCTGCATGATTTACGCCTGCGCCGAGGGCGTGGTGTATTCGCGTGTGCGGTACATGGTCATTTGCCTAGCGCCGACGGTTGCCTTGACGGTGGCGTTTGCCCTGGGGTTTGCGTTCTCGGGCTATCCGCTGCTGTGCTACTTGGCGGCTGGTCTGCACTTATCGGGCTGTGTGGGCGATTGGTATTACGTGCGGACCATTTTGCGCGACCGTCGCATTGTCGCCTGCGAGGACACATCCTTTGGCGTGCGTTTTTTCGCAGGGTAGTCTTTTTGGGACAGGGCTATTTTGACTACTTTCCGGTTGATGCAGGTATTTGGGAGCGCTTTACATCAAAAGTAGTCAAAATAGCCCCGACCCAAAAAGACTACCCTGGGCAAGGATTGGGAGGAGATGTTGATGAGGCCGTTGTTGTTGCACGCTTGCTGTGCGCCGTGCTCGCTTGAGCCGGTCCGCCTGCTGCGCGAGGAGGGGTTTGAACCCACAATCTGCTGGACCAACCCCAATATTCAGCCTCGCGATGAATGGCAGCGGCGCTTGGACGAGCTGCGCCGGTGGTGTGCCGATGGCGACATCGAGCTCATCGAGGCGGGGGAGGACCGCGAGCGCTGGGAGGCCGGCGTGGCCCCACTTGGCGCCGATCGACCCCGTCGCTGTCGCGCGTGCTATGCCCTGCGCCTGGCCGAGGCATGCCGCGTGGCCCAGGAGCGCGGGTTTGAGTTTGTGGGCACGACGCTCGCCGTCTCGCCGTATCAGCTGTTCGGGACCTGCAATGATGTGTTGGAGCGTCTGGCTGCCGCCCGCGGTCTCACTCCGGTGATTCGCGATTTTCGCCCGTATTATCCCGAGGTCACGCGTCGTTCGCGCGAGCTTGGCATGTATCGGCAGAACTACTGCGGCTGCCGCTTCTCGGCTGTCGAGGCTGCCATGGACCGCGCCCGCATCCGCGACGAGCGCAAAGCCGCCAAAAAGTAGTTCATTTGGGACGTCAGCCTGCTAGGATGTAGAACGGACTTTAGCTATATAAGGAGTATCCGACGTGTCTATGCGTACCGATGATTTTGACTACAACCTTCCTGAGGAACTGATTGCCCAGGCTCCTGCCGAGCC
>DBGBLM010000097.1:0-11570 GCA_048448865.1 Collinsella sp.
GCAAAACTACAAGCTTGCTAATGACGGAGCCGCGAGCTTTACCGTAGCGGCCTCGAGCAGTGCAGGCGGCACCGGCACCGACGGTGGCACGGGTTCCAACGCAGGCAGCGCTGATAAGAACGGTAAGGGCAACAAGGGCAAGAACTCGGGCGGAAAACTCGCCGACACGGGCGACGGCTCCGGCATTGCCGCCGGGCTCGCTGCCGCCGCCGTAGCGACAACGGTCGCCGGCGCGGCAATGCTTGCCAACGACCGCGAAAACGCTGGGGACGGTAGCGAATAGGCAAGCCGGCCTTTTAGACACATCGACTCAATGGGGGGGCGCAGGACACCGTTCTGTGCCCCCGATTTTTACCTTGGCCCAAACGCCGCCATAGGCTACATCACCATGTTCAGCGCGTTAACAAACTCCTGGGCCTTCGCACGGCTGCTCAGGCTAAAAACACAAGCAGTCAACAGCCTGTTACGCAGAAAAACATCGCGGCCCTTGATCCTGTTGACCCCCGTAATGTCCTTAAGATAGACAATCTCGGTGTGCTTGCCACCAAAAGTGCCCTTCTTGAGCACCTCAATACGGTTGGGGTAGATCTTGACGTCTTTATACCTACCCGAACCTTTGTCCTGGAATAGCAGCGTGTTATTGTCCATACGCGTCACTCCCGTGGGATTCGCTAAAACTGCCTCTATGGTCACATTTTAGTCACCGCAAGGCCCCATGCGAAGATGTCAGACAGCACAGCAATTCGTGTCCGCGCGAGGCTTTAAACTAAATGCGATAAAGACGCATTCCACAAAAGGAAAGTGGGGCGACAGTGATGGGCGAACTGGTAAACCGTGGAGAATCGGCAATCGTGCCCGAAGGTTTTTACAAGCAGGTCTCCTCGATTCTCAACGCCGCTCGCGACAAGGCCTATACCGCCGTTAACTTTGCGATGGTTGAGGCATATTGGGAGATCGGCAAGAGTATTGTTGATGAACAGGGCGGAGAGGGGCGCGCCAAGTATGGAGAGGCGCTGCTCAAGGCCCTCGCAATCAGACTTACCAAGGATTTTGGTAAAAGTTTTGAAGCAAGAGAGCTGCGCAAAATGCGTCAGTTCTATCTTGCATTTCCAATTCGGGACTCACTGCGTCCCGAATTGAGCTGGACACATTACCGCAGGTTAATACGCATTCCGGACCCCGAAGCTCGCCCCTGGTACATGCACGAATGCGCCGATTCTCGCTGGAGCACGCGTCAGCTCGAACGCCAGATCAACACCATGTTCCGCGAGCGCCTACTTGCCAGCAAGGACAAAGAGGCCGTCACCCAGGAAATCCAAGAGAGCGCCCCGGCTCGTCGCCCCGAGGATATCATCCGCGACCCATATGTACTGGAGTTTTTAGGTTTCTCGGACGATGCTACGTTTCGCGAGAGCGATCTAGAGCAGGCGCTCATCACGCATCTTCAGAAGTTCCTGCTGGAGCTTGGCCGTGGCTTCGCTTTCGAGGCGCGCCAAAAGCGCATCACCTTTGATGGACGCCATTTCTATATTGACCTTGTTTTTTACAACTATCTGATGCGCTGCTTCGTGCTCATCGACCTTAAGACCGATGACCTTACGCATCAGGACCTGGGCCAGATGCAAATGTATGTGAACTACTACACGCGTGAGCTCATGAACGAAGGCGACAATCCGCCCATAGGCATCGTGCTCTGCGCGGACAAAAGCGATTCGATCGTCGAGTACACGCTGCCCGAAGACAACGACCAAGTGTTTACCGCCAAATACCTGCCGTATCTTCCAAGCAAGGAAGAGCTGGCGCGCGAGCTGAGTGCCGAGTACCGCGCCATCAACGAAGCGACTAATGGCGAAACGCAAGGGTAGCAGCACGTTGCGACCGAAACCACCGCAGCCGTCGCAGGCGCACCCGCGGTTGAGGCGCACGCTACGAAACAATACCGGTCATGGACGCCGGCAACGACATTCTAGCCGTGGCTGGCGAGCGTGACCTGACAGGCAAAAACGCGACCTTCGTCTGATGTGGGCCCATTGGCTGCCACAGAAAAGGGCCGGTTGCAGCCGGCCCTTAAGACACTTGCGTCTGCGTTGCCCGCGCTTCCGAAGTGTGACTAACTGAGGAGCGGGTTCCGCGGCACAACCTGATTTTGCCCAGCGAGGCGGCTCTTTTGCAGCCGCTCCACCGTTTATTTACATCTACCCCCTGCCAAACTACCGGACGGCAGCCCGCATGCCTGCGAGCCGTCCCATGCTGCGCTTCCCTACTTCCCAAAGATCGCAGCGAACAAGCCCTTGCGTTTGGGCTTCTCCTCTCGGTAGGAACCCTCGGCAACCGCTGCAACCTGGCGCGGTTGCTCGCCGCCTCCACGGCGCACGATCTGGTACAGAAACGGCGACTTAACGTATTTGACCTCGATGGGCGTGGCATGCACGGTGCTCTCACCGGACAGATGCAGGCTCGGGTTGAGCGGTGCCACGATATGCGTTTCGCGCTTGTCGCTAAACACCGCCGCGGCCGCGCGGCCCGTCTGTCCGTTTACGGCAATGCGCACCTGCTCGCCATCGCGGCTGTCCGTCGCCGGACGATCGACAAAGTAGACCGGCACCATCACCAGGCCATCCTTATGCTTGCGGGCCTTGCGCGCCCAGGTTCGAATGCTCTTTTTATTGAGCCCCAGTACGGCCTCGGCATCGTTGCCCGCAACGTCGAGCGCCAACTTATCAATGACCACCTGGTCCTTGGTAGATGCATCGACGGAGACGACGCGGAAGTCGCCTTCCTGCATGACGGGATCGAACGGACCGACCTTGGCAAAGTCCCACGGCTCCAAAATGCCCATGAGGCGAACGTCCAGGTAGTTTGCCCTGGGGTATGCCCAGTCGAGCACCTCGTAGTACACCAGGGTTTCCTTGCTCAGGCCCTTGCCCGGGAAGCTCGCCATCATGCGCAGGTCCGCCAGCGCCATGGGGAAATAGAAGAGCATCATGTCGTTTTGGATCGCATCTTCCACGTCGTGCCCGGCAAAGGCATCCGGGTACTGGCGCACCAGCTGCAGCGCGTTGGCACGTGCCTGCTGCGGCGAGATTTCGCAGGGAATACCCTGATCCGGCACATACTCCGCACCCACGCCCATGGTCAGACGCTTGCTAAACGTCCCCGGCTTGAGCAGGTCGGCAATGCCGATCTTGTTGCCGCAGGACGGGCACTCAAACACGCGCTGGGTCGACTCGCCCTCAAAGGACGCACCACAGAAGGGGCAAGGAATACTCACATGCGTGGCCTCTTGGAACTCCTGCGCCGTGCCGCGATCCTCCCACAGCAGATGTTCCAGGACCGACTGATTGCGCCAGTGCGAATTGAAGAAATACCAGTCCGGGTCCTCCGGGCGCTCGAGTTGCGACACATGCGTGAGCTTGAGCAGTCCATCCACCACCGTCAGCGGCGTATGGCGAATGCCCAGGGCGCTCTTGGGCTCTCCGACGTCCGCCTGCCACGGAACGACCGTGCCGCAATAGGCGCACTCAAAGCTGCGCTTAGCCTGGTGCGAGTACATAGGGCCGCCGCAGTTTTGACATTTAATGGCAAACATCTCGTCCATGGAAACGTCCTCCTTTGCACAGGGGCTGTCGACATTAAGTATGTCGAGCAAACAGGCACATGCCCATACCCATGTGGCCCAAAATGGACCACCCAGGCAGACGAGAAGGCTCGCTCGTTAGCGCCGGCAGACTATTGCTGCATTTTCTGAGCATCGGTGCACGGCGCCCCCGCGCGAGCTACACTATCCCCTTAAACATGATTGTGAGGACGACCGCTATGCTATTTGTAAATCGGCTGGTACATACGCTTGTTCCCGGCAGCGAGAGCGAGCCGGTCGATGCATCTTGCCGCACCAACGCGGGCTTTTCCGCAAGCCTCGTCTGCATTGGCCTCAACATCACCCTGTGCCTGGCCAAGGGCATCGCGGGCCTGCTCGCCGGCTCCGTCTCCCTCATCGCCGACGCTTTCAACAACCTCTCCGATGCCTCGAGCAACATCGTGAGCCTGCTCGGGTTCCGCCTTGCCAGCCGCCCGGCAGACGAAGGCCACCCCTATGGCCACGGTCGCTATGAGTACCTAGCCGGCCTGTTCGTCGCCGTCCTGGTTTGCGCCGTCGGCATCAATCTGATCCTCGAGTCGGTCACTAAGATCATCAAGCCTTCCCCCACCGTGTATTCGGCGCTCTCCATGGCCGCCCTTGTTCTGTCCATGCTCGTTAAGCTCTGGATGGCAGCGTTCAACCGCACGCTGGGCGACCGCATCGACTCGGAGACGCTCATCGCCACGGCACAGGACTCCAAAAACGACGTCATCACCTCGGGCTCGGTCTTGGTGGCGGCGCTTATTTCGCAGACGACAGGCTTTGACCTCGACGGCTGGGCAGGCCTGGGTGTGGGCATCTTCATCTGCATCAGCGGCATGGGCCTAGTGCGCGACGCCATCAGCCCGTTGCTGGGGCAAGCGCCCGACCCCAAGCTCGTCCAGGCAATCCGCGACAAGATCATGTCCTATCCGCAGGTTTTGGGCACACACGACCTGATGGTGCACGACTACGGCCCCGGTCGTCAGTTTGCCAGCGCCCACGTGGAGATGCCCGGCGAGGGCGACGCATTTGAGCACCACGAGATTCTGGACACCATCGAGCACGACATCAAGCGCCAGATGGGCATCGATATCACGCTGCACTGCGACCCCATCGCCACCACTGGCGACGACCTGCGCGGCTGGGTCAAGCGCGGCGTCATGCAGATCGATCCCGCGCTCTCCATCCACGACCTGCACGAGCACGACGGGTTCGTTTCGTTTGACCTGGTGCGTCCCGACGGCTTTGACATATCCGACGAGGAGCTGCTGGAGCTCGTCACGCGCATCGTGCACGAGCGCCGGCCCGACGTCTCATGCGTCGTCACGTTTGATTCGGGCTTTAGCTCGCCCGAGCGTCCGGCCGAGCAGCTGTAGCCCCGCTCCGCTCGTCCGCTAGTTTCCCTGCGCGCCCGAGATGCCGTTTTGCAGGGCGTTCCAGGCATCCGTCGCCATGCCGCCCAAGTTCTGCGCGGTATCGCCCAGGTTTTGTGCCGTGTCGCCCAGCTCTTGCGCCTTGTCTCCCAACTCCTGTGCCTTGTTGCTCAAGTCCTCCAGCGTATTGGAGCTCGAACTGTCGGTACCGCTTTGGCCGTCGGACGAGTTGCCCGAGCTGTTCTTGTGCGTGAGTTGAATTTCGAGGTTGCCGTTGTCGTTATAGTAGGCAGAAGTAACGACCCAGTTGGCATCGACGACGGGCGTTGAGCCATCATCAGTCAGGACCACGGCATTCGAAAGATCGGCGCCGCGCGACTTGAGGATCTTCTTGGCGTTGGACCAGTACTGCCCCGGGATATCGCTCAGATCGACGGCGCTAGACGAGGCGGACTCAGTTTGCTCGGCAGTGGTATCGGCCGTTGAACTCCCTCGCTTGTTGAGCATGCCCGACACGATGGCAAACACAACCGACAGCGCAAAGAAGATCGCCAGCACGATGAGGATCTTCTTGATCACGCTCGACGAACGCGACGGCTTCTTCTCCTCGTCCTCGCCATATTGCGGAATCGACTTGGGGTACTCGCGATACGGTTGGCGCGACTCGTAGCGAGGCTGCGCCGTGCGAGGCATATACGTCGTCTGCTGAGGCTGCGGAATGGGATTCTGCGGCAGGTCATCATAGGGATTCGGCGTCGAGGTGGCATAAGAATCCTGCGGCGCGTAATCAAACGGGTCCGGAGCTGCGTTGCTATAGGGGCCTTGCGAAGATGCAGCGTAAGAATCCTGCGCCGTGTCGCCATAGCCCATAACCCGGGTGGGCTCGACAGAAGGCTGCGTCGCGGCGGGGTCGGTATAACCGGGGTTGGGAACAACGCGGGTCGCATCGGCGCTATCGCCAGCCTGCGCGGAACCGTAGCCGCCCATCACGGTTGTCTTGTCCTGATCCATGCAACGATTCCTTTCCGTCGCGCGTGAGCCTCAAGTTATCCATGCATTCTACCCGCGCAAAAGCCTATGATGGACGGAGCCCGCCGGTATCTACAAGACATGCGCGGGCCTAAGGATCAAAAAGCCCCGCCGGGCCTTGTGGGCGCGGCGGGGCAAGCAAGCAGCTATGCGCAGCGAGCTTAGAACAGGCCGGTGATGTTGCCGTCGTTGTCGACGTCGATGTTCTCGGCCGCGGGGACCTTGGGCAGGCCCGGCATGGTCAGAACACTGCCAGTCAGTGCGACCACAAAGTGGGCACCGGCGGAAACCTTGAGCTCGCGCACCGTAATGCGGAAGTTCTCGGGAGCGCCCAGGGCCTTGGCGTTGTCGCTAAAGCTGTACTGCGTCTTGGCCACGCACACCGGCAGGTTGCCAAAGCCGTTCTCGCGCAGCTCGGCGAGCTGGCGCTTGGCAGCCGGCGTAAAGTCGACGCCGTCGGCGCGGTAGACCTTGGTGGCAACAGCCTCGAGGGCATCAGCGACATCAGCGCCGTCCTCATAGGCAAACTTGAGCTCGCTCGGCTGCTCAATCAGACGCATGACCTCATCGGCCAGGTCGAGCGCGCCCTCGCCGCCCTTGGCCCAGACCTCGGAAAGCTTAACGTTGACGCCGAGCTTCTGGCACTCGGACTCGATGAGCGCAAGCTCGGCCTCGGTGTCCGTCGGGAATCGGTTGATGGCGACCACGCAGGGCAGACCATAAACGTTCTGGATGTTGTCGACGTGACGCAGCAGGTTGGGCATGCCAGCCTTGAGCGCCTCGAGGTTCTCCTCGTTGAGGTCGGCCTTGGCGACGCCACCGTTGTACTTCAGCGCACGAGCGGTCGCGACGATCACGACGGCGCTGGGGCGAACGCCCGTCATGCGGCACTTGATGTCGAGGAATTTCTCGGCGCCCAAATCGGCACCGAAGCCGGCCTCGGTAATGGCGACATCGCCAAAGCGCATCGCCATACGCGTGGCCATGATAGAGTTGCAGCCGTGGGCAATGTTGGCGAAGGGACCGCCGTGGACAAACGCGGGCGTGCCCTCGAGCGTTTGCACCAGGTTGGGCTTGAGCGCGTCCTTAAGCAACGCGGCCATGGCACCCTGGGCCTTAAGGTCGCGGGCACGGACGGGCTCGCCGGCAAAGCTGTAGCCGACGACGATCTCGCCCAGGCGCTCCTTGAGGTCGCTGATGCTCGTAGACAGGCACAGGATTGCCATGACCTCGGAGGCGACGGTGATATCGAAGCCGTCCTCGCGCGGCACGCCCTGGGCCTTACCGCCAATGCCGTCGATAACGTGGCGCAGCTGACGGTCGTTCATATCGACGACGCGCTTCCAAGTGATGCGCTTAACGTCAATACCGAGCTGATTGCCCTGCTGAATATGGTTGTCGAGCATGGCGGCCAGCAGGTTATTGGCAGCACCGATAGCGTGGAAGTCGCCGGTAAAGTGCAGGTTGATATCCTCCATGGGGATGACCTGAGCCCAGCCGCCGCCGGCAGCACCGCCCTTAACGCCAAAGACGGGGCCGAGCGAAGGCTCGCGCAGGGCCACGGCACTCTTGACGCCGCGACGACGCAGGCCGTCGGCCAGACCGATGGTCGTGGTGGTCTTGCCCTCGCCCGCGGGCGTTGGGTTGATAGCGGTCACGAGGACGAGCTTGGCCTGGTGATCAGTCGGCTCGTTGAGCAGTGAATAGTCGACCTTAGCCTTGTCGAAGCCGTACGGAATAAGGTGCTTAACGTCGACGCCGGCGTTCTTGGCCACCTCGGTAATAGGCAGTGGCGTGACAGAACGTGCGATTTCGATGTCAGTAGGCATGGGCGGTCCTTTCGTTACCGAATGAGAAAAAGACCAATTCAGCATAGCACGGGCGCGCAATAGTAAAACGCCCATAACCGATGAACGGCGATATGTTTACCCGATGCCCAGCGATAGTCCAACAGCCCGCCAAAACAAAGCGCCCTAAACGGTAGGTTCAATCCCCAGGTGCTCAAAGGTGCGAAGGGTTGCCTGACGGCCCTGCGGCGTACGAATCATCAACCCGCACTGCAGCAAATAGGGCTCATAGACATCCTCGAGCGTGCCCGGGTCCTCGCCCACCGCGCTGGCAAGGGTCGTAAGTCCCACGGCACGACCGGAGAACGTCTTGGCGAGCGTCTCCAAAATGCGAATATCCATCCAGTCCAGGCCGAGCTCGTCGATCTCGAAGAACTCGAGTGCCTGGCGACAGATATCGAGCTCGATGGGGCCGTTGCCGCGCACCTGTGCGTAATCGCGCACGCGCTTGAGCAGGCGGTTGGCAAGACGTGGCGTGCCGCGCGAACGCGAGCCGATCTCGAGTGCACTGGGATGGTCGATCGTCACGCCCAGGATAGTCGCCGAGCGCGTCACAATCTGCGCGAGCTCCTCGACCGTGTAGTAATCCAGGCGATACGAAATGCCAAAGCGGTCGCGCAACGGGCCGGTCAACATGCCTGAGCGGGTCGTTGCCGCTACCAGCGTAAACTTAGGAATATCCAGGCGAATCGAGCGCGCCGCCGGACCCTTGCCAATCACGATATCGAGGGCAAAGTCCTCCATCGCGGGGTACAGGACCTCCTCGACCGAACGGTTGAGGCGGTGGATCTCGTCGATAAACAGCACATCACCCGGCTGCAAGTTAGTAAGGATGGCCGCCAGGTCACCCGTGCGCGCGATGGCAGGGCCACTCGTGGTCTTGATCTGAGCGCCCAGCTCGTTGGCGATAACGGTGGCCAGCGTGGTCTTGCCCAGGCCCGGAGGACCCGAGAAAATCACGTGGTCGAGCGTCTCGCCACGGCTCTGCGCCGCTTCGATCAACACGCGCAGGCTCTGCTTGATGTGCTCCTGGCCACAGTAATCGTCCAGGCGCTGGGGGCGCAGGGTACGGTCGACATCGAGGTCCTCGGGCGTCAGCTCCGAGCCCACCATGCGCTCACCGTGCGCCATGGATGCCGCCGGCGAGTTGCCGGGCGTCGCCCACAGGTCCTGAGAGTCATCGGCTTCCCACATCACGCATCCATTCCGAGTCGCTTAAGCGCCGCGCCGAGCAGATCCTCGACACGCATATTCTGCCCATCATACCCGCTCAGGGCAACATCGGTCTCCTGCGGGCTAAAGCCCATGGAAAGGAGCGCCGCACGGGCATCATCGATGGCCGAGGGAGCAGCAGCGGGTACGGACATCGCAACCTGGCCGGGAATCACATCGACCGGGACAAAGCCCTTGTCCTTGGCAAAGGTGCTCTTGAGCTCCAGGATCAGACGCTGAGCTGTCTTTTTGCCCACACCGGGTACCTTGGCCATGCCCTTGTCGTCCTCGGCCATCACCAGCGAATACAGCTGCCCCACGGTATAGGTGGAAAGCACGGCAAGCGCCAGGCGCGGGCCAACGCCCGAAACGGACACGAGCCGGTCGAACATCGTGCGCTCATCCTTTGAGGAAAAACCGAAAAGTGTCATGGCGTCCTCGCGCACCTGCATACGCGTGTAGAGACGGACCTCGCCGCCGGGCGTCGGCAACGTTGCCGCAGTGCTGCCCGAGATGCCGAGTTCAAAGCCAACGCCCGACACATCGACGACAGCCGAGTTCATCGTGGACTCGACAAGCGTTCCGTGGAGCTGGGAAATCATCAGTATCCGGTTCCTCTCTGTTGATAGAACTCGCCACCGGTGAGGGCGCGGGTGCGGCTGAGGTTTACGTGGCAGATGGCGCAGGCCAGGGCATCGGCGGCATGGTCGGGATGCGGGTCGTGGTCGAGCTGTGTTAGCGTGCGTACCATATAGGCGACCTGCCGCTTGTCCGCGGCGCCGGTGCCCACCACAGCCTGTTTGATCTGCATGGGCGTGTACTCGCCAATCTCGAGCGCGCATTCCGAAAGCGCTACGAGTGCAGCACCGCGGGCATGCGCCGTAGGGATGGCCGAGCGAACGTTGGCGCCAAAGTAAATGCTCTCGATAGCAGCGGTATCGGGACGATAGCGTTCGACAACGCCCTTGAGGTCGCGGGCGATATGCGACAGGCGCACCGCGAGCGGACTTCCGGCACTGGTCTCGATGCAGCCATAGGCACGGCAGCGAACCTCGCCACGCCGTTCCTCGATAATCCCCCAACCCGTATGGGCCAAACCGGGGTCGATACCCAAAATGACCAAGCCAACCTCCCCTCGTCACCAGCACAGCACAAAGCAAGGCCCCGCGCATCATTCACGAACGTCTGTTCTAGAATAACACAACGGGGCCAAGATGCTTAGTTGAAGTATCGGGGTTGGAAGCGAATCCTATCCCATAGTTAGTTCTGCGAGAAAAAGGGGAACTGCCTCGGATCTACTGGCGGGTGCGGCATCGGGCCACCCTGGGGACTACCTTGCGAGCCGCCCTGACCGCCCATCATCTTATCGATGGCGTCCTGAACCTCGCCCTCGAACTTTTTCATTCCCTCGTGTAAACGACGCTGACCGTCCTCAGAGCGCAGCTCCTCCATCTGCTCGGGCGAAATACCCAACAGGTCACCCAATATGCCCATCATCTCGCCACGCATGCGCTCGCTTGTATCCTCGTCGGCAAAGCGGTTCACCTCGGCGCGCGCCAGCGCATCGACCGTCATGCGTTCCTTGCCGCTCAGCCCCAGGTCGGACCACGCGAGCATGTACGGCCAGGCGCGCTCGACAAACGAACGGGCCGAGACGATCGGCGCCATCGGCAACATGCGGCGGGCAGCCTCACCCTGTCGAACGAGCATCAGCAGCAGCGAGCAGGCCTCAGGCTTGCCAGCGGCCATCGGGATGTCGTCGAAAGATCGATTGCGGTCCACGTGCGCCTCGAGCGCGCCATCGACCTCACCCGGCTCAAGCCCGCCAAGCAGCTGTGCCGCGCGGTCGAGCATATCGACCGGACCGTCGAGCGTCGAGAGCGCCTGCGCCAGCACGCGCTCCATACAATCTTCCACCGCGTTGAGCGTCACGAGCTCTTGGGGCACCACGGCAGACGTGCGGTTGCGCACACGCGCCACAAACTCAAGCGTCGACAGGTACACATCGCCAAAGGGCGCAAAGTCGCCCTGGTAGCCGCCGCAAAGCGCCGGCGCCGCCAGCGCATACTCGGTTTTGGACAGCGGGCTCAGCGCCATCGCACCCAGCTCGAGCGCCGTGTCCTCCAGCATGAGGCCCAGCGTGCGCGAGCGCAGACGCTCGGCATCGCCCGCCGACACGTCGCGATCGAGCACACGCGCCGCATCCGGTGCATCGCGCTCGACAGTGCGAATGTGCAGACGCTCGGCGATGGCGCGGACGGCGGCACAGCGGGCAGCCTCGGCTTCTTCCTGCGCCGGCGTAAAGATACGGTTGCGCCCCAGCACCAGGCCAATCACATTGCGCGGGCCCAGAGCGTCGACGGCCAGCGCCGCCAGCAGGGACGACGGCAAGTCACCCTCGAGTGCCACCACAGCACGCGACGCACCGTGGGCTCGGGCGTTGTCGCGCACGGCGAGCACCAGCGCCTGCCACAGCCACTCCTCGGA
>DBGBLM010000098.1:0-6726 GCA_048448865.1 Collinsella sp.
CCATGGGCTTGCCGGCGAAACGCTCGGCCTGGACATCCTTATCGGCTGCGACGACGACGGCCTTGGCGCCAGCGATCTCACTCTTGGTGAGCTCGTTCTCGACACCGACCTGGCCATGAGTCTCGACCTTAATGGTCAGACCGCGCTCGGCAGCTGCCTTCTCCAGCGCCTCCTTCGCCATGAAGGTGTGCGCAATGCCGGTCGGGCAACCGGTCGCGGCGATGATGTCAAACTTAGCCATGTGTCCCTCCTTCTTGAGTACAGCGCCCGCGGGCGCTCCCCTACACGCGCTTCGATGCGCGTTTTTCCACAACTGAAAGATACCAACCTACCGTCCGCGTGAGAAGAGACAAGGTGCAATTCTCCGGTGAAAGGTTCTTTCATAACCGTAAACGGTAAGTGAAAGTTTACCATCAACACTTGAAACAGCAAGGTGTATCTTGTAATTGAAAATGCCCGTATACTATGGCATTGCGAATCAAATTAGATTTTCATGCCAACCAGGAGCCATCCATGACCGATAGTAGCAAGAGCGCACTTTCCCTCATTAGCACCCATCAGGGATACAGCGAATCCGAGCAGCGCATTGTAGACTATATATTGGAGCACCAGTCCGAGGCTCCACGCCTCACGGCGGCTCAGCTCTCACGCGCCGCTGCCACGTCCGAGGCGACCGTTTCGCGCTTCTGCCGCAAGCTTGGGTTTGGCAGCTTCCGCAGCTTTCAGTTTTCGTTGGCGAGGGATTTGGAAAGCCAGCGCAACGAGGGCCTGACTGACGAGGTCTCGCTCGACAATATGGAGCAGAGCCTCAAGAACATCTTGGCTGCCAAGGTGAGTGAGCTTAATGCGACCATCGACGGAATCGACCACGATACGCTGGCGGCTGTTGTGCATGCCCTTAAGCATGCAGGGGTTATTGAGTTTGCGGCTGTGGGCAATACCAACGCGGTCGCGCTCGATGCGACGTTTAAGTTTTCGCAGCTGGGCCTGCGCTGCATGGCGAGCACCATTAGCGAGACATCAATCGGCTTTGCACTCACGTTACGCCCGGGTGACGTTATCGTGCTGATTTCGAACTCAGGCAAGTCGCGTCGTTTGAATCGCATGGCAAAAGCGGCTCGCGACTGCGGTGCCACCGTAGTCGTCATCAGCAGCGACAGCAAATCCCCGCTCGCGCGCCTGGCAGACTACACTTTTAATACCGTCAACCACGAAGCGCTGCTGACGACGGGCGACTTTGCGTTCTCCAAGATCAGCGCCACGATGATCATCGAAGTCATCTACAACTTCCTGCTGCCCGAGATTGAAGACGCTCGCGAACATATAAGCTACTACGAGGAGCTCATCCAGCCGGATAAGGTCGTGGAGTAAAACGCGTAGTGGGACAAAAATATCAGTCTATCTTGTCCCACCAACACCGCTGTTACGACCTAACCTCGAGCTTCTTCGAGCATCTGCTTTGCGTGGGCCAAGCTTGCCTCGGACTGATCGCCGCTCAACATGCGGGCGATCTCGGCGGTACGCGCTTCGCCGGTTACCTCGTCCAAATGCGTTTGGGGAACATCGCCCGGTTCCTTGCTGACAACATAATGCTTGTCGGCCATGACGGCGACCTGCGCCAAATGGGTTACGACAATCACCTGATGCGTAGCGGCAAGATCTGCCAGCACGCCCGCGAGCGCACGCGCCGTGGAGCCACCGACACCAGCATCGACCTCGTCGAACACGAGCGTATCGACACCGTCCGCATTACCGAGGACAACCTTGCTTGCCAGCATGACGCGGCTGAGCTCGCCGCCCGACGCAATGCGGCGCAGGGGACGAGGTGTCAAGCCGGCGCCGCTGCGATACAGCAGCTCATAGCTCGAGGGACCCGCAGGTGTCCACTCAGCGCGAGGGAGATCGCGAGACTCCCAGACCAGCTCAGCACCGCCCATCTCCAGGCGCGCCATCTGGCGGCCAACCTCGTGGCAGAAGCGCGGGGCCGCCGTATTGCGTGCGCGCTTAAGTGCCTTGGCAGCGGCAAACAACTCGCGCTCGGCGCTCCCGAGTGCCTCACGCGCCTTTTTGATCTGTTCGTCGCCATCATCAACCAGGGACAGCAGCTCTTGTGAGCGGTCGCGCATGGCAAAGACATCGTCCATGGTCGGACCCCACTGACGCAGCAGGCCCTTGAGGTCGGAATACCGCTCGCGCATGCGAGCGAGCTCGCGAGGATCGAAGGCGACCCCATCGCGATAGGAACGAAGCTCGTTCGCGCAATCCTCAAGGGAGATACAGGCATCCGAAAGCGCATCGGCAATGTCGCCCAGTTTGCGATCGACGGTAGCCATACGGGAAAGCTCTGCCACGGCGTTGTTCACGGCATCGAGCGCTCCCCCTTCAGAGGCAAGCGATGCATGGGCCTCGTTTGCCGTCGCCACCAAGACCTCGGCGTGCTCCGAGCGAGGCAGCAGCTCCTCGAGTTCCTCGTACTCGCCTGGCTTGGGGTCGACCTCGGTGATACGCTCGAGGGCAAAACGCGCTTCCTCGACGCGACTCCCCTGCGCACGCGAGGCCTCCTCGACGCGACGGACCTCCTTGGCAGCCGCGCGCGAGGCTTTAAAACAGGCGCGGTACACATCCAGCGCCTCAAGCGCAGAGCGCCCCGCCCAGGCATCGACCATCGCAACGTGATGCGCCGGATCGAGCAAGCGCTGGTGCTCGTGCTGGCCGCACAGATCCATCATCACACCAACGCGCTCCGAAAGCTCGCGCACACTGGCGATGCGGCCGTCAATCTTCACGCGGCTGCGGCCCTCGGCAGAAAGGCTGCGCTGGACCGTGAAGCCTTCCGTGTCGTGCGGGCCGTCAAACAGCCGCGCCTCGACGCTCGCCAGCGCCTCGCCCTCGCGCACCGTCGACGAATCCGCGCGCTCACCCAAAATAAGCTTGAGCGCCGAGAGCAGCGCAGTCTTGCCGGCGCCGGTCTCACCGGTCAGGACAGTCAGGCCGGCACTCGGCACCAGCGTCGCCTCGCGAATGAGTGCAATGTTAGAAACCTGCAGCTCATCGATCATGACGGACTCCGTAGAATACGCGGCTCACCGAGTTATAGAAGCTCTCGGGGCCGTAATCCAGCAGCAGCACATCACCGGGCCCACGACGCACCGCCACGCTCTCAACGGTGCCATCACAGGTAATAAACTGTCCATCGATAGCGATCGCCGGAACGCTCGGACGGTCATCAGACATAAAGATTTCGACGACATCACTCGGCGAAGTCAAGAAGGCACGGGCCTGAATGGTGTGCGGCGCAATGGGTACGCAGACCATGCCCGTATAGTCGGGGCTCACGATGGGGCCACCGGCGGAAAGCGCGTAGCCCGTAGAACCAGTCGCCGTCGAAACGACGACACCGTCACCGCGTAGGCGGTCGATATGGTGACCGGACACCGTGATGTCAAACTCGACCATATCGGACAGGGGGCCGCGCGTAAGCGCCATGTCGTTGAGGGCGAAGGTGCGCACGACATCCTTCGTACCGTCTTCGCGCACGGACACGATATCCGCGGCGATGGTAGCGCGACGGCTCACATGCAGCTCGCCGGAAAGGGCATCACTCACGACCTGCAGAATGTCGCGCTCCTCGGGGCTCGCAGCAGTTAAAAAACCCAGGTGACCATAGGAAAGACCGAGGATAGGAATCTCGCGATGGTTGAGGATGCGGGCAGCGCGCAGCAACGTACCGTCGCCGCCGAGCGTAATGACCAGATCGGAGCCGTCGATATCAGGCGTGCTTTGAATCTTCGATCGCTGGTCGGCAGCCCATGCGACCTCATAGCCCTGGCGCGTCAGCCAAAGCTCGAGCATCAGGCCGCTCTCGACCGCCTCTTGCTTGTAGTAATTGGGAACCAGAAAGACCTTCATAGCGTTGCAGCTTTCTCGCTCAAAACCGATACCTGGGATTGCAGCTCGTCTTGCGGGCGGTCGCCGGGGTCAAATCTCGTGCCATAAAGGAAAAACTCAACGTTGCCCTTGGCACCATGAATGGGTGACACGCACACATCGACCGGGAAGAGGCCCTTGGCAGCAAAGAGTTCAACCGCCGCCACGAGTGTATCGCGGCGCACGGCGGGATCGGTCACAATGCCGCCCTCGCCCACCAGCGCCGCCGGAGCCTCAAACTGCGGCTTTACGAGCGTGCAGAATGCACCCGTAGGCGCCAGGCACGCCAGCACCGCATCGATAATGTTCGCGATGCTGGTAAACGAGACATCACACACTGCCAGGTCGATGGCGCCGGCATAGCCAAGCTCAGGCAGCTGCGTCACGTTTGTGCGCTCATGCAGCGTCACGCGATCGTCCTGACGCAACGACCAATCGAACTGGGCGCGACCCACGTCCACCGAGACAACGGTCGCAGCTCCGCGCTTGAGCAGGCAATCGGTAAAGCCGCCGGTAGAGCAGCCCACATCCAGACAGGCAAGGCCCGTCGGATTGATACCAAACGCATCAAGCGCGCCTTCGAGCTTAAGACCGCCGCGGCCAACATATGGAATGCGCCCCTTCACGTGCAACGGCAGGCCCGGGGTTACCTTAAGGCCCGGCGAAGTCAAGCGCTCGCCGCCACTCGAGACCAAGCCGGCCATAAGAGTGCGAAGGGCATCCGCGCGATCGGCGCAGATGCCCTGTGAAATCAGTTCGTCATCAAGACGCACGCGTTTCATGAATGCCATCAACCATTCGTATCCGGAGATGCGGCCTAGCTATCCTGGGATTCGTTTGCCGCATCCTCATCGTATTCCTGCTCGAGCTTGTCGGCCTCACGCGGCGTCAGCTCAAACTTGTCGACCATGTCGACCGCACGGGAGCCCAGCTCAATCGCCTCGTCAAACAGATCGAGCGAACGCTCTAAGGACGTATCCTTAGAGCGAACGGTAGCGATGATCTGGTCCAAGCGGTCCGAGATCTCGTCGAAGTTACGGACAGAACCCTCTGGCATGACTACTCCTCGACGGAGTCGAAGTCAGCCTCGGCGGCGTCCGCATCCTCGGCCAGCACGCCAGCCTCAGCCTGGGCAACCGCAACCTTGGCGTCAGCCTCGACGGCTTGGGCCTCCTCGCGAGCGCGATCTTCGGCCAGCAGCTCCTGGTACAGATCCTCACCCGGCAGCTCCTCGCTACGAGCGATCTTGCCCAGCACGCCGTTGACAAACGACGCGGACTGATCGGTGCCATAGGCCTTGGCAAGCTCGACGGCCTCGTTGATCACGATGGCGTCCGAGACCTCCTCGTCGGTGAGGAAGCGCATCTCGTAGACGGCGATACGCAGCAGGTTGCGGTCGGCGCCGGGCATGCGCATAAGATCCCAGTTCTTGGCGACGGCGCGCAGGGCACAGTCGATGCGATCGATATGCTCGTAGGCACCACGGCAAAGCTCGAGCGCATAGGGGTCGAGGGGGCCCTTCGAGATCAGGAAATCGCCCTCGAGGACGCGCTCGAGCGGGCTGTCCGTGGCCTCGGCCTGGAACAGCAGCTGCAGCGCCTGACTGCGGGCAAGCGTGCGCCCGCGATAAACCTTAAGGCTCAAAGGTTACTCCTTGGGGAAAACGAGGCCGTCAATGCAAACGTCGACGCGCTCGACCTCGACGCCCACCTGAGCATCGATGGCGGCGACCACGGCGGCGCGAACGGCCTCGGCGAGTTTCTTGAACGGATAGCCAAAGAACACCACGACACGCACGGTGAGTGCGAGCTTGTCGCCAACGACCTCGGCCTCGACCGCCGGCTCGGAAGCCGGGGCCTTGGACGAGAACATCATGGAGACAAGATTAGTGGCAAGGTCCTTGACGCCAACGGAGGCGATGCCCTCGACATCGGACACGGCGCGCGAGACGATGGCGGTCAGAACATCGGGCGAAATGCCGATGCCGTCAATCTTGATTTCCTGGGGCATGAGTCCTCCTAGAAGATTTGGTTGCTAGACGCGGGAGACGAACTTGCCGTCGCGGGTGTCAACCTTGATGACCTCGCCCTCGTTGAGGTACATGGGGACCTGGATGACAGCGCCGGTGTCGATCGTGGCCGGCTTGGTGGAACCCTGGACGGTGTCGCCCTTAAAGCCCGGGTCGGTTTGGACGATGGTGGTCTCGATGAACATCGGCGGAGTCACGCCCATGAGCTCATCGTCGGCAAAGAGCAGCTGGCAAATGTCGTTCTCGCGCAGCCACTTGGAGTTCTCGCCCACCATGTCCTCGGGAACGGGAACCTGCTCATAGGTCTCGTTGTCCATGAAGATGTAGTCGGCGCCATCGTTGTAGAGATACTGGAACTCACGGGTGGTGAGCATGACGCTCTCGAACTTGGTGCCGGCGTTGCAGGTGTTCTCGACGACGCGGCCGCTCTTGATGTCGCGGGTCTTGTAGCGCACAAACGCGCCGCCCTTGCCCGGCTTGACATGCTGGAACTCGACGATGGTGTAGACCTTGTCCTTAATGCGGAGACCGAGGCCGTTCTTGAAGTCGGCGGTAGAAATGGTAGGCATAGCGACCTTTCTTGTTATGGGCAGAACGCACAAGCGTCCAAATTACATACGACCGAAATTATACACTTGCAGACGGCGACTGCAGCGAGCGCATAAAAAGAGAACGCGGGGCGCCCGAATCTATCCGGACGCCCCGCCCCAAAAAACTATCGAAATGGGCTAGCAATCGATGACGTGCAGGTCGTGAGGGGTCTTGGTGAA
>DBGBLM010000099.1:0-5660 GCA_048448865.1 Collinsella sp.
TACGCCTTGTTTTTGCCCGTCTCAGGGCATCGCCGCACCACAAAACGCCCCGCCGTGCGTAGCACGGCGGGGCCAGCGGCACGTCAAAAGACCATACACCTACGGGCGAAGGACCACCAAACTGGGCTAGGCAGCCGGGCAGATCTTCTTGAAGAGCTCGATGACGTCGTCGAGCGTTGCCTCGCGCGGGTTACCCGGGAAGCAGGCGTCGGCCATGGCGTCCTTGGCCAGGACCTCGATCTCGTCAGCCTTCATGGCCTCACAGACGTGCGGGATGTTCACGTCGGCGGAAAGCTGCTTGACGGCGGCGATGGCGGCATCGGCGGCCTCGGCGGTGCTCATGCCCGTGGTGTCAACGCCCATGGCGACGGCAACCTTGGCCAGGCGCTCAGCGCAAACCGGCTTGTTGAACTCCATGGCGATCGGCAGCAGCATGGCGCAAGCGACGCCGTGCGGGGTGTCGTAGTGAGCGGACAGGGTGTGAGCCATGGCGTGGTCGATGCCCAGGCCAACATTGGAGAAGCCCATGCCGGCGACATACTGGCCAAGAGCCATGCCCTCACGGCCGGAGCCGGGCTGGCCGGACTTGGCCTCGGCGACGGAGTCGCGCAGGTTCTCGCTAATCAGCTTAATAGCCTCAAAGTGGAACATGTCGGAGAGCTCCCAAGCGCCCTTGGTGGTGTAGCCCTCGATGGCGTGGGTCAGAGCGTCCATGCCGGTAGAGGCGGTCAGGCCGGCGGGCATAGAAGCCATCATATCGGGGTCGACGACGGCGACCTCGGGGGCGTCGTTGGTGTCGACGCACACGAACTTGCGGACCTTCTCGGGGTCGGTGATGACGTAGTTGATGGTCACCTCAGCAGCGGTACCGGCGGTCGTCGGCACGGCGATGGTGAACACGGCGTGGTTCTTAGTCGGAGCAACGCCCTCGAGGCTGCGGACATCGGCGAACTCGGGGTTGTTGATAATGATGCCGATAGCCTTAGCGGTGTCCATGGAGGAGCCACCACCAATGGTCACGATAGCGTCAGCCTCGGCGGCCTTGAAGGCCTCGACGCCGTCCTTGACGTTTTGGATGGTGGGGTTGGGCTTAATCTCGGAGTAGAGGCTCCAAGCGATGCCGGCGGCGTCGAGCTCGTCGGTCACCTTAGCGGTAACGCCAAACTTGACCAGATCGGGGTCGGAGCAGACGAAGATCTTCTTGTAGCCACGACGCTGAAGCTCGCCGGGGATCTCCTTGATGGCGCCGGAACCATGGTAAGAAATGGTGTTGAGAACGAAACGATTAGCCATTGATAGCCTCCTATCATGCGCGGGGCACCCATTACGCCCCGCACTATAAGTCCCATCCTAACGCTTTTGAAACAAAAAACGCGTGAGAACGTCAAAGGTGTTAAAGCGTTTCAACAGATGATGAAAAATATTGCGGCAAAGGGACAACCCCTTTGCCGCATTCGGTTACTTTCGGCAGCCCTCTTTCCAAGCCTCGGCCGCAACCTTCCAGCGTAAGCGCAAGTCGCGCTCGCGGTCGATGAACATGATGGCAAACGCGACAAACAGCAGCAAGCTCGCCACGACGATGGCGTGCAGGCCCATGCGCTCAATACACCAGTTGCCCAACACGGCGCCAAACACAAAGGTAAAGATCACGCCAAAGTACAGCAGGCCGTTTTCCAAAAAACCGCGTCTGTGGGTGATGATGTAATCGTCCACGTTTTGCAGCGCGTTGCGCAAGTTGCCGATGCACATGGTCGTAGCGATGCCGTGACCGTGGATCTTGCGGAAGCTCTCGACTTGCATGCCGCAGGCAAAAGAGGTGAGGCAGTTGGCGAGCAGGTTGTAACCGCCACCGGGGATAAAGCTCACGCCCAGCAAGATGACGGCTTCAAAGAACACCGTCACCTGACGCCAGTGGATCACGCTGCCAAACCGCTCGTGTACCAGATCGGCAAGCATAATACCCACGGCAAACGACACCACAGGGAAGAAGTAGCGCCCCGCAAGTGCCCAGTTGCCCTCCGAGATGCTCACTCCCACGAGCAGGATGTTGCCTGTTTGCGCGTTGGCGAAAACATGGTCGCGCCCAATGTACGAATACACGTCCATAAAGCCACCGGCGAGCGCCAAGATGATGCCCAGCTCAATAGACTCCGATATCTGTTTGGCACGCTGCATCGTCGTGCATCCTCCTTGTTGACGACTCTCTCGTGCGTTGGCGGAAACATAGCCGCCGTTCATACTGTAACCCATTGACAACATGGCGTGCGCGCGAGACGACCCCTTCGACACAGGGATACACAGTCTGGAAACAAACGACACCCGCATCGACACGCCGATCCGCCAGCTCGTGTACTCCCCCAGTCTTTTTAGCTCCGTCCCAAAAAGACTGGTTACAATTACGTGCAGCATACAGACACCGGGAGGGATCGTGGCAAAAAAGCCTCAGCACGCTCAGAACAACCAGCGCAGTCAGCAGGGCAAACAGGGCCAGCAGCAAAAGCGCGGCGGCAAGGCGCAGGCCACGGTCGCCCGCGCCAAGCATTCCCAAGCGACGCCCGCCCGCCCCTGGCGCCCGGGCCGCGATAAATTCCTCCCCGTCAGTCGAGCCGACATGGATGCACGCGGCTGGGACCAGTGCGACTTTGTCTACATCTGCGGCGACGCCTATGTGGACCATCCCAGCTTTGGCATGGCCATCATCAGCCGCGTACTCGACGCGCACGGCTACAAGGTGGGCATCATCTGCCAACCCAACTGGACCGACCCCGCCAGCATCACCGTGCTCGGCGAGCCGCGCTTGGGCTTTTTGGTCAGCGCCGGTAACATGGACTCCATGGTCAACCACTATTCGGTGACCAAGCATCGCCGCCACACCGACGCCTACACGCCCGGCGGCGAGGAGGGGCGCCGTCCCAATCGCGCCGTCACGGTCTACGGCAACCTCATCCGCCAGACGTTTAAGGACGCTCCCATCATCATCGGCGGCATCGAGGCGAGCCTGCGCCGTCTGGCCCACTACGACTACTGGCAGGACAAGCTTAAGCGCTCGGTACTGCTCGACTCGGGCGCCGACATCCTCATCTACGGCATGGGCGAGCACGCGATTGTCGAGATCGCCGACGCACTCGACGCGGGGCTGCCCGTCGATCAGATCACCTATATCAACGGCACCGTTTACCGCACGGGTTCGCTCGACGAGGTCTACGACTACGACCTGCTGCCCAGCTGGGACGACCTTGCCGCTGACAAGCTCAACTACGCCCGCAGCTTTAACGTGCAGCAGCAGAATATGGACCCCATCACCGGGCATCGCCTGGTAGAGCCATATCCCAACAGCGTGTACGTGGTGCAGAACCCGCCGTCGGCAACACTCACCACCGACGAGATGGACGAGGTGGCCGAACTCCCCTACGCACGCGATTGGCATCCCGACTACGACGCGGCAGGCGGCGTGCCGGCCTTTGCTGAGATCAAGTTTTCCATTAGCTCCAACCGCGGCTGTTTTGGCGAGTGCTCGTTTTGCGCGCTCACCTTCCACCAGGGCCGCGTGTTGCAGATGCGCAGCCACGACTCGATCATGCGCGAGGCCGAGCTGCTCACGCGCGATCCCGAGTTTAAGGGCTACATCAACGACGTGGGTGGACCGACGGCCAACTTTAGCCGCCCCGCCTGCGACAAGCAGCTCAAGCACGGTGTGTGCAAGAACAAGCGCTGTCTGTGGCCGAGCGTATGCAAGAACATGGTGGTCGACGAAAGCGGCTACACGCAGCTGTTGCGCGACTTGCGCCAGCTGCCGGGCGTCAAGAAGGTCTTCGTGCGCAGCGGCATCCGTTTTGACTACACCATGGCCGATACCTCGGACGAGTTTTTACGCGAGCTGCTGGAACACCATGTCTCGGGCCAGCTACGCGTGGCACCCGAGCACGTGAGCGACGCGGTGCTGTCCGTGATGGGCAAGCCGAGCCGAGCCGTCTACGATGCGTTCTGCCGCAAATTTGAGCGCCTGAACCGCAAGTATGGACTCAAGCAGTATGTTGTGCCGTATCTGATCTCGAGCCACCCCGGTTCAACCATGAAGGAAGCCGTGGACCTTGCCGAAGCCGTGCGCGACATGGGCTACATGCCCGAACAGGTGCAGGACTTCTACCCCACCCCGTCCACCATGTCGACGTGCATGTACTACACCGGCGTGGACCCGCGCACCATGGAGCCGATCTATGTGGCGCGCGACCCGCATGAGAAGGCCATGCAGCGCGCGCTCATCCAGTATCGCAAGCCCGAGAACTACAAGCTGGTGCGCGAGGCGCTAGAGAAGGCCGGGCGTCGTGACCTGATCGGCTATACCAAGCATTGCCTGATCCGCCCCGTGCCGCCACGCCCGGGCGAGACGTCTGCCGGCGGTGGGCATGGCACCGGCAAGAAGGGCGGCAAGGCCCACGGTGGCGCCGCCGGCAAGGGACCCAAAGGCAGCAAGGGCCACGGCGGCATGTCGCGTGCGCAGAACACCGCAGGCCGCAACCGCGCGGCCCAGGGGCGTCAGGGCGCCAACGGCGGCGGCAGGCGCAACTAGGGCAGTGGTGCCGTCGCTATGTCCGTCTCGCATGCGTGGCGCAGTGAGCGCATCGCCTCCACGAGGATGATGCCGGCGATGGCAACCGTGACCGCCACGTCGAGCGGCGTGTTCACAAACCAGAGCATCGTCATGAGATACGACCCGGCATTAAAGGCAAAGTGCAGCAGAATCGTGTAGCAGAGCTTTCCGGTGGTCACGAGTACCCAGCCAAAGATGAGGCCGGCGGCACCCGCATAGCAGCCCTGTACCCAATTCATGTGCATAAAGCCGAAGATTGCCGCCTGCAGCACAATCGCCGCGGCGACGCCCCAGGTACTCGGGGCCGCCCAGGGCACTATGGCGCCGTCCTGCGCGTTCGCGCGGCGCCGGCGCTTCCAGAACGAACGGCACTGTGGATTAAACGCACGCAGCGAAAACTCAAAGATGATGCCGCGCACCAGGAGCTCTTCGCAAAACGGAGCGCCGAGCACTGTGGTCAAGACAGCAAGAAGGCTGGTATCGCCCATGCCCGTCTCCTCGACGAGCTCGCTATAGTCTGCCGCGACCTCGGGCAGCAGCGACAGTACGCCGTCGCATAGGTAGCTAATGACCACCTGCATGGATAGGCCGATCACGACAACGCAGGCAATGCGCTTCCATGCCGCGCCTGCTCCCCCGCCGAGTGGGCGTTCGCCTTGCCGGCGCGCCATGAAGGAGCAGGGCCACAGATAGCGCCACCACAGCAGCGCCATCAAAAATGACGCCGTCTGAGCGGCAGCCTGGAACCATTGGATATCGAGATTGTCGATCGGATAGCCCGTCAGCACCGACACGGCATCGAGAACTGAAAACAGAACCATGCTCAGGGCAATATCGGCAGCAACAACACCAAAACAGGCAAGCGCCCAAATCATCGCATTGAGCATGCCAACCTCCTCAAAACCCGGCACTTAGGGACGTTCCTTAACTGCCGGCAGAGACGATATGAGCAGGACATAAAAACATTGAGAGCCCCTGCTGCATGAAAGACCGCGGATTAGGCCGACAATGGTGAGTGTCTAATCCAACCGTGGCGGCCACGCCGCATTCATGGAAGGGGCTCCCATGC
>DBGBLM010000100.1:0-5669 GCA_048448865.1 Collinsella sp.
CTTGCTGGGCTGGCTACGGCGGCACTCGTACTGTTTATCACTGCTATCGGCGTGACGATTTGGCTTTATCGCAGTCGTGAGCAGCGCCGCGCCGACGGTAAGACCAATGTAGGATGGATTGCCTTTTTGGTCATCGCCTACCTGCTGAGCATCAGCTATTTGGCCTTCTTTATCCTGTTGCTTGTGAGCACCTTTACCGGGGAATCCGTCACGGTGGGTTGATGCACTGCCAGCAGACGGTTGCGCAAAGTGCGTTTGCTCGGCGTTTGGATAACTGCATTGGCCGTTTACCGCAGCCTTAGCTCTCAGCTAATGAATTCAAGTTTAATCCTTCCTACGATGTGCTGTGTGCCGGCACGGTAGCCGGATCGTAGGAAGGATGAATAATGGCAAAAGAGGGAAAGAAGCCGATCGGCAAGATTGTCCTAGGCATCATTGTGGTGCTGGTTATTGTCGGTGCCGTGGGCTCTATGGGCGGCAACTCAACCGATTCGTCTGCGAGCGATTCGGCAAAACCTGCCGAGACGACACAGCAGGCTGAGGAGCAAAAAGAACCGCAAGAACCGTATACCATTGCTGACGAGGCTGAAGACACTTCCAATCAGTTTACCTATAAGATCACGGGCACGCTGACCGATAACACGGATAAGGAAAAGAGCTACATTCAGATTGAATATGTTCTGTATGATGCCGATGGCAACCAGGTTGGAACGGCTCTTGCAAACACCAATCATCTGAAGGCGGGCGGCTCCTGGAAGTTCGAGGCGCTGGGTACGGTGTCTCCCGACCAGGTTGCTAGCTGGGAGCGTTCGGACGTAAGCGGTTTCTAGCATGTTGCATGCACTGGGGGAGGTGAAGTCGTATGCCCGATAAAAAGCTGACTGACGAGTTGCTCAATGAGCTTCTCGACGCGCCAAACATCGATGGCTATATCAAAGAACACGACTTTGCCGCCCCTCGCTTTCGGACTACCTGAAGCAGCTGCTGCAGGAAAAGGGCTTGGAGCGCTCGCGCGTGGTTCGTATGGCCGATCTCAATGAGACCTTTGGCTATCAAATCTTTACCGGCGCGCGTCATCCGAGTCGCAACAAGGTGCTGCAGATTGCCTTTGCGATGGCGTTGACGCTCAAAGAGACCAACCGTGCGTTGACGGCTGCCGGAGTAAGCGTCCTTAACTGCAAGGACCGCCGCGATGCGATTATCATCTTTTGCATCGATCGCGGGTGCAGCCTCCAAAAGGTCAACGAGGAGCTGTATCGCTTTGGCGAGGAGACGGTGAGTTAGCGGCTGATATCTGAGCCGACGGAGCTGCCGAACAACGATGCAAACGAACGGGGCGCGGATGCCATGGGGTGTCTGCGCCCTGCGCTATGATGGAGGCTATGGATACTCAGACCCCAACATATTCCGATGACGAGCTGACCGCAGCGCTTGCCGAGCACCTGGCGTCGCTCGATTGCGACGACAGCTATCGCGTGGAGCGTGTACTTAAGCGCTCGACCGTTGAAACAACCGAGCTCGTGTACTTTGAAGGAACCGGCGGTGGCTCGCTCGGCCCCTTTGTCCGTAAACGCATCGATGCTTCGGCTCAAATCGGCGGGGCATACGAGCGTCTGTTTGCCGTTCAGCGGGCAGGCAGGCGTTTTGAGCACCTGCCCAGAATCGTCGATTGTCGTCGTGTGGGCGACGAGCTCAACGTGGTTATGGAATACATCGAAGGGGAGACGCTCGGGGCGCTGGTGGACCGTCTGGGAGCCACCCCCGATTATGCGCGTGAATTGTATCCTGTCCTTTGCGACGCCGTGGGCGAGCTCCATGCCGGTTTTGCAATGGCGGGGGAGACGTCGGCGCCGGTGATCCATCGTGACCTCAAGCCGTCGAATATCATCGTGACAGGTGCCAACTATACGCCTGATGACGGCCTGACGTTTTCATCGCTGGTGATTATCGACCTGGGGATCGCGCGCGTATGGCGCGATGGCGCCGATGCTGACACCGTCAAGTTTGGCACGCGACCCTATGCGCCGCCCGAGCAGTATGGGTTTGGGCAGACGAGTGTGCGCAGCGATGTCTACGCACTTGGGGCCCTGTTGTTCTTTTGCTTGACGGGAGTCGACCCTAAACCAGGGCTCGACATGCGCGAGCAATGTGAGGCATGCGGCATTCCCACTCCACTTGCCGATGCCGTCTGCATGTCGATGGCGCTCGACCCGGCCAAGCGTTTTGCGAGCGCGGAAGCGTTGGGACGGGCGATGCGCACGGCATACGATCTAAGTCGCCCCGTGCGGCCTCCTGCGCCTGTGCTTGTCCGTACTCCGGCCTCGGAGACGGTGTTGACGCCCCAAGGGCTCCAGAACCCCACAGGGCTTCCTAGGCCTGCCGCCTCCACTGCATGCGGTCTGCTCTCTCGCGTTCCGGAGTCTCTGGGGCGCATTTGGAATACGCTCGTCTTCTTCTCGCTGCTTGTGTTCTTTGCCGGAAGTCACTTTGCCGTCTTTCACCCCACGGGAGCAAACCAAAGCTACCCGACGTGGCTTCTCATAATCGAGTATTTTTTCTTTGTCGATGGCCTTATGGTGCTTATGCATTTTGCGCTGCTCGATAAGCGCCGTCTTCGTCGGCGATTCGCACTGCTCGACAGCTATCGCGGCAAGAAGCTCGCGAAACTCTGGCTCAAGGCATTGGGTGTGCTGCTCCTATGCATGATCGTCATAGTCGCGGTTGCCAATGCGACCGGCGTCGTCGATACCTCCGCTACCTAAAAGAAAAAGGGCCCCATTGGGGCCCTTTGCAGTTGCACTTAGATGCGGTTCATCTGAGCGGCGACTTTGTTGTACCAGTCCTGCCACGTGGGCGGGCAGTACTTTTTGGCCGCAGCCGGGGTAAGGGTGGAGCCGTAGTTGGCGCCCAGATAGGCAACGTGAGCGGAGATGCCCTCGCTCCAGCTGCCAAAGCTGCGCCAACCGCCGCCGCGGGCACTCCAGCCCCAGGCGTTGTAAGAATTGGCGCAATAAGCACCCTTGGTGCTCTCGATGCAGGCGATGGCGGGGGACCAACGGGGGTCGACACCGGTATTCCAAGCGGCGACGGCAAAGTTATAGCCCTGGCCTGCCATGGGGGAGCCGGCGAGATAATTGTCGATGCGGCTCGTCCACGCATTAATGAACGAATCGTAATCGGAGCTACCGGTATTGGCGTTGTTCACCGTAGTGTCGATGGTGGTGTTGGTGTTAGTGGCCTGGCTGCTGGAATTGCTGCCGCTCACGCCCTCGCCCGAGAGCTTCTCAGCGGCAGCGGCCTTATCGGCCTCAAGCTTGGCAAGCTCGGCGGCATTTTCCTGCTCGGCTTTTGCCTGTGCCTCGCTGCGGAGCTGCTGGGCCTGCGCCAGCGCATCCTCGGCGTTTTTCTGCTCTGCCTCAAGCTGAGACTTGGCCTGCTGGAGCTCAGCTTTGTTCTGTTCGAGTTCGGTTTGCATGTTATTGAGCTGTTCGATCTCGTCGACGCTCGAGCTCGTGATCTGGTTGGTGTATTTGCAGGTCGTGATGAACTCACCCAGGCTCTGCGCGTTGACCAGGAAGCTCACGATGGGGTTGGTGCCCTTCTGATACTTATACAGATCGCGCATGGCGGAGCTTGCCTTGGCCTGCTGCTCGGGAAGCTTAGCCTCGATTTCCTCGATGCTTGCCTCATTGGAGTCAATCTGCTTTTGCAGGTCATCGAGTTTGGTGCGGGCGTCGTTGTAGGCGCTCGTGGCGGCTTCGATCTTCTGCTGGGCTGCGGAAAGCTGGTCCTGCGTTGCCTGCGAGGCGGCATACGCCGCAACGGGGGAGAGCATCGGCGTGGCCGTCAGCGCAACGGCGAGCGCGGCGCTCGTGATGATACGAGCCGGCTTCGACGCAATGAGCGCTGCGGTGCGATGATTCGAATGCTGCATCCAGTCCCTCTGCAATCAATCGTAGGTTATGGTTCGAACGGTATTCTACTACTGCTTTCGACCTCAACTTGAACCTTAAAGGTCCCAAAGGGTCAAGTTGAACTTGAGGCTTTGGCTTTGACCTGCAGTTATGATGAATTGTTGAGAAACCATAGAGTTCAACTTTAACGTTACGGAGCTCTGTTTGAGAGGAGTTTTGGGCTGTAAAAGCCATCTCAACGTGGGGTTTTACAGCTACAGCGCGCCCTTCTGGCGAGCCTGCTCAATCTCTTCGAGGGCCTCGGCGGGGGTGAACGAACAGGTGCCGTCGCCGAGTTTGACTACCCGGATATCGTCGCCGGTATGGACCTCTCCGCCCTTTAGTACCACGCCAAAAACGCCCTCGTGGGGAAAGATGCAATCGCCGGCGAGATAGTAGATGGCACAGCGTGTGTGGCAGACCTTGCCGATTTGGCTGATTTCGACAAGCACCTCGCTTCCAAGCTTGAGCTGTGTGCCCAAGGGGAGCGAGAACAGGTTGATGCCCCGGGTTGTGAAGTTTTCTCCAAAGTCACCCTCGTGAACGTCGAGCCCGCGTGCCTGCGCCGTCTGGATGGACTCCGCGGCTAAAAAAGAGACCTGGCGGTGCCAATGTCCGGCGTGCGCATCGGTGGCGAGACCAAATTGCTCTATAACGGTGTCGCGTCCATCGGCGACGGGCGACTTGCGCGTGCCCTTGTGTGCCGACGTGTTGATCGAGACGATGCGGGCGGGTCCGTTGTAGGCGTCGTTTGCCGTGCACAGGGGAGCGGTCGCTTTCGCACGTTCCGCCAGCTCGCGCCTCGCGGCATTGAGGATGGGATTATCGGTCGGATGGTCTTGGGGCACGTGCGCGCCTTTCGCTCGAGGATGTCAATACACTGAATCCTACAACAATGGTAGGTTCATTGCCCGTTGTCATACAACGGTGAGCGCCGTCTTCGTGCTGGCCTTCGTGCTGGACGATTACGTCGATTGCCATAGATACGGTGGAGCTTTGGGCGCCGGCGGCTTGGCACGCTAGAATAAATCAGTTGCGCAAAGACCGCCCGTTGTGTGGGCAGTTCATGATAGGAAGTTTCCATGGCATTGCAATTTACAGAGCGCGAGTTCATTCCCGTGCTGCTTGGTGGCGACATCAACGCCTATTCGGTGGCGCGCGCCTTCTACGAGGAGTACCAGGTCAAGAGTCTGGTCTTTGGCAAGTATCAGACGGGTCCCGCGTACCGCAGCCAGATTATCGACTACACGCCCAACGTGGATATCGACACCATGCCCGTGATGCTCAAAACCGTCAACGGCATTGCCCAAGCGCATGCCGACAAGACTATTGTCCTTGTGGGCTGCGGCGACAACTATGTCGCTCTCGTGGCTCAAGCCAAGGATGCTCATGAGCTGGCGGATAACATCGTCGCTCCCTACGCGCCCTACAGCATGCTCGAGCAGTGCCAGAAGAAGGAGATCTTCTACGAGCTGTGCGAGAAGCATGGCGTGCTCTATCCACACACGTTTACCTTTACCAAGGCGATGCTTAATGCCCAGGGTGAGGCGCCTGCCGAAGTGCTCGACCAGATCGATTTTCCTTACCCGATGATTCTGAAGCCTTCTGACGGCATCATGTGGTGGCAGCATGAGTTCGAGGGCCAGAAGAAGGCCTATGAGATTGCCGACCGCGCCGAGCTGGAACAGGTCCTTCGCGATTCGTATGCCAGCGGCT
>DBGBLM010000101.1:0-3580 GCA_048448865.1 Collinsella sp.
GCCGATATTGATGTCGACGGTGGGACCGTCCTTTTTGCAGATGACGCCCACGAGTGCGAGCGGGGAGGCCACCCAGTGGTAGCTCTTGACGCCACCGTAGTAGTGCGTGTCGAGGTAGGCCATGTCGCCGGCCTCGAAGGCGGGGTTCTGCTTAAGGTCTAGGCGCGGCGAGTCCACGTGGGCGCCCAGGATGTTAAAGCCCTGCTCGAGCGGGGCGTTGCCCAGGTTGACGAGCATGAGGTCCTTGCCGTGATTGGCGGCGTACACCTTGTCGCCTGCCTTGAGCTCGCGGCCTTCGGCGATCACGGTCTCCAGGTCGACGTATCCCGCCTCCTTGGCCATCTTGATGCCGGTCTTGACGCACAGGCGCTCGGTCTTGTTCTCGCTCAAAAACTGCTTATAGCCGCGGCAAAGCTCCTCGAGCTCCTCGACTTGCTGTGGCGTGTACTTTTTCCATGCGCAGGGACGCTCCATGACGCAGGCTCCTTTCGGATCGATCGTGCTGGTTGTTGTACCGTGAGCCATCGTATCACGCGCGGGCTCACGGTGGCGGGGGAGCTTGATGTGAGGTGGCCGCGGGGCGGGGAGCGTGTAAACTGGAGTGAGCAAACCGTGCCCAGCCCAAAGCGAGGTATTTAATATGTCTGACAAGCGCCGCACTTTTGCCGTTATCGACGGCAACTCGCTCATGCACCGCGCCTTTCACGCCGTGCCGCCGACCATGAACGCGCCGGACGGTCGCCCCACCAACGCGATCTTTGGCTTTCTGAACATGTTTCTTAAGATGATTGATGCCTTTAACCCCGACGGTGTGGTCGTGGCGTTTGACAAGGGTAAGCCGCGCGTGCGCATGGAGATGCTGCCGCAGTATAAGGCGCAACGCCCGCCCATGGACCCCGATCTGCATGCGCAGTTTCCGATGATTAAGGAGCTGCTCACCGCGCTCAACGTGCCGATTCTGCAGTCCGAGGGCTGGGAAGGCGACGATATCCTGGGAACTATGGCGCGCCTGGGCGAGCAGGCCGGCTGCGACATGCTACTGGTGACCGGCGACCGCGACATGTATCAACTCGTGACCGAGCACGTCAACGTGGTCTCGACCCGCAAGGGCCTGTCCGACGTGGCGATTATGACGCCCGAGAGCGTGGACGACCTGTATCACGGCATTACGCCGGCGCTCGTGCCCGATTTTTACGGTCTAAAGGGCGATACGTCCGACAACATCCCCGGTGTACCGGGCATCGGTCCCAAAAAGGCGAGTGCGCTCATTGCGAAGTACGGTAGCCTGGACGAAGTCATCGCGCATGCCGATGAGGTCAAGGGCAAGATGGGCGAGAACCTGCGTGCACACATCGATGACGCACTACTGAGCCGCAAGGTTGCGACAATTCGCACCGATGCGCCCGTCGAGCTCGACTTTGAGGCGACGTCCTTCCCGGCGTTTTCTGCCGATGAGGTTTCCGCGGCGCTGGGTACGCTTGGTATCACCGCCATGCAGAACCGTTTCTTGGCGCTGATCGGCGGCGAGGGCGGGGCTGCTGCCTCCAGTGTGTTTGAGATACCTGCTATGGTTCGCGCAGCCGCCGGCGATGCCGACGCGCTTGGTGCCGTTGCGGCTGAGGTCTCCCGCGCGATTGATGCCGGCGAGTGGGTCGCCGCCGTGGTGGACGACGACAAGGAAGAGGGCGCGCTCTTTGGGCTGACGCGCACGCTGTGGTTGGCGACGTCCAAGGGCCTGTTCGCGCTCGAGGAGGGCGACAGCTGTGCGGCGGCTGAGGTTGAGGGCTTCAACTTCGCTCACGGTGTGATCGCCGGCGTGCTTGCGAGCCTGTTTATGGAGGGCCGCGTGGCGAGCCCGGATACGAAAGCGCTGCTGCACGAGCTTTCGCCCATCGATTCTTCTGAGCCCGAGCTCATGGATCCGCTCGCTGCCGATTCCACGCGTATCTTCGATACCGTGGTCGCTGCCTATCTGCTGGATTCCGATCGCTCCGAGTTCGATGAGGCATATCTGGCCGATACCTATCTGCAGATGGCGTTGCCTGCGGCGCGCGGTGCAGAGGGTGCTGGTGAGGACGCTCCGGCGCCTGCCGCCCGTACTGCGGCTCTGACGCTGGCGCTCGTGGCGCCGTTGCGCGAGTGCATGGCCCGTGAGAACGCCGCCAACGTGTTCGATGGCATCGAGATGCCGCTCGTTCCGGTACTTGCCAAGATGGAGCGCGCGGGCATGCTCGTGGACCCCGACCGCCTGCACAGTCTGTCCGAGGGTCTGGCGACCCAGATCACCGAGGTCGAACGAAGCATTCGCGACCTTGCCGGTGACGAGACCTTTAACATCGGCAGCCCCATGCAACTTTCGCATGTGCTCTTTGATGTGATGGGCCTTCCGACCAAGGGTCTCAAAAAGACCAAGCGCGGTTACTATTCGACCAATGCCAAGGTACTGAGTGATCTTGCCCGTGACCACGAGATTGTTCGTTTGATCTTAGACTGGCGCGAGAAGTCCAAGATCAAGTCAACCTATCTGGACACGTTGGGCCCGCTGCGCCGCGGTGACGGTCGTGTGCACACCACGTACAACCAGACCATCACCGCGACGGGGCGTCTGTCTTCGAGCGACCCTAATCTGCAAAACATTCCGACGCGCTCGGAGCTGGGGCGTACCGTCAAGACGGCGTTTTCGGCAGGCGAGGGAAGCGTCTTTTTGGCGGTGGACTACTCGCAGATCGAGCTGCGTCTGCTGGCACATCTCTCGGGTGACGAGCACTTGGTGCGCGCCTTTAACGAGGGCGAGGACTTCAATGCCGAGACGGCGGCGCGCGTGTTTGGTGTGCCGGTGTCCGAGGTAACGCCCGACCTGCGCAGTCGCGCCAAGGCCGTGAACTTTGGCATCGTGTATGGCCAGCAGGCCTACGGCCTGTCGCAGTCGCTGCATATCTCGATGGCCGAGGCGCGCGACATGATCGACCGCTACTACGAGGCCTACCCGGGCGTGCGTACGTTCCTCGACAACGTGGTGGCACGCGCCAAGCAGACGGGCTACGCCGAGACCATGTACGGCCGCCGTCGTCATATTCCGGAGCTCAAGGCCAAAAACCCGCAACTCCGCGGCTTTGGCGAGCGCACGGCCATGAACCATCCCATGCAGGGCACCGCAGCAGACATCATCAAGATCGCCATGGTCCGCGTAAGTCGTCGCCTGGAAGAAGAAGGCTTTGCCGCCCACATGATTCTGCAGGTACACGACGAACTGGACTTTGAGTGCCCCGTCGACGAAGTCGAGCGCCTCACCGCCATGGTCCGCGACGCCATGGAGCACGTAGTAGACCTCCGCGTACCGTTGATCGCCGAAGCCAGCACCGGCATAACCTGGGCCGATGCCAAATAAAGAAGCGCCCACAATTCCAAAGTAACCAAAAGCAGAAGGGGGCTCCTTGCCAACAAGGAGCCCCCTTCGTTCAATTAAATTCAGCCTAAGTATCTAGACACTCAAGACGCCATCTAGGCGGCAAGCAAGTAAACCTAGGGCCTGGCCGGGCGGCACGGGTTAACTTTTCGTAGATTCCGCACGCAAAGAAAG
>DBGBLM010000102.1:0-4808 GCA_048448865.1 Collinsella sp.
GCAGCTTGTTGACGGTCTCGCCGGCATAACCCACCACGGGGATGTCGTAAGGGACGGCCAGGATGTCCTGCGTGTCCACGGTTCGATAGAACGTGCGGCCGTTCTCCTCAAAGCCCTCGACGCGGCCACCAAACTTGATGGTCACGGCCTTGTCCTGACGACGGACCTCCCAGGGATAGCCGTGGGTGAGCCACTCGTCGGTGGCCTCGACCTGGCTGCCGTTAACGATCTCCTGTTTAAACAGGCCGTAGCGGTAGCGCATGCCGTTGCCGTAGCCGGCAATGCCCTCGGCTGCCATGGAATCCAGGAAGCAAGCGGCCAGACGGCCCAGGCCACCGTTGCCCAGTGCCGGATCGGGCTCCTGGTTCTCGATGACGGACAGGTCAAAGCCCATGTCGTCGAGTGCCTCGGCGACCATGTCGCGCACGCCAAAGTTGAGCAGGTAGTTGTCGAGCAGGCGGCCGATCAAAAACTCGATTGAGAAGTAGTACACGCGCTTTTTGCCCTCGGCGGTGGCGCGGGCGTCACTCTTGGTGGCAACGGTGCGTGCCTTCTCGGCCACGAGCTTGGCCAGGGCGTTAAAGCGGTCAAGGTCGCTGGCGGCCTCAACACTCTTGCCGCTGATGCTCATGACGGCATCGCGATAGAGCTCGGTAAACTCCTGCTTATTGTCGAAGATCTTATTCATACGTTCCTTTCCCCGGGGATGTTTCTCCCGGAACGGTTATGACATGTATCCTACGCCCCCACGGGGCGGGTAATTACAGCTGTAACGGCTTTGTTACGCATCCTTGCCAGATGCTTTAACAGCGCCTGCCTTAGCCTTGGGAGCAGCCTTTTTAGTGGTTGCCTTCTTGGTCTTGGGCTTAGCCGTGGCTTTGGCGGCAGACTTGGCAGTCTTCGCCTTAACCGAAGCCTTCTTGGCAGCCGCGGCCTTGGGCTTCACCGAGGACAAGCGCTTGCGCGTCGCCTTCTTGGGCTTTTCGACCACGGGCGGCTTATAGCTGCTGGGACCGCGGCGCTTAAGCACCACGCCTGCCAGGCCGGGCACCTTGATCTCGATGGAGTCCATCTGCCCGTTCCAGGGATAGGGCTCGCTCGAGCAGGTGTAGGGCTCCTCGCCGGCGTATCCGCTGCCACCAAACTCGGGACGGTCGGAATCGAAGATGACCTCCCAGTCACCCTCGCGCGGCACGCCCACGCGGAAGCTCTCGTAGCTCGCCGGGTCAAAGTTGATCAGGATCACCAGGTCGTCATCGATGTCCTCGCCCTGACGCACAAAGCTCACGATGGACTGCTTGGAGTTGTCCGCGTCGATCCAGGTAAAGCCGTCGTCGGTGTAGCCGCGCTCGTACAGGGCGGGCTCGGCGGTGTACAGGTGGTTGAGCGCCTTGATAAACGCCTGATGATGACGGTGGGTCTCGTACTCCTCGGTCAGGAACCACTGGATGGACTCGTAATAGCGCCACTCAATAAACTGGCCGATCTCGTTGCCCATAAAGTTGAGCTTGGCACCGGGGTGCGTCATCTGGTAGAAGGCGAGCGTGCGCAGACCGGCAAACTGGCGCCACCAGTCACCCGGCATACGGCCGATCAGCGAGCACTTGCCGTGCACGACCTCGTCATGGCTCAGCGGGCAAATAAAGTTCTCGGTAAAGGCATACATGATGGAGAACGTGAGCAGGCCGTGGTTGCCGGGGCGCCATGGAAAATCGGTCTGCATGTAGTGCAGGGTGTCGTTCATCCAGCCCATGTCCCACTTATAGTGGAAGCCCAGGCCGCCGTCCTGCGGCGGGTAGGTCACGAGCGGCCACGCGGTGGACTCCTCGGCCATCATCATCACGTCAGGGAAGTGGGCCTCCACGGCGCAGTTAACCTGGCGGATAAACGCGCTGGCGTCCAGGTCCTCCTCGGTACCGTATTTGTTGAACTTCTTTTGGCCGGGATCATCGATGCCAAAGTTGAGGTACAGCATACTGGACACGCCGTCCATGCGAATGCCGTCAACGTGGAAGTTCTCGAGCCAATACAGCACGTTGGAGACCAGGAAGGAGCGGACCTCGCCGCGGGCGAAGTCAAACTTGTGCGTGCCCCAGTTGGGGTGAATCTCGTGCTCAAACAGCATGTGGCCGTTAAAGGTGGCAAGGCCGTGGGAGTCGGCGCAAAAACCGCCAGGCACCCAGTCCATGATCACGCCGATGCCAGCCTCGTGGCACGCATCGATAAAGTGCATGAGCTGCTGCGGATTGCCGTAACGCGACGTGGCGGCATAGTAGCCGGTCGTCTGGTAGCCCCAGGAGCCGTCGAAGGGATGCTCCATAAGCGGCATGACCTCGATATGCGTGTAGCCCATGTCGCGCACGTAGTCAACGAGCTCCACCGACAGGTCGTCGTAGGTGTAAAACTCACCGCGTTGCGCGGGGAAGGGATCCATGGGACCTGGGTAGTTGCCGTACTCGTCCGGCTCGCCCTGCGGCGCGTCGCCGTGGCGCTTCCACGAGCCAATATGCACCTCGTAGATGTTGAGCGGCTGCGACATATGGTTGTGGCCGGCACGGCGCTTGAGCCACGCGGCATCGTTCCACTTATAGCCATCGAGGGTCCACAGCACGCTGGCGGTACCCGGAGGGCACTCGGCCTTAAAGGCATACGGATCGGCCTTGTAGAGCTTTTCGCCCTCGTTGGTCTCGATGAGATATTTATAGAGCTGGCCCTGCTCGGCGCCAGGAATAAAGCCTTCCCAGATAGCGCTCGTATGCACGGGCACCAGCGGGTTGGCTTCCTCATCCCAGTCGTTAAATTCACCAATGACATGGACACTCTTTACGTCGGGCGCCCAAACGCAAAAGCGCCAGCCGCGCGTGCGCTGCTGCGTGTCGGGATGCGCGCCCATCTTTTCCCAGCTGCGCTCCCACGTGCCGATGCCAAACAGATAGACATCGTCCTTGGTGAGCTCCGGTGCGTGCGGAGCCGGTTTGCGGGTTGCGGGCTTTTTAGCCGTTGGCTTTAGCTTTGTATCGCTCACGTTTGATCCCATCATGACGCGGCAGCGTGTTGCCTTGGTGACTAGATGCGAAAGGTCCAAGGCTGCACGAATCGAAGGGACGGCGAAGTTTCTGTGATTCGTTCCACCTCGCGTGCTCGGTGGAACTTTCGGCAGAAACTACGATAACACCTGTGCGTTAGTTTTATGGACGAAAGCGGATTTGCGGGGGCGTTTAATCGGTAAGCGACATGTTTATACCACTGGCAGAATTACCGTGGTAAAACTCTTGACAGTTTTATCAATTTGGGTTTCAAAATTGTCTGTCTGACGTTTGGTAAAACGTTTTTAGCAGGATGTTTACTATTTGATATCGAAAGGTACGTTTATGTCCTATACCGCCGCTCCCAAGGTTGCTTTTATTTTCGATTGCGACGGCACGCTGGTTAATAGCACCCCCGTTTGGGCCTATGCCCAGCCCGAATTATTGCACCGTCACGGGATTGACGTGACCGTGGATGACTTTGCCCAATTTGAGCACCTGTCGCTGGAGGACGAGTGCCAGGCCTACCACGACACGTGGGGCATTGGCACGAATGGCGAGGAGCTGTATCGCGAACTGAGCGAGATTTTGATTGATGGGTACTCCAAGGTGCCGCCGCGCGAGGGGCTTCTGGAGTTTTTGAATCAGGCTAAGGCGGCGGGCATTGCCATGTGCGTTGCCACGTCCACGCCGGCCGAGCTGGTGCAGCCCGCGCTCGCTGGTGCCGGGCTCGACGCTTACATGGAGTTTGTTACCACGACGGGTGAGGCAGGACGCTCCAAGCAATTCCCCGATGTGTACGAGCTGGCTCTGCGCCGCTTGGAGGAGCGCCACGAGTGCAAGTTTGAGCGCGCTTGGGTGTTTGAGGACGCGGTCTTCGGCCTTAAGAGCTCTGGCGCCGCAGGCTTTAAGCGTGTGGGCATCTATGACCCGCACGGCCGCATGAAGCGCGATGAGGTGCGCGCCAACTGCGATATCTTTATCGACAGCTACGAGGAGCTTGACCTGGTCCGCGTGCTGTCGTTTGAGGGATAGGCGAGGGCTGTGGCTTGCAAGGTATTAGTGGTCTGCGGCTCGCCTGTGGTGGCGAGCGCGGATCTGCTACGTCAACTGGCGGGGGAGTGCGACCACGTTGTCGCCGTGGACCGCGGACTCGACGCGCTGCTGAGCGCCGGCCTAGGCTGCGACGTGTATGTGGGCGATGCCGACACGGTGAGTGATGCGGGTCGTGCGTTGGTCGATGCCGCCACCGACTTTGAAGTTGAGCGCCACGACCCGTACAAGGACTATACCGATCTTGCGCTGGCGCTCGATTCCGTCCGCCGTCGCTGGCCGGGTGCCGAATTGGTTGCGACTTGCGCTACAGGCGGCCGTCCGGACATGGCTCTGTCCGTCCTGGGCCTGCTTGCGGGCTACGAGGATGCCCCTGTCTGGATTGCCGAAGATGAGACCACGGCCCGCATCCTGCACGGAGGCGAATCGTGGACCTTCGAGAGCGCCGAGAACAAGACGTTCTCTATCATCGCTATAGCCCCTGGGACGGTGGTAAGCGAGCACGGCCTAGAATGGGAACTAGATTCCAGCCCTCTGGGCCTGTTGACCGACACGGGCATCAGCAACGTTGTCAGGTCAACAGCCACGATCCAAGTCCACTCCGGCACCGCCATCGCTTACCTATATCAATAGGCATTTAGAATCTGACCCAAAAAAGTCCTTGCACGCCGTGCCAACTTCCCCTATAGTATCTCCTCGTCACGGGGGCGTAGCTCAGCTGGGAGAGCG
>DBGBLM010000103.1:0-4138 GCA_048448865.1 Collinsella sp.
CAAAACCAAGGCGTACTGCCCGCTGCGGATAGGTGGTGCACTTCCCTGCGTGCATTTTTGGGAGTATTCAACAAGCTCTTAAAAATGCATAACGTTGTGAATGGGCGGTAGTGATCCGCAGGCGCCCATCGACAGCCATTGTGGGCGGGCTATCGATGAGTGGAGGGGGTTGTTACTGAGTTTCTGCTTTGCGACGACCTGCAACACTGCTGTAACCGCGTCGTTTTGTCGTTCGTGATGGGGCCGTTGGGGCCCACGGTGCTGAATACTCCGTTTTTTGCACGGTCCAAGGTGGGGCACCCGGAGACGAAGCAAAAAGAGGCCTCATTTCTATGCTAAGACCAAGAGGATTTATGCACGAGTGAGATTGTAAACCGTGCACGTGCACAAAACCGGTGCGGGGACGTCTGGAGGCGGCTCGGCTCCTGGGGCATTGCACGTGCAGAACGGTTAAAATCGGGACTCGGTCTTAGTTTTACTTGGAAGGATGCATATGACTTCTAATATTGATGCTTCTCTAGAGGAGACGCTCTCCTATATCGCAGGACAGCTTAAGACGCTGACTTCTATTGCCTCCCCTACCGGCTATACCCGTGCGGCGACTGATTATCTGATGGAGACCCTGCGCGATATGGGGTTTGGGCCTGAGCGTTCTAATAAGGGTAACGTGCTCGTTGAGCTTGGTGGCGAGGGTGAGCCGCTCGTACTGGCGAGCCATGTCGATACCCTGGGCGCCATGGTGCGCTCCATTAAGGACAATGGCCGCCTGCGTCCCACGACGCTTGGTGGGCACCAGTGGTCTACGGCCGATGGCGAGAACTGCACTGTCTACACGCGTGACGGCAATGTGTACACGGGCGTGGTTCTCAATACCGAGCCTTCGGCGCACGTTGCCGACGAGCCGGTCAAGACCGTCGAGAAGAACATGGAGATCCTGCTCGACGAGAACGTCGACAGCAAGGACGATGTGCTCGAGCTGGGTATTCAGACCGGCGACATCATCGCTATGGATCCGCGTACCACGGTGACGGAGAGCGGCTACATTAAGAGCCGCTTCCTGGATGACAAGCTTTCGGCCGCCATTTTGCTGGGCTTGGCGCGTGCCGTCGCCGCTGGTGAGGTGACGCTTTCGCGTAAGGTTTCGCTGCTCTTTACCGTGTACGAGGAGGTGGGCCACGGCGGCGCCTTCGTGCCGGCCGACACGCGCGAGATGATCAGCGTTGACATGGGCTGCGTGGGCGACGACCTAGGCTGCACCGAGCACATGGTGTCGATCTGCGCCAAGGATTCGGGCGGTCCGTACAACTACGACCTGGTGACCACGCTGTCCAATATCGCGCGCGAGCTTGAGCTCGATTACGCTATCGACGTGTACCCGCATTACGGCTCGGACGTTGAGGCCACGCTTTCCGCCGGCTACGACATCCGTCACGGCCTGATCGGCCCCGGCGTGTACGCGAGCCACAACTACGAGCGCAGCCACATGGACGGCGTGCGCAACACCTACGAGCTCGTCCGCGCCTACGTACAGCGCTAACGATGCAGCGGCCTCGGCTGATACGGCAGTACCGACCGAGGCCGTCCTCTCTAAGTCGCGGTGAAATAGGGACTGTTTGGCGGTTTTAAACGCTTAAACAGTCCCTATTTCACCGCAACTTATGAAGGGGGTGGGACTACTTGATGGCGGCAGTCACCGTGCCGCCGCCGAGGACGATGTCGCCGCGGTAGACCACGACCGCCTGGCCGGGGGCGATAGCTCGCTGCGGCTCGTCAAAGGTCAGCAGCATTTGTCCGTTGGTGCCACGTGTAAGGGTCGCCGCCTGGTCCTTTTGACGGTAGCGGTACTTTGCGCCCACGTGAATGCCGCCGGCGTCGAGCTCCACCTCCATGCGGTCGGCAGGGGCGCTCCAGATCCAGTCGTTGGCTGTGAGCGCTGTGGCCGTCAGGTCCTCGGCCTCGCCCAGATGCACAATGTTGTTGGCGGCATCGACGCCCGTTACGTACACGGGATGCGCCATCGCGACGCCCAGGCCCTTGCGCTGGCCGATGGTATAGCGCAGCGCGCCGTTATGGCGTCCGACCACGCTGCCGTCGCGCCATACAATATCGCCCGGCTCGGCGGCATGTCCGCAGCGGCGCTCGATATAGCCCGCGTAGTCGCCGTCTGGAATAAAGCAGATGTCCTCGCTCTCGGCCTTTTTGGCGTTGGCAAAGCCCTGTTCGGCGGCAATGCGGCGCACGTCGCGCTCTTTGTCCAGCCCGGCCAGCGGAAAGATTGTGCGCGACAGCCGCTCCTGCGTGAGCGAATACAAAAAGTAGCTCTGGTCCTTCTTGGGGTCCTCGCCGCGATGCAGCTGCCAGGTGCCGTCGGACGCCTGGCTCGTTTTGGCGTAGTGACCTGTGGCGATGTAGTCGCAGCCCATATCGAGTGCCGCATCGAGCAGCGCGCCAAACTTAATATGGCGGTTGCAGATGATGCACGGATTGGGCGTCAGCCCCTCCTGATAGGCGTTAACAAAGCGCTCGATTACGTTGCGGTCGAAGGTCTGCTGCAGGTCGAGCACATGGTGGGGTATCCCCAGGTGCTCGGCGACAGCCTTTGCATCGGCGATGTCGCGGTCGACCTTACTCATGCCCGTGACGGGATCGGGCGCGGGGCAGGTGAGGCGCATGGTGGCGCCGACGCATTCGTAGCCCTGGCGCTTGAGCAGGTACGCGGTCACGCTGGAATCGACGCCGCCACTCATGGCGACGAGCACGCGCTTGTTGTGCATGGGGAGGTTCTCCTTGGTGGCATGTGGCCAAAAAAGAAAAGCGGCGCGGGAGGCTGGTTCCGCGCCGCAGACATTGTAGCAAGTTCGGGCGTCATGTGGGACGCCCTGTTGGGATGAGCCCAGGCTGCCAGAAGAGAGGGAAGGCCGGCGTGCCTTGGACTCGTTCTAAGAACGAGAAGCTCTAGTCCTGGAACAGTGCCGTGGACAGGTAGCGCTCACCGGTGTCGGCGAGCAGCGCCACGATGGTCTTACCCTCGTTCTCGGGACGCTTGGCCAGTTGCAGTGCGGCCCACACGGCGGCACCGGACGAAATGCCCACGAGCACGCCCTCCTTGTGGCCCACGGCGCGGCCGGTGGCAAAGGCGTCGTCGTTCTCGACGGGGATGATCTCGTCGTAGACCTGGGTGTCGAGGACGTCGGGCACAAAGCCGGCACCGATGCCCTGGATCTTGTGCGGGCCGGCCTGGCCCTTGGAGAGCACCGGGGAGGTGGCGGGCTCGACGGCGACGACCTTAATCTCGGGGTTCTGCTCCTTGAGGAACTCGCCCACGCCGGTCACGGTACCACCGGTGCCAACGCCGGCGACGAAGATGTCGACCTTGCCGTCGGTGTCGTTCCAGATCTCGGGGCCGGTCGTGGCCTTATGGATGGCGGGGTTGGCGGGGTTCACAAACTGGCCGGCGATGATACTGTTGGGAGTCTCCTTCTGCAGCTCCTCGGCCTTGGCGATAGCGCCCTTCATGCCCTTGGAGCCGTCGGTGAGCACGAGCTGCGCACCGTATGCCTGCATCAGCTTGCGGCGCTCGACGGACATGGTCTCGGGCATAGTGATGATCACCTTGTAGCCGCGGGCGGCCGCCACGGAGGCGATACCGACGCCGGTGTTGCCGCTCGTGGGCTCGATGATGGTGTAGTCGCCGCCGCGCACGAGCTTGCCTGCCTTCTCGGCCTCGTCAATCATGTTCTTGGCGACGCGGTCTTTAACGGAGCCGGCGGGGTTGAAGTATTCCAGTTTGACGAGCACGCGAGCCTTGAGGTCCTCGTCGGCCTCAAAGTGGGTGAGCTCCAGAAGCGGGGTGTGGCCGATAAGCTGATCGATGGACGTGTAAACCTTGCTCATGGTGAACCTCCAAAGTGTTCAAGTTGCTGGTTGCCGTGTGGTTTCACGGTGCGTGTAGCAGCTAAACCCATAAACCTTATAGGTTGTTCGTTTAGCTGTTGGCAAGCATAGTAGACACTAAAGCCTAGTAATGCAATAGGAAATAGAAGATTATTACGAGTCGATTAACCATCTTGATCGGAACGGGTATTTTCAAACCCATTTTTTCGGCTAGAATTTCAACGGACTAAAAGACCGAAAGGCA
>DBGBLM010000104.1:0-2674 GCA_048448865.1 Collinsella sp.
CATGCCCACGCGCGAGGTCGTAAGCTCGCTGCAGATCCCCGTGACCTGCGATGCGCTCTTTGATGAGATCAACTTTGACGAGTACGACTGCGTCGTGCTGCCCGGCGGCCTGCCCGGTGCCACCAACCTGCGCGCAGATCAGCGCGTCTGCGACGTGGTCTGCGAGTTCGCCGCAACCAAGCACGTCGCCGCCATCTGCGCCGCCCCGTTTATCCTGGGCGAGCTCGACCTGCTCGAGGGGCGCCATGCCACGTGCTTCCCTGGCTTTGAGAAAAGCTTCCCCGAAGGCGCCTATACCGGCGAGAAGGTCACGCAAGACGGCAACATCATCACTGCCAGCGGCATGGCACAGTCCCTCCCCTTTGCATTGGAGCTGCTGCGCACGCTCGCCGGCGACAAGGCCGTCGAGAAGGTCGCCGAGGGCATCCAACTATGATTTTGGCTTCGCAATCGCCGCGCCGCATAGAGCTGATGCGCGAGGCAGGCTACAACATTCGCGTGATTCCCGCGGATATCGACGAAACGCCCTTTGATGGCGAGGCCCCGCTCACGCTTGTCGAGCGCTTGGCACGCGCCAAGGCGGCTGCCGTTGCTGCCGAGTATGCCGAGCCCAATGAGCTGACGGTCGCGGCCGACACCATCGTCACCTTTGACGGCAAGATTCTGGGCAAGCCGGCAACCGAGGACGAGGCGCGCACTATGCTCCGTGAGCTTTCGGGCCGCACGCACCAGGTCGCAACCGGCGTCTGCATCGTTAAGGCAGGCGATACGGCCGCCCCGCATGCCGCCGAAAGCCTGTCCTTTGTCGATGTGACCGACGTGACGTTCTACGAGCTCACCGACGAGCAGATCGAGCACTACGTCGCCTCGGGTGAGCCCATGGATAAGGCAGGCGCCTACGGCATCCAGGGCACAGGCGGCCGCATGCTCGTGCATGATATTTCGGGCGACTTCTATAACGTAGTGGGCCTACCCATCGCCCGCGTCGCGCGCGCGATTCAAAAACTCTCGTAATTGCATCTGGCGCTGGGTATCCCCCGGCGCCTACAATTTTGACGTACCGTACGGATCCCGACCGGGCACAAGGCGCGGCGGAAAACCGATAGGAGTTAAACATGGATACACTGCTCGAGGCCATTGACGTCTGCGATGTCGATGGCTTTTGCTATGGCAACTATACGGACGAGGAGGCCGGCACCGGTTGCACCGTAATCGTGGCACCCGAGGGCGCCACCGGCGGCGTTGACGTTCGCGGCGGTGCTCCAGCATCGCGCGAAACCGACCTGCTGCGACCCGAGAACACCGTCGACAAGGTACACGCCGTCTGTCTTTCGGGTGGATCGGCCTTTGGCCTCGAGGCTGCAAGCGGCGTCGCTCGTGAGCTTGAGAGCCGCGGCATCGGCCTTCCCGTCGGCCCCACGCAGGTGCCTATCGTGTGCTCCAGCTGTATCTTCGACCTCGCCTTTGGTAACCCCACCGTACGCCCCGACATTGAGGCAGGCATCTCCGCCGTGCGCGAGGCGCTCGACAACACCCCCACCACGCTCGAGCAGGGCAATGTAGGTGCCGGCACCGGCGCCACTGTAGGCAAGCTCATGGGGCCTGCCACCTGCATGAAGGCCGGCCTTGGAGCTGCCGCCGTGGCACTCGGCCCCATCAAGGTGGGCGCCGTGGTCTCGGTCAACGCCTGCGGCAACGTTGTCGACCCCTTCACCGGCGAGTGGGTCGCCGGTATGCGCGCCGCGGCCGATAGCGACCAGATCGTCGACATGGAACTCGCAGCCTTTGCCGCCGCCGGATCCATGCAGATGCCGCTCGACCGCACCAACACCACCATCAGCTGCATCGTCACCAACGTGGAACTCACTAAGGCACAAGCCACCAAGGTCTCCCAGATGGCCGCAGACGCCTACGCACACGCCATCCGTCCCACGCACACCACCAACGACGGCGACACCATCTACACCCTCGCCAGCGGCAAACTGGGCGCCCAGGCAAGCGCCGCCGTTCCCCTAGACCTGCTGGGCATGCTCGCCGTAAGGGCCTTGGAAACCGCCATCGTAAACGGAGCCAAAACCGCCAAAACCTCCCACGGCATCCCCGGCGCCGCGAAGTAGCCTAACCTGACCGGTTGCCCGGTGGGGCTTGGTTATGTTTGCTGCTCTACAGTCCTGGCTCGCACGAAGAGCACATTAAGTGCTCTTCGGCTCGTGCGGAACTCGCGACAAACATAACCAAGCCCCACCGGGCAACCTACCAACCAGATTCTTTTCAGCCCAGGCCCCTGTGTACCGTGCGTCGAAGATCTTCAAATTCAAATAACCTGACAATCGATTCTTATAGCAGAGGCCCCTTGGCCTTTAGTTTGATACAAGTTCCGCACGAGCCGGAAAGCACTTAATGTGCTTTCCGTGCGAGCAGGACTGTTCGCAGTAGCAAACTAAAGGCCAAGGGGCCCAGTCAACCTATCAGCAGCGATTACTCAGCAGCTAGTTGAATTTGAAGATCTTTGAGGCAAGACGGTATAGGCCAAGTGTGGTTTTGTCTCCGGCCCGTCCGCGCAGATTGGTGAAGAACCCGACCACGCCGTAGCGGGCACGACGATACATGCGCTCGTCGTAGGCCTTCAAATCATTCCACAGCGTCTTTAGGCGCTCGTCGGCGCAATCTTCCT
>DBGBLM010000105.1:0-23481 GCA_048448865.1 Collinsella sp.
TTTCGCGATGCTTACTACCAAAGAAGCCGCCGAGCTGCTCGGCATCACTCCGCGCAGGGTGCAGGAGCTCATAAAAAACGGAGCACTTGAGGCCCGCAAGGCTTCTGGTGTATGGCTCATCGACAAAGACAGCGTCGACACGCGACTCCGCTCTGTGACCAAAACGGGGGGACGTCCCCGCCGCGGCCACGGTAAGAGCGAGATCGCGTTCACCCTCATGAACCGCACGTACGAAGTCGCTCAGCTGGTCTACAGCACATCGCGAAAAGACTTTACCCACATCGGTGCCGACATCGATTACGCCCACGCCCCTATTGGAGTATTTGGCCCTAATAGCCCCATATCGCTAGACTCCTTCCGCATCTGGTGGCGCGGCCGCGGTATCCCGCTCGCACGCATTGGGCTAGCCTCCCTGCTTGCAGAAGCCGCAGTCGATGTTCCCGATGAACTCGTCCAGCGAAATCTCGGCCTCTCCTTATCCGACCAGTATTGGATTAGGCCCCAAGGTTCCGGTCTCACCTGGGAGGATATCAACTTCTTCAATAACGCCTTTGATGACGTCTCGCTAACCATTGCACCCTTTGCCCCAGAGGGAAAAGCGGCTGCCGCAAAGCCCGATAACACCTCGGACGGCAATCTTCAAAAGTACTGGACGTGCGAGGGCGAACGTCGAATTCTGCATAAGGCAGGAGCGCACCTGGACCAGGAACCTTATAACGAGCTGGTGGCGACCGCGCTCCACCGTCGCATCCTAAACGCCTGCGATTATGTGCCTTACTCGCTCGAGGGCACGGGCACTTCCGCCCTGAGCACATGCGATGTCTTCTTAACTGATGAAGAAGAGTATGTCCCTGCATTCTATGTAAACCAGCACGCAAACGCAGATGAACGGCTAACCGACTACGAGCGATATGTAGCAAACTGCGAGGAGCTCGGGGTGACAGGCGTCAAGGATGCCCTTGACCGCATGATCGTATGTGACGACATCATTGCCAACTACGATCGTCATTGGCGCAACTTCGGCCTCGTGCGAAACGTAAACACGCAAGCTTGCAGACCTGCCCCCATCTTCGATTCGGGCTCATCGCTCTGGTGTAACATATCACTAGAGGAGCTTAGGGCGGGAGAGCACAGTTTTACCAGCGCACAATTTCATTCAAGCCCCGCCAAACAAATGTTGCTCGTCGAGGACATGGGCTGGTTTGACGGCGACAAACTCGAAGGCCTCGTTGACGAGGCAATCGAGATTCTTTCCAGAAACGACGCGCTCACGGCAAGGCTGCCATATCTAAAAGAGGCGCTAACGTGGCGCCTCGAAAGAATGATCGACATCGCTGAATGGAGTTAGCGAGGCAGCATTGCCCCGCCAACTTCCCTACCTCCCGCGCAGGGCCTTGAGCTTGGCCAAGGCATCGGGGCTCAGGCGGCTGCCCAGAGTCATCTTGATCTGCGGAGCTTCCTCTGCCTCGTGAACGTCGTTATCGATCTGTTTGATCTCGTCCACCAGCATACGGCTCGAGATGCGCGTGACACCCTTGCCCATGACGACGGCCTGGATCGTGCCGTCGCTCGATACCACGGAGCACGCGCGGCCTTCCTCACGTGCCTCGATGCAGAGCTTCTGCACCACAGTATCTGCCGAAACACCCGTCGGCGAAAACTCAATGCGCACGCCGCGGGCCGGCAGGTTGGGGCGCTCGCTGGAGATATTGCCCGCGCCGTCAAACACGATCACAGCCTCGTAGCGGCCCTGGGCAAACGCAGCTACGTCATTAATGAGCGCCGTGCGCGCCATATCGTGAACGTCGCTGGAATACGGATCGTCGGAATGGTCGTACACGAGCTTTTCGTAGCGCGGCGTGCAGTGGATCACGTTGTAACCGTCGACCACCAGCAGCTCGGGCTTATTGGAGTGCACCGTCGAGACTGGGTCAGCGATAGCCTGCGCAAACGCATTGCCGCCCACGCCATAGGTCGCGGCCGAAACAATCGGCTTGGCCGAGCCCTCGCCAAAGCGCTTGGCCTTGGACTTGGCACGGTTCTTTTTGGACATGCGCTACTCCTCCCCCATGAGCTCGCCGACATTGCGGCGCAGCCACTCAAAGCACAGCGCCGTTGTCGCCTGGGCAACGTTGAGACTCTCGGTCATGCCGCGCTGGGGAAGCTTGGTCAAAAAGTCGCATTTCTCAAGCACCAGGCGCGAGATGCCGTCGCCCTCGGAGCCCATGACGAGCGCCACGCGGCCCTCGAAGGGAGCATCCCAGCAGCTGCCCTCGGCGTGCTCGGAAGCACCGCCCACCCAAAAGCCAGCGGCCTTGAGGTCGTCGAGCGCACGGGCGATATTAGGAACCTGCGCGATAGGCAGGTGCATGACGGCGCCGGCGGAAGTCTTGTAGCTGCCAACGGTCACGCCGGCAGCGCGCTTGTTGGCAATGATGACGCCCGCCGCGCCCACGACTTCGGCGGAGCGCACGATGGCACCAAAGTTGCCGTCGTCGGTCACATGGTCGAGCACAACGACAAGCGCCGGACCGTCGCCCGCGCGGTCGAGGATATCGGCAACATCAGCGTAAGGGAAGTTACCAACCTCGAGCGCAATGCCCTGGTGAGCGCCATGGCTCGACAGCGCATCGAGCTGCGCACGCGGCACATACTTAATGCGGACACCGGCGGCGTTGAGGTCATCGACCAGACGAGACAGGGCGGCATCGCGCTCCCCGCCCTCAGCAATGAGTGCGCACTTGACGGGAAAGCCGGTACGCAGCGCCTCGGCGGCGGCACGACGACCTTCGATAAACTCGCCCTTGGGGACCTGAACGTTGTCGCGGTTGCGATCGCGCTGAGGACGTGCGGCCTGGGTGCGATCGCGCTGGCCCTTGGAAGCGGCAGCGCGGTCGTTACGGCGAATCGGACGCGAGCCAGAAGCGGCCTGCTTGCCGCCACGAAACGCGCGCTTGCGATTGTCGGCCATAAAGCGACCTCCTAAATACAACTATCAAACGAAACAAAATAAACGACCGCCCATGAATATTAATTCGGGCGGTCGGTACGGGTTTTCCAAGTGCCCGAGATTGCCGTGAAAGAGGAGCGACGCGTACTTGAGTACGCGAGCGACGGTTTGAACGGCAAGGTCGGGTGCTTGGGAAACCCGCAGGGATTAGAGAGTCTTAATACGGGTGCCGGCGGCCGTATCCTCGATCGTCAGCCCGAGGTCCTTGAGCTGGTCGCGGATGGCGTCGGCCAGATCCCAGTTCTTGGCGGCGCGGGCCTCGGCGCGGGCCTCGAGAATCTTGGCAGCGGCCTCGTCCACGTCGTCACCCGTGTAGGCAACCAAACCGGCGGCAACGCCCAGCAGGCCCAGTGGCAACTCGACCTTGGGCTCGGGGAGCTCGACGCCAAGCGTATCGAGCAGCTCGGCCAGCGTGTCGGCGGCGGCAAGCGCGGCGGCCTTGTCGGCAGCGTCGCCCGCCTGCTCCAGGTACTGGTTGCACTCGGTCACAAAGCCAAAGACGGCACCCATGGCACCAGCGGTGTTAAAGTCGTCGTCCATGCACTCCTTAAAGGCGGCACGAGTCTCAGCGGCCTTGGCGGCAAACGCCTCGGCGGCAGCCGCATCGGCATCGGCCGTCGCATGGTCCGCAGCCCAGCGCAGGTTCTCGACCGTACCGGCGATACGCGTGAGCGAGTTCTCGGCACCCTCCAGGCGCTCCCAAGAAAAGTCGAGCGGCGAGCGATAGCTCGTCTGCAGCATCAGCAGGCGCAGGGCGGCAGCGGAGTGCTGTTCGAGGACCTCGGCCAGCGTAAAGAAGTTGCCGAGTGACTTGGACATCTTCTCGCCGTCAACCAGCAGCATGCCCGTGTGCATCCAGGTGTTGGAGAAGCCCTGGTGCCAGGCGCAGGTGGCCTGGGCGCACTCGTTCTCGTGATGCGGGAAAGCAAGATCGGAGCCACCGCCGTGGATATCGATCGGGGTACCCAGGTAGCGATGCACCATGGCGGCGCACTCGGTGTGCCAACCGGGACGGCCCTCGCCCCAGGGGCTCGGCCAGCTGGGCTCGCCGGGCTTGGCGGCCTTCCACAGGGCAAAGTCGAGCGGGTCGTTCTTGTCCTCGTTCTCCTCGATGCGCGCACCCACCATCAGGTCGTCGATGTTGCGGCCCGAGACCTGACCATAGTTGGGATCGCTGCGCACGGCAAAGTACACATCGCCGTTATCGGCTGCGTAAGCGTGGCCCTGCTCGATAAGCGTCTTGATCATGGCGATCATGGGGCCGATCTCCTTGGTGGCGCGGGGGCGCACATCGGGATCGAGCACGTTGGCGGCGCGCATGACGCCAATGAACTTATCCGAGAACTCCGTTGCGACCTCGGCAGCCGTACGGCCCTGCTCGTTGGCGCGCTTGATGATCTTGTCATCGACATCGGTGAGGTTCTGGGCGAACGTGACCTCGTAGCCGCTCGCGATGAGCCAGCGACGAATCACGTCAAAGCTGATGAACGTGCGGGCATTGCCGATGTGGATGTTGTCGTAGACCGTGGGGCCGCACACGTACATGCGGACCTTGCCGGACTCGATGGGCTGGAACTCTTCCTTTTTATGGGTAGCGCTGTTGTAGATACGCATTCGTTACTCCTTAACGGTTTTCTGTAGCAGGCAGACGGCCCAGGCGCCGATTCCCTCGCCCTGGCCTTCCCAACCGAGCTTTTCGGTCGTGGTGGCGGCGACGCCCACGTTTTCGACGTCAACGCCCAGGGCCTGGGCAAGGTTGGCGCGCATGGTATCGCGGTGCGGGGTGATCTTGGGCTGCTGGCAGGCAATGGTGCAATCGGCATCGACAAACTCAAAGCCCAGCTCGCGCGCGTAGTCCATCACGCGAGCGAGCAGCACCATCGAATCAGCACCCTCGTAGGCGGGATCAGTGTCGGGGAATAGCTTGCCGATGTCTCCCCCGCGGCAGGCGCCCAGAATGGCGTCGGCCAAAGCGTGCGCGAGCACATCGGCATCCGAGTGGCCCAGCAGGCCGCGCTCGTAGGGAATGTCGACCCCGCCGATGATACATCGACGCCCCTCCACCAAACGGTGGACGTCGTAGCCGTGGCCAATGCGCAGGTTACTAAACATGGGGAAGGTCCTCTCCCTCGGCCATACGGCCAAGCAGAATCGCGGTTACGGGACGCAGGTCCTCGGGCACCGTCACCTTAAGGTTATCGCGCGGGCTCTGGACACAGCGGACGCGCCCGCCCATGCGCTCGACCAGCGATGAATCGTCGGTACCGATAAAACCCTCGGCGATAGCAGCGGCGTGAGCGCGCTTCATGGCGTCGACGCTAAAGATCTGCGGCGTCTGCGCGGCCCAATAGAGCTCGCGCGGCGGCGTCTCGACGATATTATCGCCGTCGACGATCTTGAGCGTGTCGATCGCGGGCTGACCGCACACGACACCGTCGAGCGAGCGGTCACCCATGAGCACGTCGATAGCGTGGTCGATGGCCTCGGTCGTAATGAGCGGACGAGCGCCATCGTGGATGGCGACATATTCGAAACCCGCCGGAGCCGCATGCACGCCGGCACGGGTGGAATCCTGACGGGTATCGCCGGCATCGGCAAAGCTGATGGGCGTGTCATAGTCAAACGGGTCGATGGCCAGGCGGCGCATCTCGGCACGGCGCTCGGCAGGACACACCACCACGATGTGGCCGACCTTGTCGCTCCGGTCGAACGCGCGGATGGACCAGCTCATGAGCGGACGGCCCGCTACATTGACGAGCTGCTTGCCACCGGGGTTACCAAAGCGCTGGCCGCTGCCACCGGCAACGACCACGGCGCATACGGGCGCCATTATGCGTTCCCCTGTTTGGTGCCCTTCATGCGGTACAGGGAGTCCGCAAGAATGGCAGGGTTGTTGACGCCAAAGTCGCCCAGGCGCTCCGGATCCTCGCTGATGTCGTCCATGAGCTCCTGCAGCGAGCCGTACTCGTCGACGATCTTCTCGGCCACGCCGTCGCGCACGACGGACACGCGCGAAAGCGTGCGCAGGCCCAGCGGCGTCATGACGGAGTCCTCGTCCAAGTCGTCATAGCCCAGAACTGCCGCCACGTGCTGCGGGTCGGACAGGTCCTTAGGCGTCATACGGCTCAGCTCGGCGCGAATCTTCTCGGCGTTGGCCTCAGAGGAATCGCTCGCGTAGTCGCGGATCATCAAGTCGTATTCGGTATCCATGCTGGAGCCCGCGAGCTGCTCGAGCTGCATCTGCACGAGCTTACCCTGGTTACCCAGCTTGACAATGCAATCCTTAAGCTCGGTCTTTGCCTGCTGCATGATCTCGAAGCTCGAGAAAATACCGGTAATGTCGGCGAGTGTGACGTAGTCGTCGAGCTCGAGGGCCGTCAGGCGCAACAGGGAGCGATCGAGCGACTGACGGGTAGTCTGGAGCGTGGCGACGAGCTGGTTGACCGAGCTCATGATGGTGGTGACGGGCTGGATCTCGTAGCTCTTGCCGTGGACGTACACGTTGACGACGGCGCGACGAGCCGAAACCGAGATCACGATGGCATCGGTGAGCACCGACATGCGAGCGGCAGTACGGTGACGCATGCCCGTCTCACTCGTGGCGAGCGAGGGATCGGGATTGAGGTGGAAGTTGGCGCGCAGGATCTGGGTGAGGTCGCCATCGATAACGATGGCGCCGTCCATCTTGGAAAGCTCGAACAGGCGGTTCGAGGTAAACGAAATGTTGAGCGGGAAGCCGTCGTTACCGGCAGCGAGCACGTTTTCGGTGTCGCCGACGCAGATAAGGGCGCCCAGGTGACCGGCGATGATCATGTCGAGGGCGGTGCGGATCGGCTGACCAGGTGCCGTCAGGCGGATGGCCTGTTCCATACGCTTTTGCAGCTCGTTCTTATCCAAGGCATCGCTCCCATCGTATACGCTCCATAAACGCTAAATAGTTTCTCACGGTTTGTCCCTGCGGCGCTTGCGAAATCCGATGCTTACAGAATGAGCGAACACAGCTGAGAGCCCAACCCAAATCAGCTGTTCATGTGGTAGCATCGGGATTCGCATAAATGAGGGAGTAGTCGCGTGATCGGGTTCGCCTCCGGTGGCGCGGCAAGTCAACACACTGGCCGATGCGGCCTGGCTTGCCTTAATGAACGAGACTCGTGGCTGTGCGCGCAACGCGTACGCCACGGGTCTTTTTTGTTACTCCCCCAAGAGGTACACGCGGGCCCGCCCGCAGAGAGGGAGCCAGACTATGGGACTCGCAGAGCTTGTGTTGCTCGCTATCGGCCTTTCTATGGACGCTTTTGCCGTATCCATCTGCAAGGGCCTTGGCATGAAAAGGATCAACCTTAAGGTCGCCGTGATACTCGGCCTGTTCTTTGGCGGTTTCCAGGCCGGCATGCCCGTAATTGGGTGGGCCCTTGGTAGCCAGTTCATGGGCATCATCAGCCCCATCGACCACTGGATCGCCTTTATCCTGCTCGCCTTTATCGGCGGCAAGATGCTGTGGGAAGCCTTTACTGAGGACGAGAACGAAGGCGACGGCAAGGATGCCGAAAAGATCGACCTGGGCGAATATCTAATCCTTGCCATCGCCACCTCGATTGACGCGCTTGCCGTGGGCATCTCGTTTGCCGCGCTCTCGGTCGATATCGTTCCCGCCGTGTCGCTCATTGGCATCACGACCTTTGTCTTCTCCGTTGCCGGCGTAGCGATCGGCCACACCTTTGGCGCGCGCTACGAAAAGCCCGCCACCATCGTGGGTGGCGTCGTGCTCGTCCTCATCGGCCTCAAGATTTTGCTGGAGCATCTGGGGATTTTGGCGCTGTAAAACACCCTTCAACACTAAACGTCCGGATGAGGCCTCATGCAGAGTTTTGCATGAGGCCTTTTCATGCAGACTTTTGCATGTCATACTATGATGCAAAAGTCTGCACGTTAGGAGATCGCCGTGGATACCCTTCCCATCACCACACCGCGCCAAGCTGGCATCTACGTGCGCCAGGCACGCGAGGCTCAGGGTCTCACCCGTGCCGCCCTCGCTAATAAGGCCGGTGTTTCGGAGCGCCTGCTCGCATCGCTCGAGCTGGGAGATGCCACGGGCATTCGACTCGACAAGTTGCTGGCGATTTTCGACGCTCTTGGACTGGCACTCGCAGCACAAGGGGATATCGGCGAAGCGAAAAACGAGCGACCAGTCGACGCCCCGCATGCCAATCCGCTGCCTCGCAGCATCCCCAGGCGCCATCACACTCAACGTCCTCATCATCGCAACCGTCGTAGTACCGCCATTCCGGCTCTTCCAGATGTCCCCTTTACATCCGCACTCTACGACGAGGTCTTCGCCGATTTCGCCATGTCCAATCTCGGAGTCTCGATTGCCGCAAACGCATCTAGCAAAACCAAGCCCGAAGGGAAATAGCCAATGGCCAGAACATCACTTCGGACCATTATTTGCGGCGTGCCTGCTGGAACGCTCACGCAAGATGAGAACGGTCTTATCAGCTTTACCTACGATCATGACTATGACGGGCCAGCCCTATCGACAAACATACCCGTATCAAATCGCATATACGGCCAACAGGTCATGAATCCGTACTTGTTTGGTCTTCTGCCTGACAGCGAGGACCAGCGAAAAGCGATCGCCGTCGAATTCGACACCAGGCCCAACAATCCCGTTGCGCTGCTCAGCCATATCGGACTCGACTGTCCGGGCGGAGTACAGTTTTGTGTCGAAGAAGACGTCGACGCCGTCCTGCATCGCGACGGCGAATACCGCCCTATAGACGACCACGATATTGCCCTCCGTCTCAAGTCGATCAGAGATGACCGCGATGCATCGTGGATGGGTCTAGATGAAAGTTGGTCACTTGGAGGCAATCAGGGCAAGTTCGCTCTCGCACTCATGGACGGTCGCTGGTGCGAATGCATGGGGTCCTCGCCCACGACGCATATTTTCAAAAATGGCGTTATCGGTTTTAAACTCGAGGCTCTCAATGAGTTTGTCTGCATGAAAAGCGCCCAGCACGCCGGCATCGCAACGGCAAACGTCGAATATCGTATGTTTGAGGACGAACCTGCCCTCATTGTTGAGCGCTATGACCGCGTGAAAGTCAAAGACGGAACGATCAGGCGCCTACATCAAGAAGACTTCTGTCAGGCACTTGGGGTGATGCCCGCCCAAAAGTACACGGCAGACGGCGGCCCGACCACACGCGACATTCAAGAGCTCCTCGTAAATACGAGCCACCATCAACTTAACCTGTATCTGTTTACGCAGATACTGTTCTTCAACGCCATTATCGGCGCACCGGATGCGCATGCGAAAAACTATTCCCTGCTCCTTGGAAACGACGGCGCAGCCATGATGGCTCGAATGTACGATGTCGCATCGGGGCTGGCATACGAGCGCATGCGCCGCCGGGCGCGCCTTGCCATGAGCGTTGGCGGCGAAAATCGTGTGGGGCGCATCGGTCCAGGTGCTATCCGCCGATACCACGGTATGGGAGACCCCGCGCTGGAGGCGACGCTCACCGATGCCGGGCTATCCGAGAAGTTTTGCTTTGCGACCATGATGGACCTCGCCTACGAGGTGCCCATTTGCATGGAAGAGGTCATGGACGAATACGCCGACCTGCCCGGCATGGCGGACCTGCGCGAGCATATGCTCGGCCCCGTCTGCGAAAACTGTCAGCGCACCCTCGACCTCATCAAGGCGGATATGGGCTAGGTGTCCGTAATCTCCCATTTCCCAAAAGAAGAGAGGGGGCACCCGTCGCAAAAGCTCGGGTGCCCCCTCTCGTAATGTCATTTGCAATCCGCTAGCACGTGGCTCGGACTGCTGCTAGCGCAACCTTTACGCAGCGAGGCGCTTGAGCACGTCGATGAGCAGCTCGTAGAAGCGCTCGGCAGAAGCGAGCTCCATGCTCTCGTCCGGGGTGTGGACATCGGAGAGCGTCGGACCCACGGCGATGGCGTCCAGGCCGTGCAGGGCCTCGGCAAACAGGCCGCACTCAAGGCCGGCGTGAATGGACTCGATGCGCAGCTCGGAGCCAAAGAGCTCGCGATAGCTCTCGACAAAGATGTCGCGGACCGGCGAATGCTCGGCATAGCTCCAGCCGGGATACTCGAACTCAAACTTGGCGTCGAAGCCCAGGACATCGGCAAGCGTCTGCAGGCGGTCCTTGAACTCGTTCTGCAGCGAGGTGATCGAGGAGCGCGGGGACAGCATGATCTTGACCTGGTCGTCAGAGGTGGCAACCACACCGATGTTGGAGGAAACCTCGACGGAGCCGTCGGTGGCGACGTTGCGGCGAATCACGCCGTTAGGGGCAAGACGCAGGGCACGGATGAGGGCAAGCGCGGACTTCTCGTCCATGGCCTCAACCTCGGCGTCGTCGGCAATCTCGACGGTGCAGGTAAAGCCGGGGTCAAAGACCTCGAGCTCGGCAGTAACGTCGGCGATGATGCCCTTTGCGATCTGGGCCGCGGCCTCGGCGGCAGCGTGGTCGGCGTAGACCAGAACAGCTTTGCACTCACGGTTGATGGCGTTGTCCTTGGTGCCGCCGTTAAAGCTAACGATGGCGGGCTCGCCGGCGACCATCAGGCGGTCGATGATGCGGGCCATGATGAGGTTGCCGTTGCCGCGCTCCAGGTGGATATCGCTGCCGGAGTGGCCGCCCAGCAGGCCGGAGATGTCGAGCGTGAGGGTGCTACCGGTCTTGTGCTCGCGCGCGATCGGGCAGGTGTAGGTAACGACGACGCCGCCGGCGCAGCTGACGGTGGCAACGCCCTCTTCCTCGGAGTCAAGGTTAATCATGGTGCGGGCGCTAATCTGGGACTTGTCGAGTGTCTCGGCGCCAACCAGGCCAGTCTCCTCGTCGGTGGTGAACACGCACTCGAGGGCCGGATGAGCAATCAAATCGTCGTTGAGCACAGTGAGCATCAGAGCGACGGCAATACCGTTGTCGGCGCCCAGAGTGGTGCCGTTAGCGGTGAGGACGCCGTCCTTGACGACCAGGTCGATACCATCAGTCGTAAAGTCGTGCTCAACGGAGCCCAGCTTGTCGCACACCATGTCGATGTGGCCCTGCAGCATCACGGTCGGGGCATTCTCGGCGCCGGCAGATGCGGGCTTGCGAATGATGACGTTGTAGACCTCGTCCTGATACACATCGAGACCGCGCTCCTTGGCAAACGCGACCAGGAAATCGCTGATGCCCTTCTCGTTGCCAGACCCACGGGGGATCGCGCTGACCTCCTCAAAGAAATGGAACAGCTGGGCGGGCTCGTAGCCGGTAATCTTGTAGTCCATGGTGCCTCCTTGGCGCAACTGGTTAGACAATAAGACATGCGCCTTGTATATTCCCAAACTATACGTGCATAAACCAGTCGAAAACGCCGAGCGCCCTCGCATCATCGGCTAACGGCGAGGAAACGCCACTTTATCAAGATAAAGCAGGTTAGACGGGCCGTGCCGAAGGGACGTTGGACCCTTCAACCAACTTCAACGCCTGTTGAACATTAATGCATACACCATTGGTATGTTTGATGAGATTTTTGTCCTCTGTCACGACGTAATCGGCATCAATGCGATTGGCGACGCCCAGCATTAGGTCGTCCTCAAAGTCGTTGTGATGATACTTGAACACAAAGGAGTCGAAGACCTCGTCTGCACCGACCGAGGCAATAATCGACTTTTGCCGAATCAGGCGAACGCACGCCCACGCTGTCTCGTCGGCACCGGCGATGGCTTCGGGAGTGAGAGCCCCCTCACGGCGGGCGTCGGCCTTCATCGTCCTTCCCAGAATGTAATAGACGTCTTTGACAGACAGGGAGGACGAGAAGAGGACGATATCCTCCGCTTCCGCCGCGCGAGAAAGGAGCTCGACTATCGGCCTGGTCGCATTCGTGCGAGCGAGAAAGTAATCTAGCCAGACGTTCGTGTCGATCAGCAGCTTGAGCACACGTTTCGTTCCGACGCCGCTCATAATTCGATCCAATCACTGAATCTCTCGCTCATCATTTGATCGTATAACTCGTCGTAATCAAAGGCTTCATCGGGGCTCGGCCTCTGAATCGAGAACCGCTCATAAAAATTCGAAATTAACGCAGCCCCTTCCGAGACGCGGGACGAACTCGCCTTCGATCGTATGTCGTCAGGCAGGACTTCGTCATCATTCTTTTTTGCGACGGGCATATGACCGTTCTCGGTCAAGTACTGCCACAGCTCCCTCACAGCTTGTGACGGCGTCATGCCGATATGAGTCAGTACGGCGTCTCCTGCCTCTTTGAGCTGGCGATCTATACGCACGTTCATCTGAACTGGCCGCGTGTCGAGTATTGATGTAGGCATATCAACTCCTTTGCTATACTGAATCTCAATTTTAGTATAGCACGGCAGATTGAAGCACATTTCAATAGAAACGGGGGCGCCTCCTTATCGGAAACGCCCCCGTTATACAAGGTATGTTTAATCCCTACAGCGCGCCGGAACCGGCTTGCATCATGCCGCCGGGACCCGAGGTCACGCCGCCGCTCACGGGCGCGGCGTTGCCGGTGTGCGGTGCCGCCGGGGCGGTATCGCCACCGAGCGTGCCCGCCGGACGCGGTGCGGGGATCTCGCCCGTGCCGTGGCTAAAGACAAACTTGCCATCGGCCACGTCGCACAGGACGGTATCGCCCTCGCCCCACTCGCCGGCCAGGAGCTCCTCGGACAGCGGGTCCTCGATGAGCTTTTGAATAGCACGGCGCAGCGGACGCGCACCGTTGGTGAGGTCGGTGCCCTCGGCCACGATCTTGTCATAGGCCGCATCGGTGAGCTTGATGTTCATGCCGTTTGCGATCAGGCGCTGACGCAGGTCGTCCACCAGCAGGTGCGCGATCTTGGTCAGGTTCTCGCCCGAGAGCTTCTGGAACACCACAATATCGTCGATACGGTTGAGCAGCTCAGGGCGGAACAGGCGCTTGAGCTCGCCCATCGCACGCCCCTTGATCTCGCTCGACGTGAGACCCTGCTCACCGGTGGTGCCAAAACCGACGCTCGCATCCTGCGCGATCTCGCGGGCGCCCACGTTGGATGTCATGATGATCACGGTGTTGCGGAAGTCGACCGTCTTGCCCTGGCTATCGGTCAGGCGGCCCTCCTCCAGCACCTGCAACAAGATGTTGAAGATGTCGGGATGCGCCTTCTCGATCTCGTCGAACAGCACGACCGAGTACGGGTGACGACGAACGGCCTTGGTAAGCTGACCGCCCTCGTCGTGGCCCACGTAACCCGGAGGGCTACCGATGAGCTTGGAGACCTCGAACTCACTGCCGAACTCGGACATATCGAAGCTGATGAGCGCGTCCTTACTGCCAAAGAGGTACTCGGCGAGCGTCTTGGCGAGCTCGGTCTTGCCTGTGCCGGTGGGACCCAGGAAGATAAAGCTGCCACCGGGACGACGCGGATCCTTGAGCGGCGAGCGGCTGCGGCGCACGGCCTTGGCAACGGCCTCGACGGCCTCGTCCTGACCGATGATGCGCGTCTTGAGCACGCTTTCGGTCTGCAGCAGGCGGCGGCTCTCGCTCTCGGTGAGCGAGGAAACCGGCACGCCAGAGGTCACGGACACGATGTCGGCAATCTGGGCGACGTCGATGGTGAGCGGGCTGGCGTCGAGCTCGGCGGTCCAGGCGGCCTTGGCCTCGGCGAGCTCAATCTCGGCGGCCTTCTGCTGCTCGGTGATCTCAGCGGCCTTGTTCATGTCGTCGCTCTCGGTGGCCTCCTGCGCGGCAGCCTTAAGCTCCTCCACGCGATGCTCGGCCTCGCGCACCGGCTCGGGTGCACAATTCGCGGCGATGCGGGCGCGGGCGCCGGCCTCGTCAATGAGGTCGATGGCCTTATCGGGCAGGAAGCGATCCTGGATATAGCGGTTGGAAAGGTTCGCGGCGGCCTCGATAGCACCCTGCGTATAGCGCACATGGTGGTGCTCCTCGTAGCGCGGCTTGAGCGCGGTCAGGATCTTGACCGTGTCCTCGACGCTCGGCTCCTCGACATCGATGGTCTGGAAGCGACGCTCGAAGGCCGGGTCCTTGGTGAGGTACTTGCGGAATTCCTCGGCCGTGGTGGCGCCGATAATCTGGAAGGCACCGCGCGCGAGCACGGGCTTGAGCATGGAGCTCGCGTCGATGGAGCCCTCGGCAGAACCGGCACCGATGATGGTGTGCATCTCGTCAATAAACAGGATGACGTCGTCAGCCTCGGTGGCCTCCTGGATCACGTTCTTGAGGCGCTCCTCAAACTCACCGCGATACTTGGCGCCCGCAACGAGGCCCGGCAGGTCGAGCGTCCAGATGTTCTGGTTCATAAGGTTTTCGGGCACGTTGCCGGCAGCGATCTGCTGCGCCAGGCCCTCGACGATGGCCGTCTTGCCCACGCCGGGGTCACCCAGGATAAGCGGGTTGTTCTTGGTGCGACGCGAAAGAATTTCCATCATGCGCTGGACTTCCTTTTCGCGACCAATTACAGGGTCGAGCTCGCCGTCGCGCGCCTTCTGCGTCAGGTTGGTGGCGAACTGCTTGAGCGTGTCGGTGCCGCTCCCCTTTTGCTGCGAGGCGTCCGAGCCGCTAAAGAACGGCAGGCCCGCACCGGGACGACCGGCGCCGGCTCCGGCGAGCGGACGCTTCTTGTCCTGATCCTTGGCGGTAAGCTTTTCGATAGCCTTTTTAATGGAAGCGGACGACACACCCAGGCGCATGAGGATGTCCATGGCCATGCCGTTGCCCTCTTCGACGATGCCGATCAGCAAGTGCTCGGTCGACACGTAGGTCTGGTTGTTCTCACGCGCCACGCGGAATGAACGCTCCATCACGCTAATGACGAGCGGCGTAAAGGCGAGCTTGGCCGCCTCGGTCTCCTCACTGGGCTCGGGAACCGTGGTCTGGACCTCTTTGAGAGTATCCATGATGTCATCGTAGGAGATGTCGAGCGAGCGCAGCGCCTCAGCGGCAATGCCCTCGTCCTCCTTGGCAAGCGCGAGCAGCAGATGCTCGGTACCCACCTTATTTGAATGAAGATCGAGCGCCTCCTGCTTGGCCATGGACATTACCTTGCGCGCTCGATCGGTAAATCTATCTAACATGCTCGTTTCCTTACATGAGTTCATCGAAATCAAAACGCCCGCCCGTCGGCGGCGCTTTTGTCTCTTTACCCACAGGTTGTCTATGTTAACAGCTGGAGGAATATCTATAAACCCGGCTCACATGAATGCAGGTTATGACCGCATCGCGGGACTCACCGCGCGATGCGCGACAGGCGCCCCGCAAGAGAAACCCTAGGTGTCTTTCACCACGTCGGGACTCGTCGCACGCGATGCGCGATAGGCATCGGCCTCCTTGGAGACGCGTTCGAGCAGCTCGGATGTATCGACGCCCTCGACTTGCGCGACCGTTTCCACCGTCTGCATGGCGACCGCCCTCAGGTACGCGCACGCGCTGTCCCCCAGCTGCTCGAGGTCTATCTCCTCGCCGCCCTCCCGGGCAAAGCCGACCGCCATCACAAAGCCCATGATGCCCGAGACCAGAAAGCCCACCGCAAAGCTCGAATCTGCCTTGAGCTCTTCTCCGTCGGGGTGGACGATCTCTCTCACGCGGTCGATGATGATCGTATGGATGCCCTGCACGACCTGCTCGGCGGCACCCGCCCTCATGGTGATGACGATGCGCCGCAGCAGGCAGCGGACGTCGCGCCGGTCGAACGCCGAAAGGTCGCCCTCGCTCGAAAAATGCCAGAGGGCATCGGTGATGAGCTCGTTATCCTGCAGCAGCTGGGCTATGGCGATGGCGACGAGTTCATCGAAATCGTGAAAATAGTAGTAAAACGTTCCGCGATTGCACTGGGCGGCGCGGGTCACCTCGCCAACCGACAGCTCGAAGATGCTGTTGTTCTCGATGAGCTCCCAAAACGCCTCGATGATACGGGTGCGTGCATCGGGCGCATCGGCGTCCTTACGCGGTCTCGCCATGCGCCTCACCGCACCCCTGCGCCTTGGCGTTCATGATGAGCATCTGAAGACGATTCTCCACGTTGGCGAAGCTCACGTCGGGATCGTAGTCGAGCGGCAGGAACTGCGCCGTGGGATACTGCTCCTTGAGCGCATGGATGAGCCCGCGCCCCACGACATGGTTGGGCAGACACCCGAACGGCTGCAGGATCACGAAGTTGCGGCAGCCGCGCTTGGCGTGCTCGAGGATCTCCGCCGGAATCAGCACGCCCTCGCCCGCATCGAACGTATGGTGCAGGATCTTATCGCTCGCGCGCACGAGCTCGGGCATGCGCGTCGGCGGCTCGTAGAGCGGGCTCGCCGCGCCCAGGCGGTCGCAACGGTCGTGCGCGAGCTCGAACAGGTTGTCCGCCGTGGCGTACCAGGCCTTTTCGGGCAGCGACAGGTCGACGTGGAACTCGCGCGACTGCGCATACTTGTAGAAATAGGTCTTGCGGATCACGTCGGTCATGCGCGCCTCGATGACCTCGAGCCCGTTGTCCTCGAGGTAGCGCTCAATCTCGTGGTTGGCGCCGAGATGGAAATTGAGCAGGTACTCGCCCACGATGAGAACGGTCGGATGCGGGTTCGAGCGGTCGTACGGAACGGCGTCCATGATCGCAAGCGCGCGTTTGAAGCCCGTCGCCTGGCCTCTCAGCCCGGAGCGCTCCATGCCCTCGATAACCTCATCGAGCGCGCGGTCGAACGCAGCGTCCGCCGCGCCCTTCTCGAGCTCGTAGGGACGGATGCGCCTAAGCATGGCCTCGAGGGCATCGATCATGGGAAGACCGTAGGCGATCTGGATGCTCGGGCCAAGGCCGAGCTTGAAGCCCGGATGCGCATTGTGGGCATCGACGTCGTCGTTGGTGAGCACCGGGACATAGTCGTATCCCGCGTCGTCGAGCGCGCGGCGCAGCAGGGGCATGTAGTGCGTCAGGCGGCAGTCGCCGATATACTTGCCAGTCACCACGGCGACGTCGTGCGGGTCGTACTTACCGCTCTTGAGTGCCGCGAGCGCCTCGCCGATCACGATTTGCGCGGGGAAGCAGATGTCGTTGTGCACATAGCGTTTGCCCAGGCGGATGGCATCCTCGCGCCCGATATCAAGGGCCTCGGCGCGCACGCCCTGATTGCGCATCGCCGCGGTCATGAGCCTGCAGAACGCATGGGAGGTGTTGGGGACCAGCGCGATCTTGTCGTGCCGGTCGCGCTTGGTGTACTTGACCTTATACGGGTCGTCGAGCGGATGGACCGCGTGCACCCGGGCGCCCTCGGCACGCTCCTCCGCGCGACGACGGTTGACCGACTCGATAAACGAACGCACGCGAATGCCCATGGGACCGGCGACGTCGCTCTCATCGAGCTTGATCATCATCGGAACCTTGGAGCCCATCTCGCCCATCATGCGCGCGATCTCGTCGGTGAGATACGCATCGTGGCCGCAGCCGAAGCTGCCCATCTGCACGAGCTCGAGCTCGGGCGTCGATGCGACGATGACCGCGCACGACAGCATGCGCGCATGGTAGTTGTTCACGATGTCGATGCGGCTGTTGGAAAGGTCGACGTTGCAGACCCCCGGCACCGCATCGGGCGTCAGCACGGGGATGCCGCGCTCAGAGAAGAGCTTGGGCAGCCCGTGGTTGACCAGCGGGTCGTTGTGGTACGGGCGCGAAGCGATCACCACCGCGTAGCCGCCGTCCTCGCGCACGTTCTCGAGCACCTGCCTGCCGCGCAGCTGCAGCTGGTTCTCAAACGTCTCCTGCGCGCGGTCCGCCTGCTCGGTCGCCTTGGCAACCAGGTCGGCATCGATATCGAAGGTCTCCTTGCACCACGCCTTGAGCTGGCGGTTTCGGTCGCCCTCGTCGTACCAGTGGAACAGCGGCGTATCGAACGGAACGCCGAAACGCTCCTCCGGGTTATCGGAATTGCGCATCACGTAGGGGTATCCCTTTACGACGGCGCACATCCACTCGCTGGTAGAGGCGGTGTTTTCGGTGGGCACCGTCGTGATGATGGGCATGAAGATGCGGTCGACGCCGGCGTCGACGAGATTGCGGATGTGCCCGTGGACGAGCTTGGCCGGGAAGCACACGGTGTCGGATGTGACGTGCGCCAGACCGCGCTCGTACATCGCCTTGGTGCTGCGTCCCGAGACGCGCACCTTAAAGCCGAGCGTGCTGAAGAACGTCGACCAGAACGGCATGGTGTCCCAGAACTCGAGCACACGGGGAATGCCGATCGTGACATCGCGCCCCCCGCAGACGGGAACCGTGGGGTACGACTCGAACAGCAGCTTCTCGCGGTCGACAAAGAGATTGGGGGCAGCCGCGGTCCGGTCGCGCCCCGTGCCGGGCGCCTGTGCCTCGCAAGCACCCTGCGGACGCAGCTCCTCCGCCGCGGGAACCTCGCGCACGAGCTCATCCCATGAGATGGCGCCGCCGCGCGGGCAGCGATTGCCCGTGACGTAAAGCGAGCCGTCGCCAAATGCCACGACCGCGCGCTGGCAGCGGTTGTTGCACCGACGGCAGGTAACGCCGCCGAACTCGCGATGCTCGAAGCGCTCCACGGCATCGAGCCCGATAAACGACGTGCCGGCGTCGCCCTTGCGGCATTCCTCGCGCGCGAGCAGGGCGATACCGATAGCGCCCATCAGCCCCGGGTGGGGCGCACGCGTGACGGGTTTGCCCAGATACTGCTCGAATGCGCGCAGCACCGCGTCGTTTCGGAACGTGCCGCCCTGGACGACGACTTTGTCGCCCAGACGGTTGAGATTTGAAACGCGAATGACCTTGGTGAACACGTTCTCGATAATCGAACGGCAGAGACCGGCCATGATGTCGCCCGGACCCTTACCGCGCCGCTGCTCGGAAACGACGCTGCTGTTCATGAACACCGTGCAGCGGCTGCCGAGAACGGCGGGGGCTTTGGACGAAAATGCCTCGGTCGCGATATCCTCAACGGCTATTCCGAGGTTTTTGGCAAAACCCTCGAGGAACGAGCCGCAGCCCGCAGAGCACGCCTCGTTGACGACGATATCGGTCAGCACGCCGTGGTTGAGCCAGATGGCCTTCATATCCTGTCCGCCGATGTCGAGCACGAAGGTCGCATCGGGAACGCATGCGCACGCGGCGCGGGCGTGCGCGACCGTCTCGACCGTATGGTAGTCGGCGTGGAACGCGCGCGCGAAAAGCTCCTCGCCGTATCCCGTGGTGCCCACGGCATCGATCGCAAGCGTGACTCCCGCTGTCTCCCAGCGGTTCTTCAAGCTGACAAGACCCTGTTGGGCGACGTCGAGCGGTCTGCCGTTATTAGACGCGTAGAACGAATCGACAAGCTCACCCGCCTCATCGACCAGGGCGAACTTGGTCGTCGTGCTCCCCGAATCGATACCGAGCGCCACACGCACCGTCTCTCCGGGCGCATACGCATCCGGACCCTTTGCCGGCGTCTCTTTGCCATGGCGTGCCGTAAAATCCGCCTGCTCGGCAGGTGTGGCAAAAAAGGGCTGGGCAAGACGTCCCTCCCCGCTTGCGGGCGCGACCGTCTCGAGCTTATCCAGCCGGACAAAAGCGTCGGGAAGGTCGATCGGTTGGGACGATGCGAACATGTCGGTCAGCGACAGGGCGGCACCGCGCGCGACCATGATCTGCGGATCGCGCGGGACGATAACCTGATCGTCCGATAGATTCAGTTGCTCCCGGAACACGCGGACCAGCGTGGGGTTGTAGGCGAGCGTACCGCCCTCGAAGATTACCGGCGGCTCGATGTCGATACCCTGGGCCAGACCGCCGATCGTTTGGCGGGCGACCGCGTGAAGCGCCGAAAGCGCCAGGTCGGTGGTAGGAATGCCCTCGTTGAGCAGCGGCTGGATATCGGTCTTTGCGTACACGCCGCAGCGGCCCGAGACCTCGTGGACGGTCGTTCCCCGGCTTGCGAGCTGCTCGAACTCGCCCGATTCGGTGCCGACCCCCATGAGCTTTGCCATCTCGTCGATAAATGCACCGGTACCGCCTGCGCACGAGCCGTTCATGCGCATGTCGGCAACCTCGATGTCTCCCTTATCGTTGGTGCGGAAGAAGATCATCTTGGCGTCTTGGCCGCCCAGCTCGATGGCGCAGCGCGTCTGCGGATAGAACCTGCTGATCGCGAGCGCGTTGGCGACCACCTCCTGAACGTACGAGGCGCCCAGCGCGGTCGCGATATCGCGCGCACCCGAGCCGGTCACCGCAACGCGCAGCGACTCATGGGGAAAGCGCTCGGCGAGCTCGCCGAGCATGGCGCGCACGCTCGCTGTCTGACACGCCCCGTGGCGGCGATATCCCCACCACGCCTCGGTCATATCCTCGTGCATCGCGTAAACTTTGGTCGTCGTCGACCCTACGTCCAGTCCTACTAGCAACGCCATAATGCTCCGTCTCTCGCATTTTTCCTGCTAGAGATATACCACTCTACGTAATACAACAGACTGTTGTATTTAAACTCCGTATAAAAAGCGGCTGCCGAAACGCTTCAGCAGCCGCCGAATGCACCAACAGATTGTTCTGCGCGCTAGCACGTCGGGCAACGGAGCAGCACGGGCCCTCCGGTCATGCGCACCGCTCACGCCCGCGATGTCGCCGAGAGAGCTATCCACGCTTAGGGCTCCAACCAAGCAAGTCGCCCGCGCTCAGCAGATCCCTAAGCGAGCTACTCGCACTCAGGAGCCATAGCCTGCTCCAAGAGCTCGGCATGCTCCTCCTCGAAAACCGTCCCCACAGGGAAGGCGCGACGGAAGACGAAGTGGGAAATCGGACCGGCTACCAAAAGGTTCCACGGCAGCGCCATCACAAAATTATGCGGGATGTTGATCATCCAGATCGCGGGCACGGAATACAGGTTCGCAAGGATGCCGCCGGGCATGTGCGTCAGACCCTCGCAGGCACCGTACAGCGACATGATGATGACCATGGGAACGACCATGCAGGAGCTGACGGCGAGCGTCATGGCAAGTGGCGAGCTCTTGCCCGGCGTGACCAAGTACTTAAAGGCGAAACCCTTGGCGAGCGGGCTGGCGACGAACCAGTCGCAGCACATGGCAAAAATGTAGGCAACGGGGAAGCCGAGCCACGCAGCGGCAACGACCTCGCCGTTGATGGCCCCGTGCTGCAGGGCAACGTTGTAGATGCTCATCCAGAGCACCATGCAAAAGCACATGATAAAGGTGAACAGCAGGCTCTCTCGTTTGTTGATAGGCATAAAGGGCAGATTCCTCTCTGTGTTGTACCGCGGCGCCACGCAACAAAAACGGGCGGGCAAGATGGAGCTGTTGGAACTTCATCTCGCCCGCCCGTGGTACGCGCGTCTGCGACTACTTATGTGGTGGAACCAGCCTAGCACGAAACGCATGCGCTTCGTAAGCGTTGAGTTTATGAAGATGCAGGGCACCGATAATCCCCCGACCCCATAAGTTGCGGTGGAATACGGACTGTTTTGACCCTTTAAGCAGCAATTCAGTCCCTATTTCACCGCAACTCATTTGGTGCAAAGTAACCTGTCCCCCTTGTACCAATTAGCTGGTGTGGCGCCAGCGAGGGTCGGTGAGCGTACGCGCCACACCCAGTCCAACGGGCAGAAACGCTACGATGAGCACTGCGCGCACAAACCAGCCGAGCATATTGACCGTGTCGAAGGTGCACATGTAATACATCGAGCGATACAGATACAAGCCCGGCACCATAATGACAATCGAAGGCACCGTGAGGGCGATGCGCGGGTAGGTGAGCTTGACTTCAGCCAAGCTTGCGAGCAGCCCCGATACCAGCGCGCCGATAAACGCTGCTGCCTCGGGAGGCATTCCCGTGCTGAGGCCCAGGAAGGGAATCATCGTCGGCGCATCGACAAGGGTCAGACGCAGGGTATTGGACACGGCGCCGATCAACCCAGCTGCCGCGGCCATCTTTACCGGGCTGTTGAACATCACCGAAAAGCCGAATACGCCAACGAAGCTCATCACCACGCGCAGGAGCGTAAGGGCAAGCGGCGAAAGGCCCAGTGGGGCAAAGTCGTCCGGCGCCAGGCCAACACACTCGGCAACCATCCAACCTACGAGGGTCGCCATCACAATAATCGATACGGCATATGAAAGGCGCTCGATACCGCTTCGCATGTCGAGCTTAGCGATGTCGAGGCCTGCCGTAATGAGCGGAAAGCCGGGAATCACAAAGAGCATGGCGCCGATATAGCCTTCTTGGTGCGACATTGCCCCCGGTATGACCTGGCCAAGGCCGAGCAATGCCAGCAGATACGAAACGCAAGCGAGCGCAACGCCGGTCGTCAGCGCGCTGAACTGACCAAGGCCTTGCTTGAGAATATGGGAGCGAGCAAAGTTACCGACACCAGCGCCCACAAACGCGCAGGCCATCTCGATAGGGCCGCCGCCGAGCAAAAAGACGAAGGCGCCGCAAGCACAAGCTGCCGCAAGACCCTGTTGCCAGGGAGAGTAGTCGGGCTTTGAACTCTCAACGGTCTTGAGCATCTCGTGGTATTCGTGCACAGTAAACCGGCGCCCATACGTCTCGATTTCCTTTAAGAAGCTCTCCATCATCCAAATGCGATGGGTATTGACGCCCGTTGTGGGCAAGCTGACAACCTCATTAAAGCAGTGACCATCTTCGATGCAGGTACACTCAAACGACAGGAGACTTAAGTCAACGTGGATGGTGACACCGAGTACGGCGGCAACACGATTCATGGTATCGCGCACGCGCCAGGCACCCGTTCCGCTTGCCAGCATAAGCATGCCGGTGCGGCAGATGATGGATGATTTATCGGTGAGCGGCGCATCGACGGCAAGCTCATCGCCTGCCGTCACGATCTGGCGCCAGTCAGTTTTCATATGGAGTGCACCGGCACGAGCGCCGTGGTGCATAGGGACTCTCGAAAGCAGCGAGTCCAGGCGCGGAGACTGTGGGGGCTCCGTTGATTCGCCCTCGTCCTCGTCGGGCTCTTCATCGACCAGATCAAAGGAATCAAGCGGCGCTGGCTCGCGACGGTCGATCAGCTCCTCGTCCTCATCATCAAAGTAGTTGAACTGATCGAGCATGTCCTCTTCGATTGAACGCTCGCTCGCGTCGTCCATATAGACGCTCCCTTCCTACCGACTAACCCCCATCCTAGGCAGCAACGGCTAAAGGAAACATAAAAGAGACGGCTGTCATGCATGGAAGGCGCAAACCCCCAATGCGTCGGTAGATCCCCAACGACTAGGACTGTCCCCAAGTGCCGGCAGAAAAGGAACGTCCCTAAGTGCCAACCAGGGCAACACCGCAGATAGAGGACGGACAGACACTATGACCCAATCCGAGGGCACTAAAAAGATAGGAGCCCCCGCTCGTGACCGCGGGTCGGGGCTGCGACAATGATGTTGAAGTGCCATAGGCGCAGCCGCGCCGCAACGAGGTTGGGAGGCTCCCATGCCAA
>DBGBLM010000106.1:0-2780 GCA_048448865.1 Collinsella sp.
TGCGGGCGAAAGGACTTGAACCTTCATGGGGTTGCCCCCATACGGACCTGAACCGTACGCGTCTGCCAATTTCGCCACGCCCGCGTGCAGGACTTAGAATAACGGAGCGCCACCGCGAACGCAAGAACTATTTTTGAAAAAGTTTGCAGGCATTTTCCCAAGCGGCTTGCGCGATTGTTTCGGCGTCCTCACCTGTGCGATCGACACGGTCGTTAACCAGCGCGTTTGCCGTAATGGAGATCATTGCGGACTCGCATTCAAGACCGCGGATGGGCTCCGGAGCCATATACGGGCAATCCGTCTCGAACAAAATTCGATCGAGTGGGGTTGCCGCAAATGCCTCGCGCACGTCGTCGTTGCGCTTAAAGGTGGCCGCGCCACCATAGGCGATATAGCAGCCCAGCTCCACAAAGCGCTCCATCGTGGCGCGGTCCTCGCCAAAGCAGTGCAGCACACAACCGGCCTGGGGCACGCCCACCTCACGAAGCACGTTGTAGGCGTCCACGTGCGAGGTACGCTCATAGTCCGTGTCCTCGTGGCGCAGATGCAGCTCCACCGGCACGTTACGGCACACGGCAAGCTCGAGTTGGCGCGCCATGCAGTCAATCTGCACGTTATGGGGTGCCGGCGCGATATCGTCGTCATAGTCCATATGGTAGTCCAGGCCGATTTCGCCAATACCGGCGCATAAGGGGTCATCGAGTGCGGCAACGACCTGTGCGTGAACGTCGTCGGTATAGCCCGGCGCGCCATACGGATGCACGCCGGCAAGATACTTGATCTGAGGGATATCCTGCATCGGCAGAATTTCGCGCACGAGCCAGTCGCTATAGTCCGTCACGCTGCGTTTGTCAGCGATGGGGTCGAACATCGTCACCAACAGGTCGACGCCCGCGGCTTTGGCGCGCACGAGCGTCTCGGGCACTTCTTTGCCCCAAAACGAAAGCAGATGCGCATGCGTGTCGGCAAGCGGCGCCAAGGGCACGGGACAAGCAACCGTCTTCTTTTTCTTGGTAAACGTCACGCGTTCGGCATTAAGCGTCATGGATTAGCTCCTGGGCCAGGCGGACAAAGTCGGCAACATCAAGCGTTTCGGCGCGCGTGGTGGATGCGATACCGCAAGCCTCAAAGGCGGCATCGAGCACGTCCTTGGCAAAGCCGTTGGCGCTCATGGAGTTGCGAATGGTCTTGCGACGCTGAGCAAATGCAGCATCAATCACGCGGGCCACAAACTCGCGGTCGAGTCCTTCGGGCACCACGCCGTCAACACGGTCGATACGCACGACGGCCGAGTCCACGTGCGGCGCCGGCATAAAGCAACGCGGCGGCACCTCAAAGCGACCCGTAACCTGCGCATACAGGCCGAGCTTTGTCGTGTAGCCGCCATAGGTCTTGTTGCCCGGCGTTGCGGCAATACGATCGGCAACCTCCTTTTGCACCATGACGACGGCGCGCTTGAGCGCGGGCATCGTCTGGAAGAACTGCAGGATGATTGTCGCCGCCACGTTATAGGGCAAGTTCGCGACAAACACCGTGGGTTCACCACCGGCGGCCTGCTCAATCTGCTCCGGCGTCACTTTGAGCGCATCGCCCATGATAAAGCGGAAGTTGGCATAGTCAGCGGCGTGAGCATCGAGCACCGGCTCGAGCTCGGGATCTGCCTCAATCGACGTAACGCACGCCGCCTCCTGCAGCAGGGCCAACGTCAGCGTGCCGCAACCCGGGCCGACCTCGAGCACGCGCTCATCGCCCGCAAGCTCAGCGAGCTCACAGATACGTTCGATCACATGGTTGTCGATCAGGAAGTTCTGGCCCAGGCGATGCTTGGTCGCAAGGCCAAACTCCTCTAGCAGCTCCCTAGTTGCCGTGGGGTTTGCCAAAGGCGAAGTTGTCATGGTTGCCTCCTTAACATGGTGGCTGCATCGTAAAGCAAAAGGGCATGGACCGTTGCGGCCATGCCCTTACAGCTAAACAGCAAATTGCCGATATGGCGCGCAGCGGCTTAGCCCAGACGCGGGAACAGCGGCTCGCCCTTCTCGACGGGCTGACCACCGGCAAGCAGGCCCCAAGCGCAAATGCCCTTGAGGTCGTCGCTCGCGGCCTCGTCCTCGCAGGACAGGCGGCGCAGGGCCTCGGCAGAAGTCTGGGGCATGAGCGGCATCAGCAGGTGAGCGGCAATGCGGATGGCCTCGAGCAGGTTGTAGATCACAAACGCCAGCTCGTCAGCCTTGGCCTCGTCCTTGGCAAGCGCCCAGGGCTCGGAGTCCTCGATGTAGTGGTTGGCGGCATGGATGAGCTCCATGACCTCGTCCTTAGCTCCACCATAATCGAGCACGTCCATCTTGGCCATGTAGCGCTCGGCCAGGCCATCGGCGATCTTTGCCAGCGGGTTATCGAACGCATCGAACGATGCGGGCTTGGCGGGCGCGCAACCGTCAAAGTACTTGCCGCTCATGTTGAGCGAACGCGAGATGAGGTTGCCCCAGCTGTTAGCGAGATCGGCGTTGTAGACCTGCTCCATGCGATCGAAGCTGATAGCGCCGTCGGTGCCGGGGACCACGTCGGTCATAAAGTAGTAGCGATAACCCTCGACGCCCAGCATGTCGATAACATCCTGCGGGGCAATGGCGTTGCCACGGCTCTTGGACATCTTCTCGGCCTTGCCAGTCTCGGCATTGCGCACGGTCAGGAAGCCGTGGGCAAAGACGTGCTCGGGCAGAGCCTCGCCAATGGCCATGAGCATAGCGGGCCAAATGACGCAGTGGAAGCGAATGATGTCC
>DBGBLM010000107.1:0-4793 GCA_048448865.1 Collinsella sp.
AATCCCATGCAGAAGGAGGCAGTCCTTCAAACGGAAGGGCCTCTCCTTATTTTAGCTGGGGCCGGTTCCGGAAAGACCAGGGTGCTGACCCACAGGGTGGCATACCTGATTGAGGAGAAGCAGGTGAACCCGTGGAATATACTGGCCATCACATTTACCAACAAGGCCGCGGCCGAGATGCGCGAGCGTCTGGCGGCGCTCATCCCCAGCGGCACCCGCGGTATGTGGGTGTGCACCTTCCATGCCATGTGCGTGCGCATGCTGCGCGAGGACGCCGACCTGCTGGGCTACACCGGTCAGTTCACCATCTACGATGACGATGACTCAAAGCGCATGGTGCGTGACATTATGCAGGCGCTCGGTATCGAGCAAAAGCAGTTCCCCATCAACATGATCCGCAGCAAGATCAGCTCGGCCAAAAACGCCATGATCGGCCCCGAGGACATGCTCAAATCCGCCGATAGCCCCAACGACAAAAAGGCCGCGCAGGTCTACCTGGAGCTGGAACGCCGCCTGCGCGCCGCTAACGCGATGGACTTCGACGACCTGCTCGTGCGCACGCTCGAGCTGCTGCGCACCCGCCCCGAGGTGCTCGACAAGTACCAGGAGCGCTTCCGCTACATTAGCGTCGACGAGTATCAGGACACCAACCACGTCCAGTACGAGATCGCCAACCTGCTGGCCGCCAAGTACCAAAACCTCATGGTCGTGGGCGACGATGACCAGTCCATTTATAGCTGGCGTGGCGCCGACATCACCAACATCCTGGACTTTGAACAGGACTTTAAAAACTGCAAGACCGTTAAGCTGGAGCAGAACTACCGCTCCACGGGCCATATCCTGAGCGCCGCCAACGCCGTGGTGCGCCACAACTCGCAGCGCAAGGACAAGCGCCTGTTTACGGCCGAGGGCGATGGCGAGAAGATCCAGGCCTTCCAGGCGAGCGATGAGCGCGATGAGGGCCGCTGGATTGCCGGCGAGATCGAAAAACTGCATGCCAAAGGCACGAGCTACGACGATATCGCCGTGTTCTACCGCACCAACGCCCAGTCGCGTATCCTCGAAGATATGTTCCTGCGCGCAGGCGTGCCCTACAAGATCGTGGGCGGCACGCGATTCTTCGACCGTGCTGAGATCCGCGACGTCATGGCCTACCTTAAGATGATCGTGAACCCGGCCGACGAGATGAGCGTCAAGCGCGTCATCAACACGCCGCGCCGCGGCATCGGCTCCACCTCGATCCAAAAGATCGAGCAGCTGGCGCGCGACAATCGCTGCTCGTTCTTTCAGGCCTGCGAGATCGCAACAGCCGAGACAGGCATGTTTAGCGCCAAGGTGCGTAACGGCCTGTCGAGCTTTGTGGCGCTGGTGCGCGAGGGCCGTCGCATGGACGGCGAGCTCAAGGACGTCGTCGAGATGATTGTCGACAAGACGGGCCTGCTGCAGGCGTTCCGCGCCGAGGGCACCATGGAGTCCGAGAGTCGCGCCGAGAACATTCAGGAATTCTTGGGCGTCGCAGCCGAATTTGAGGAGACGCACGAGGATATCGAGGGTACGCTCGAGAGCTTGGAAGAGCTGCGCGCGGCCGGTGTTGCCGATGTGCCCGCCGGCGCCGAGCCCGAGCCCGTTGTGGTGAGCGCGCCTGCGCCCGAGCCCGGCCCGTCTGCGCCCGTGTCTTCGTTTGAGGCGCTCGTTGGCGCGCGTGATGCCGCGGGTTCCAATCCGCTCGATAGCCTGGCGGCCCCGGCGCTCTCGCCGCAGGATGCCCTGGCTGCCGCCATCGCGGGCAACGCGTATGCCGCGCCGACTGAGCTGCCGGCGGGCGCCGTGCATGCCGACGAGATCGAGCGCACCTACGGTCCGCTCACCTGTAAGGCGCTGCCGGCACTCATGGAGTGGCTGGCCCTGCGCTCCGACTTGGATTCCCTGGCCGGCGAGACGCATGCCATTACCATGATGACCATCCACTCCGCCAAGGGCCTGGAGTTCCCGGCGGTGTTCGTGGCCGGCATGGAGGAGGGTATCTTCCCGCACGTGCACGACTTTGGCGGTAGTGACGATCCGGGCAAGCTCGAGGAGGAGCGCCGCTTGGCCTACGTCGCCATCACGCGTGCTCGCAAGCGCCTGTTCCTGACCTATGCGGCCACGCGTCGCACCTACGGCTCGACCTCTGCCAACCCGCGCTCGCGCTTCCTCAACGAGATTCCGTTTGAGGATATCGAGTTTAGCGGCATCGGTTCTGCCGGTTTTGAGGGCACGGGCTGGGAGAAGCGCGGCGACCGTCACGGCACCTTTGGCTCGGGCATGGGCTCGGATATGTACGGCGGCAAGGTGTTTGGCTCGCATACGCGCTCGACCGGCGGTTCCGGTTCGCGCGGCGGATCGAGCTTTGACGATTTCTTTGGCGGCAGCAGTTACGGGACCGAGCGCCATCGTGGGGTTTCGCCTGACGCCGGCCGTGTTGCCTCGACTTTTGGTTCGGGCGCGTCGCGAGCCAAAAAGCCGTCTTCCAAGGTGTCCCCGACGGTGGAGCGCAAGGTCGATCGTGCCAGCGCATCGCAGGACTTTGCCGCGGGCGATACCGTGAGCCACAAGACTTTTGGCACGGGTACCGTGATCTCGGTCGCCGGAGACATGATCGAGGTTCAATTCGAAAAGACCGGCCAGACCAAAAAGCTGATGAAAGGTTTTGCGCCAATCGTCAAGCTGCAGTGATCCCGGCGGACCTGGGCGGGCGTATAGGGCAACATCGCCTGCTCGGGCAGTCCTGCGCAAGACGGTGGACACATTAAGTGGCCTCCTTTGCGTGCGGAACTCGCGATCGATGTTGCCCTATACGCCCGCCCAGGTCCTTGGGTAACGTTGCTAGACGAGCGTTGCTTTGCTCGTTCGCTTTTTGGTCTGGAGAGCCGGGTGGGCTGATATATATGGACAAGGGGCTCCCCCGTTGGTGAACGGGGGAGCCCCTTGTTGCGTTTGGGTTGTTGGTGCGAACTAGAGGTGGCTGATGATCAGTTCCATCTTGCCTTCGAGGTCGATGGAGCTGACGGTGCTCGGGGCCAGCAGGTGGCTTCCCTTGTGGACGGGGTCGCCGCAGACGGTGCCTTCGCCGTCGATGACCGACAGGCACATGAAGGGCCAGCGCTGGTCGAGGGTCTTGCTGCCGTTGACGCGCACGCGATCGACGGTGTAGCAGGGGTTGGACTCGAGCTCGGTCACGCCGTCCACCTCGGGCGCGGTCACCGTGCCGTCGGTCGGAGCCTGAGCATCAAAGTCGATGCAGTCGAGGCTCTGCTCAATGTGCAGCGGGCGCAGCTTTCCGTCGGTGCCGGGACGGTCATAGTCGTACAGGCGATATGTCACGTCGCTCGACTGCTGCGTCTCCAGAATCAGCGTGCCGGTCTTGATGGCGTGAACGGTGCCGGAGTCGATCTGGAAAAAGTCTCCCTTGTGAATCGGCAGCACGTTGAGCATCTCGTCCCAACGGCCCTCCTCGATCATCTGTGCAGCCTCGGCGCGGTCGTGCGCGCGCTGGCCGACGATAATCGTGGCGTCGGGTTCGCAGTCCAGTACATACCAGCACTCGGTTTTGCCCAGGCTGCCGTTCTCGTGCTCGGCGGCGTACTCGTCGTTGGGATGAATCTGGATCGAAAGGTCGTCCTTGGCGTCCAGAATCTTAATGAGCAGCGGGAACTCCTTGCCCTCGCAGTTGCCAAAGAGCTCGCGGTGCTCGGCCCACAGCCACGACAGCGTGTGGCCTGCATACGGGCCCTCCGCAATCTGGCAGTCGCCGTTGGGATGGGCCGAGATGGCCCAGCACTCACCGATGGGCCCCTCGGGAATGTCGTAACCAAATACGGTTTCGAGCTGGCGGCCGCCCCAGATCTTCTCGTGGAAGATCGGCGTAAGTTTAATCAAATCGGACATATTCATACCCCCATTGTGTTGCGCGGGGCGCCGCGTAAAACTGCTCAAAACGAGCGCCCGCGTGACTACAAAAACCTATGCCAACGTTACGTTGTGCAACTCAAAGCGGTCGCCAACGTTGCGCGAGATCGAATACTCAAAGGCGGCGCCGCTGTCCAAAAAGCCAATTTGGGTGAGCTCGAGCAGGGGAGAGCCAAGTTTGGTGTCCAGACGCTCGGCTTCTTCCTCGGTTGCTGCCACGGCGCGAATGGTACGGTGGAAGCTCGAGATCTTCAGCCCACATTGCTCGCGGATGAAGCGGTAGACCGATCCGTACAGATCCTTCTTTTTCAGCCCTGGAATCAGCTCGAGGGGCATGTAGGTGTACTCGATAACGATGGGCTTCTCATCGGCCTGACGCACGCGCACGACGTGATAGGCAAAGTCATCCTCGGCAATTCCCAGCTGGGCTGCGATGTCCGCCGGTGGATTAACGATCGAGAAATCGTAGACCACCGAGGCCACCTTCTCCCCGCGATGCTCATACGAAAAACCCTGGGCACGGTCGTTTTTGCCCTGGAAAAACGCCTGGCCGGGAAGCCCCGCCGTGTCCTTAACGTAGGTACCCGATCCGCGTCGGCTGGTAATAAGACCTTCCTCGGTGATTTGCTCAATAGCTCGTTTGACGGTGATTTTGGAAACGCTATAGAGCTCGCAGAACTCAACGACGGTGGGAAGCTTGTCGCCCGGTTTAAGAGCGCCATCCTCGATGCTTCGACGAATATCTGCAGCTATCGCCTCGTATTTGGGAATCAAGGAACCTCCTTTCCAACTTGGTTGAGTATAAAAGAAAGTATAGTTAACACCTAAGCATCCCTATTATATAT